>JBAUIN010000040.1:0-6243 GCA_049682975.1 Pontixanthobacter sp. | reverse complement strand
AAAAAATGTCGTGCGTCGATCGCATTGAGATCGAAGCGCCAGAGAAACATTTGCCGGACAGCAGATACGATGCCTACCAACATAAACAGCGCAAAGATCAATAAAGCGATTGCCGGGGACGCCACTTCCGAAGCTGTGAGCGCAATTGCCACGATGATTGCAACGCCGGCGAAAATGGCGCATTCGATGATTGCACTGTCGATCCGGTAGTTGCGGCTGCCGCGTTGCCATTCGGCATCCACTTCGGGCTGGATGGCGAAACCCGCCTGCCGTGCGATCGGTTCCACTTCCGATAATTGTGCGAACGGTGCGACATCATGACTCGCCGATCCACTATCTTGCGCGAGACTGACAAATTTCAGCCCGTACCAACCGAACCACTTGCGCAGAAACCCGGTATGCAGTTTTACCGCCTGCACGCGATGAACGGGCATCACGACATCGGTTTTGGTCAACAAACCCCGACGGCGGCGGAAGCCCTTATCGGTGCGTTCCAGCACGAATTCCCAATCGCGAAGAAACGTGCGCACCAGGCCCGTGATGGAACCGATGAGAAGGAATACAAACAATCCAGCGAGCGCGCTGAGTATTTGTATCCCGACACCCAGGCCCGAAACGAATCCACCGCCTTCCTCGGCCCAACGCGACCAGACGCTGCTTTCCCAGAAATCGATGGAACTGAACGTCTCGGCATATTGAAAAAGCCCAGCGACGACGGCGAATACGGCCAGCGAGAATTCGAACAGGCCGAAGGTGAACAATCGCTTTGTATCCATGGCGAAAAGTACTTCATGGCGTTCCTCCGGCTCTGCGGTTTCATCGGCAATTTCTTCCGGATTTATCGCTGCACCGGCCCGCCGCGCCTTGATGACGTTGCGCAGCCGTTCGCCCTCTTCTTTCGTCAGATAATACAGTGTCAGATCGTCACCACCGCCCGCGCCGGTTTCGAATTTGACTTGGCTGAGATCGAACAGCCGTGGGATCAGGCTTTGCTCCAGGCTGACGTCCTGTATCCGTTCGAACGGAATGGACCGGGCCGCGCGTGAGATAATCCCGCTTTCGACCCGGATATCCTCTGCCCCGATCGTATAGGTCAGCCGTTTCCACGATAGGTACGCGCCACCTGCACCAAGCACGACGATCAGCAGTCCGACGCCTAGCGCAGCAAAAACCGCCCATGGCTCTTCGCGCATCGAAAAAAAGATTGCGATCGCAGGCAGAACGGCGTTCTGAATTCCGGACAATCCGGCCACGATCGGGCTGAGCGGATGGGTGCGTTTTGCCGCCTCATTACTCGTTCGCACCCGCGAAACCGGCGCGGCTTCCGACATCGGGCTTTCAGCCATCACAGCGTTTCGCGCTTAATATGGCGGCGGATTTCCTCCCGCATTTCCGTGGCCCGTTCATGTTTCAGGCCGGGCAATTGTACCGACGAATTATGCGTGCCTGCCGTGTGCACCGTCAGCGTCGCTAGCCCGTATACGCGCTGCAACGGGCCCTGATCGACGTCGATATGCTGAATACGCCCGAACGGCACCACGGTATCGGAATGAAACATAATCCCCCGCACTACGCGCAACCGGTCGCCGCTCATATCGTAACCGCGCGCGGTGTAACGCCGCAGGGCAAAACGCAGGATCAGAATCGCGAACAGCAGTAACGCCGGAACGATGAATACGCCGAAAAACGCCACACGCATTATTTCCAGCACGATCGCCCCGATGACGAACGGCACAGCGTATAGAGCGATGACCACCCGCGTCATTTTGAGATGGTTGGGGTGTAGTTTGGTCAATTCGTGTTCGGTATCGTCCATGGTGCTTTACATGAATAAGACGGTTCCGCTTGGCAAGATATTACCGTCAGGCACGCTGATTGAACCGCCGCCCGATCATCGCGGCGGTGATGTTCGTTTTCTGCACATCGGTTGTACCGCCGGCGATGCCCCATGCGAACCCATCACGCAAACGCTGCTCCATCGGGTAGGCTTTGGAATAGCCATAGCCACCCATGACCTGCACGCCCAAACTGGTGACTTCCCGGACCATTTCGTTGGAATAGCATTTGGCGAGGCTGCTTTCGTAAACGCTCGGCAGCCCGCCCTGTTCTTCGCGCATCGCGTTCGCCGCCGCACGCCAGATCAGCAGCCGGGCGGCATCCACTTTCATCGCCATCTCGGCGAGCTTGATCTGTACCGACTGAAAATCGACGATCGGTTTGCCGAATGCCTCGCGTTCCTGCGTGTAAGCCAACGCATCTTCCAGCGCCGCCGCTGCAACACCCAGCCCCATCGTGGCATTGCCACAGCGTTCCAACCCGAATGCACCCATCAGTTGCGCAAAGCCTCCGGCGCCGACAATTAGATTGCCCACCGGTACGCGCACATCGTCGAGGAATATGTCGGCGGAAGGAATGCCGCGAAAACCCATGAGTTCCTCGCGCTTGCCGAAGCTGACGCCTTCCGCGTCCTTCTCCACCAGCACTGCGCCAACACCTTTGGCCCCCGCCACCCCATCGAACCGGCAATAGGTGATATAATAGTCGGAGTGGCCCGCGCCCGAACTCCAGCGCTTGCGGCCATTCAGAACGATTGTGTCGCCGTCGATCCGCGCAGTCGTCGTCAGATCGGTCAGTGCGGTACCGGCATCGGGCTCTGACATAGCCACCGCCACGATCTTTTCGCCCGCAACAACTTCCGGCAGGATGCGCGCTTTCAACGCGTCGGACCCCAATCGCTCGATCGTGCGCACCGGCCCCGTCAGCGCTTCGAACACCGGAAACGCAACCGCGACGGAGATCTGCGCAAACTCCTCCAGCACCAGCAGCGCCTCGATATGGCCGAGGCCCATTCCGCCATATTCTTCCGGCAAATTGACGCCGAGAAAACTCAGTTCGCCATAACGCCGCACCATATCGTGCGGAACAGGCGCATCGTCACGCTCCAGTTGCTTTGCCAGTTCAGGCAGCTCCGCCCGCGCAAACCGCCGCGCCGCTTCCTGCAAATCGCGCTGCTGTTCGGTTAAGTTGAAATTCATTTACGCTCTCCGTTTCAAACGGAGTGCTGCCCGAACCCAATCGGGTTCGCAAGCGTGACCGCGCGCCCGAGCTCACGCGAGGAGGCAAGCGAACCGAATGGTTCGCGCTCGCAGGATCAAACGAAAATGGTGCTGCTAGGGAGAATTGAACTCCCGACCTCGTCATTACCAATGACGCGCTCTACCACTGAGCTACAGCAGCGTACCGATCGTACCTTCATCTCGGCAGGCGCGCCCTATTGGCGCGGGGTGTTTTAAAGTCAAGATAAGATCGGCAAGTTCAGCTTGATGAACGCGTATGTTCGGCGCTATTTGAAGCGTAATGACCGACGGTAACGATAAGTCGACCCGCGAAGAACGCCTTGCCGCCAAATTGCGCGAAAACCTCCGCCGTCGCAAGACGCAGTCGCGCGAGTTGAACGACGGCGGCGCTGCGGAAGCCGGTGGGAAATCCAGCCTTCCCAAAGAGGGCGACGAAAGCTAACGCAGGCCGCTCTTTCAAAGCGCGGGAGCCGACCACTTGCCCACTCTCATCCTCGTCCGCCACGGCCAAAGCCAGTGGAACCTCGAAAACCGTTTTACCGGCTGGTGGGATGTCGATCTGACCGACAAGGGCGTGGCGGAGGCGAAAGCCGCCGGGCGTTTGCTGGCGGACAAGAACATGCTGCCCACCGCCTGCTTCACATCATTGCAGACGCGCGCGATCAAAACGCTCAATCTCGCACTGGAAGAAGCGGGCCGCCTATGGCTGCCCGTGACCAAGAACTGGCAGTTGAACGAACGGCATTATGGCGGTCTGACCGGTCTCGACAAACAGGAAACGCGCGACAAGCACGGCGACGAACAGGTGCATATCTGGCGCCGCAGTTTCGATACGCCGCCACCTGAAATGGAGGCGGGGCATCGATACGATATGCGCGGCGATCCGCGTTACGCCGGAATCGATATTCCCAACACCGAAAGCCTGAAGCTGACGATCGAACGCGTGCTGCCCTATTGGGAAAGCGCCATTCTGCCGGTGCTGACTAGCGGCGAAACGGTCATCATTTCCGCGCATGGCAATTCGCTCCGCGCGCTTGTGAAGCATCTGTCGAACATTTCGGATGACGACATTACCGGCTTGGAAATTCCGACCGGTCAGCCGATCGTGTACGAATTCGACGGCGGTATGCGACCGGGCGAACGGCGTTATTTGAAAGATATGTGATGGCGATCACCGCACGCAAAGTTGCGATCGTGATGGGTAGCCAATCGGACTGGCCGACCATGACATACGGCGCGGACGTGCTGGCGGATCTGGGCGTCGAAACGGATATACGCATTATTTCTGCGCACCGTACGCCCGATCGGATGATGGAATTTACACGCAATGCCGACGGTGAGGGGATCGGCGTGATAATCGCCGGCGCAGGCGGTGCGGCGCATCTACCGGGCATGATTGCCGCCGGCACTCATTTGCCGGTTCTCGGCGTTCCCGTGCAATCCAAGGCGCTGTCGGGCATGGATAGCCTGCTGTCGATCGTGCAGATGCCCGCCGGTGTGCCGGTAGGGACGCTGGCAATCGGCGAAGCGGGCGCGACCAATGCGGCATTGCTGGCGGCGTCGATCCTGTCGCTGTCGGACGAAGAATTGGCGCAGCGATTGCAGGATTGGCGCGAGAACCGCAGCAATGCGGTTGCGGACCGCCCGACAAACTGAAATCGACCGTTTTGGACAGCGGGAACAGGGGAATTCATGATGCTTAAACCGGGGTCGACCATCGGAATTCTCGGCGGGGGTCAATTGGGCCGGATGTTGGCCATGTCCGCCGCGCAACTGGGCTACCGCTGCATCGTCTACGCACCCGACCGCCATTCGGTCGCCGCCCAAGTCGCGAACGATTTCTTCTGCAACGCGTGGGACGATGTCCCAGCCCTGAGCGCGTTCGCAGGCCAATGCGACGTAGTGACGTGGGAGTTCGAGAATGTCCCCGTCGAACCGCTCGCGCATATTGCCGACCGACTTTTGCCCCACCCCCGCGCCCTGGAAACCGCGCAGGACCGCCTGAATGAAAAACGCTTCGCCGAAGAATGCGGCGGACAGCCCGCCGCCTATGCCACGGTCGATACCGCGAATGAGCTCACCACCGCAGTCGACCGGTTGGGTGCGCCCGGTATCCTCAAAACCCGGCGGGATGGCTATGATGGCAAGGGTCAATGGCGGATCATGTCGGGCCGGGAGGCGGATGGTCTGAAACTGCCCGGTGCACCTGCGATCTATGAAGGGTTCGTGGAATTCGATGCCGAGTTTTCGGTCATCCTCGTGCGGGGGCAGGATGGGGACACACGGTTCTGGGACAGTCCGCAGAACCGGCATGAAAACGGCATTCTCGTCTCTTCCAAGTTACTCGCCGACGAACGGGTCGCTCAGCAGGTCTCTTCCGCCCGCCGCATCGCGTCCGACATCGCCCAGAAACTGGGCTATGTCGGCGTATTGACCTGCGAATTTTTCGCCACCAAGGCAGGGCCGATCTTCAACGAAATGGCGCCCCGGGTTCACAATTCCGGACATTGGACGATCGAAGGAGCCGCCACCAGTCAGTTCGAAAACCATATCCGGGCCATCTGCGGCCTAACATTGGGCGATACTTCTACCGTGTCCGCCAACGTGTCGATGGAAAACATCATCGGTAAGTCGGTAAAAGCCGCCCAGGAATGTCTGTCCGACCCCGACGCGCATCTGCACCTTTATGGCAAGAAACAGGCCCGTGATGGGCGCAAGATGGGCCACATCACGCGGATCGGGCGCGGCGAAGCGTGACCCGGTCGATATTTCTGGCCTATGCCCGCGCTGCCAATGGTGCGATCGGCAAAGGTGGTACGCTGCCGTGGCATCTGCCCGCCGATCTCAAACATTTCAAAGCCCTGACGATGGGCGATGACGGTACCGGTTTGCCCATGATTATGGGCCGCAAAACTTTCGAAAGCCTGCCCGGCCTGTTGCCGAAACGTCGGCATATCGTGCTGACCCGGCGCGAACGGTGGGACAGCACCGGCGCGGAAGTGGCACGATCTTCGCAGGAAGCTCTCGCGATCGCGGGCGGCGGCGATATCGCCATCATCGGTGGTGCCGCGATTTTCGATGTGTTCATGCCCCTCGCCGATCGGATCGAACTCACTCAGATCCATGCCGATTACGAAGGCGATACCTTCATGCGCCCGCCCGGCCC
>JBAUIN010000039.1:0-14214 GCA_049682975.1 Pontixanthobacter sp. | reverse complement strand
GACGGAGCAGCGCCGGTACAGAAACCGAAATCAAATCCGGTTTGCGCGATGGCGAGAAAACCCGTGTGAACCCGCATTGGCGCACGCCGTTTCTCGATACGCTCGCACAGACTTCCAATGTCACCCGAGCGGCGCAGACAGCCGGTATCGATCCGGCACGCGCCTACAAGGCCCGGCGGGACGAGGAAGACTTCGCGCGGGCATGGCGCGCGGCGCTGGTCGAGGGGTACGAGCATCTCGAACTCGAACTGCTGGCGCGACTGCGTAGTGGCGAGCCGAAGGATGGGCCGCGGCACGATAATGGCGCGGCGTTGCGGCTGCTCGCATTGCACAAGGATACGATGGCGCAGGACCACGCACAACGGCGCAATATGGATGTGGCGCGGGCCCGCACGATTATCGATGCGAAGCTGGAGGAATTGCGGCAGCGCGTGATCGCACGGCGCGACATGACGCAGGCGACGATCCATTGAACGGAACATCGGATGGCGCCCATGGGACGCGGCGCGGCGTGCTGCAAACCTTTCTACCCGATATTGACGCGCACGATCGCACGGAAATAGCGCATTCGATCGACGGCGACGATGCCCGCGTCGCTGCGTGCAATTTCGACGATCTGTTCCATTTCACCCCGCATGCCGGACAGATACCGCCCGAAGGCCATTGGCAGATCTGGCTGCTGATGGCGGGTCGTGGATATGGGAAAACGAGAGCAGGTGCCGAATGGGTTAAATCGCAAGCCTTGTCGAACCCCTTTGCACGGATCGCTTTGGTCGGGGCGTCTCTCGGCGAAGCGAGGCGCGTAATGGTCGAAGGGGAAAGCGGCATTATGGCCACCTCCACACCGGCAGAGCGGCCGGTTTACGAACCATCGCTCCATCGGTTGCGATGGCGGAACGGGGCGGAAGCCACTCTGTTTTCCGCCGCCGAACCCGAAAGTCTGCGCGGGCCGCAGCATAGCCATGCCTGGTGCGACGAGATCGGCAAATGGCCGCTCGCCCATGGGGGAGCAAACCGATGCTGGGACAATCTGCTGCTCGGCTTGCGGCTTGGCGACGATCCGCGTGTGTTGGCGACCACTACACCGCGCGCCGTGCCGCTGATGCGCCGCCTGCTGATGGGCAACACCGATGGGCAGACCGTAGTGACGCGCGGCACGACACACGACAATGCGGCGTTTCTGCCACGC
Source organism: Pontixanthobacter sp. (assembly GCA_049682975.1). Taxonomy (GTDB): domain Bacteria; phylum Pseudomonadota; class Alphaproteobacteria; order Sphingomonadales; family Sphingomonadaceae; genus Pontixanthobacter. The sequence continues at coordinate 13,025 of JBAUIN010000039.1, read as the reverse complement.
CGTTTCCTTGATCTGATGCAGCGCGAATTCGGCGGAACGCAGCTGGGCCGGCAGGAACTGGATGGCATCATGATCGACGATGTCGAGGGCGCCCTGTGGAACCGAGCATTGATCGAACAGAGCCGGATGCTGGATATGCCGGATGCGATACACAGGATCGTTATCGGCGTCGATCCCCCGGCCAGCGCGCAGGGCGACGCCTGCGGAATCGTCGTGGCCGGAATGATGGGCAGTTGCGCCGCCGGGGGTGGACGAGGCGTCGTGCTGGCCGATTGTTCGGTCGCGAAGCCCTCACCCGAACGTTGGGCGTGCGCCGTGGCCGATGCGGCCGAGCTATGGGGTGCCGATCGCGTCGTGGCGGAGGCCAATCAGGGCGGCGCGATGGTCGCCAGCGTGTTGCGCGCGGCGAAGGTAAATCTGCCGGTCAAGCTGGTCCATGCGAGTCGCGGAAAAGTCGCCCGCGCGGAACCGGTGGCGGCTTTGTACGAGGCGGGCCGCGTCGTCCATGCCGGAATGTTCGGCGCGCTGGAGGACGAGATGTGCGGCCTGATGATCGGCGGCGAATATCACGGCCCCGGTCGCAGCCCGGACCGGGCGGACGCCCTGGTCTGGGCGTTCACCGAACTGATGCTGGGCCGAAACGCGCGGCCGAGAGTGCGAACTTTGTAAACAACGCCTCCTCTTTCGGAGAGGAGCAAAGTATTATCGAAGGATCTTCCATGTCGTTTCTACAAAACCTGACCTCCGCCTTCAAAGGCGGGGCGCAAACCCGTGTGCCTATCGCGCGTGGGTTTCGGTCGCCTTGGGCTACCGCCTTCGATGGCGGCAGCGCCCGCGCGCCGTTCGATTATACCAATGCCATCACGCACAGTTTCGTGCAGAACCCGGTGGCGCAGCGCGCCGTTCGGATCGTGGCGGAGGGGGTCGGCAGCGCGCCGGTCTCCTGCTCCGACGATGTGCTCGGCAAGCTGATCGGCACCACCAGCGCCGGGCAATCGCTTACCGAGACGTTGGCGATGCATCTGCTGCTGCACGGCAACGCCTTCGTGCAGATCATGAAGGATGCGAGCGGCCGGCCGATCGAATTATTCGCTCTGCGGCCCGAACGTATGTCGGTGATGCCCGGCGAAGATGGCTGGCCCGCGGCCTACGCCTATAAACTGGCCGATCGCACACTCACCATTCCGCTGGACGATGATAGCGGATGGCCCGAAATCATCCATTTGCGTTCCATCCATCCGGCGGACGATCATTACGGCGCAGGCACTTTGGCGGCGGCGGAACAGGCGGTCGCGATCCACAATGCGGCGATGGCGTGGAACCGCGCCTTGCTGGAGAACGCCGCGCGCCCATCCGGCGCATTGGTGTTCGACAGTGGCGGAGAGAACGGCGCCGGCGGCCTCACGGGCGACCAATTCGACCGGCTGAAGGCGGAATTGACGCAGGCCTATACGGGCCAAGTGAATGCCGGGCGGCCGATGCTGCTGGAAGGCGGGCTGGACTGGAAAGCGATGTCGTTAAGCCCTGCCGATATGGATTTCGCCACGCTGAAAGCCGCCGCCGCGCGCGATATCGCTCTCGCCTTCGGAGTGCCGCCCATGCTGCTTGGCCTGCCCGGCGACAACACCTACGCCAATTACCGCGAAGCGAACAAGGCACTGTGGCGGCTGACCCTGTTGCCACTGGCGGACAAGATCCATGGCGGGTTGCGGCAAGGTCTGCAGGATTGGTTCGCCGATGCGACGCTGCAGGTCGATCTCGATCGTATTTCGGCCTTGTCGGAAGATCGCGAACGGTTCTGGTCGCAGATTTCGACGGCGGATTTTCTTTCGGACGCGGAGAAACGCGAGATGCTCGGAATGGATATTGGGAAGGACAAACCATGAACAGGCAAGACATGCTGGCCGGGCTGATGGGGCAGGCAGCGCTTCAGGGCAGCGACCTCGTCACCTTGCGCGCCATCGCCGAAGAAGCGAGCGAGATCGGCGCGGAACGTGCGATGACGCGATTAGGCTTGAGCGATGCGAAGGCCCAGAACGATATCGACGAATTACGCGAATTGCTGGGCGCATGGCGCGACGCCAAATCCTCTGCATTGAAATCGACGGTCGCGTGGCTGATGCGCGGCATGCTGGCTTTGTTGCTGATCGGCATCGCGGTCCGGATCGGCGTGCCAGAGATGCTGCGATGACGGATGGGGCGATGCGATTGGCAGGTTACGCCGCTGTGTTCGGTGTGGCGGATGCGGCGCAGGACATTGTGACGGCAGGCGCGTTCCGCCGGACATTGCAAGAGCGCCGCGACCGCTTGCCGCTTTATTGGCAACACCGCCCTGGACAGCGGATCGGCTGGATCGACAACGCCGGTGAAGACACCCGTGGCCTTCGAGTGATCGCCCGGATCGACAATCCGGATGGCAAGGCCGCGCATCTGCTGAAAGCGCGCGCGATCGACGGCCTCAGCTTCGGCTACCGCGCCCGCCGGTTTCGCTCCGACAAAGGCACGCGCTGGCTGGACGATGTCGATCTGTTCGAAATAAGTCTGGTCGCGCATCCCCTGCAACATGGCGCGCGGGTGCATCTCATAAACTAGTCATTTCCGTCATCCCCGCTCTCACGGGAATGACCACTCTTTCCCCTTACTACCCCCACCCCAACCAAGAAGGTGAATATATGGATATCTCCATTCCTACGAACACGACCACCCCCGACGCCCCCGCAATCGATCCGATCGACGCATCGTTCGACATCGTCGCACGGCAGGACAAGACCGAAGCCGATGTCGCGACGCTCCGCGCCGATGTCGACGATGTGAAGGCGCGCTTCGACAAGGTTGCAAAGGCTGCCGCTCGCCCCGCCCTATCCGGCGCAGCGACCACCGGCGAAACCGCCGAAATCAAGGGCTTCGTCGATGGCTATTTGCGTCATGGGCGCGAACATGAAATCAAATCGATCAACGGCCGGAACCCATCCGATGGCGGCTATGCTGTGCCGCGCATGATCGATGCGATGATCGCCCGTGCACTGACCGAAATCAGCCCGATCCGGGCGTTGGCGCAGGTGGTGCAGACAGGCAGCGCGGGCTATCGCAAGCTCGTATCGACCGGCGGAACGGCGAGCGGCTGGGTCAGCGAAACGGCGGGGCGTCCGGAAACCGAAGCTCCTCAATTTGCCGAAATCGCGCCGCCCACGGGCGAACTTTACGCCAATCCGGCGGCCAGCCAGGCGATGCTGGACGATGCAGCCTTCGACCTCGAAACCTGGCTCGCCAGCGAGATCGCGATGGAATTCGCCCGCGCGGAAGGGGCGGCGTTCGTTAGCGGTAATGGCGTGAACCAGCCCATGGGCTTTCTCAACGCCCCCAAATCTGAGGATCTCGATGGCGATCGCGCATTCGGATCCCTGCAATATGTCGGAACCGGCAGTGCGAGCGGCTTCGGTTCTTCGCCGGAGGGTCGCTTGATCGATCTGGTCCATACGATGAAGGCCGGGCACCGTCAGGGCGCGAGTTTCGTGATGAATTCCACGACGTTGGCCGAAGTACGCAAACTGAAGACTGCCGACGGCGCGTTTCTGTGGCAGCCGGGTCTGGTGGAGGGGCAACCCGACCGTCTGCTCGGCTATCCGGTAGTCGAAGCGGAAGATATGCCGGATATGCAGAACGGCGCATTCCCGATCGCCTTCGGCAATTTCCGCCACGGCTATCTGATCGCGGAACGCAGTGCCACGCAGATTCTGCGCGATCCTTTTACCAACAAACCGTTCGTCCACTTCTACGCCACCAAGCGTGTCGGCGGGCAGGTGCTCGACAGCGCGGCGATCAAACTGCTCAAGATCGAAGAATAGTGATTTTTCGTTGACCCTGCGGGCGCGAGACATCCGTCTCGCTTGCATCCTCGCATAAGCTCGGGCGGCCGTGCAGGTGGCCTTTGGCCGTCTGCGCCTCCGGCTTCGACTCCGGCCTTGCGGACCCTTCCAGGACAACGATCTGGAATCGATCCGGCCTGCAATCAACGGGCCGCGTTGCAAGGCACTGCCAAAGGCAGAACGGCGGCCGCCCACCGCTGGGCCTTCGAGAATATTTGGACTCAAGGATCACAAGAGGCTCAATTTATGAGACGGATTATCACGCCCGCCGATCCCGGCGCGGCGGCGCTCGACGCGCTCAAGCAATGGCTCGCCATATCGACACATACCGACGATGTGGCGTTGGTAACTCTGCTGCATGCCGCCATCGATATGTGCGAAGGATTTACAGGCACAATTCCACTATCGCTGACGGCGGAAGAGACGTTGCCGATACGAAACATCTGGCATTGCCTGAATGCCCGGCCCGTACATGCGATTATTGGAGCCGATGTCATCAACGCGAGCGGCAACCGAACGCCCCTCCCGCCGGACGCTTACGATCTTGAGTTGGATGGGGACGGAACGGGCCGCGTTCGCATTACGACGTCGGACGATGGCGGGCGTATCGCCATACGCTACATCGCCGGACTGGCTGCCGAATGGGCAGAGGTGCCCGAAGCCCTGCGTCACGGCATCATCCGCCTGGCCGCGCAGTTGTTTCGCGAACGGGATGTTGAGGGCGAAACCAGCGCGTCGCGTGTGCCACCCGCCGCCGTCGCCGCATTGTGGCAACCCTGGCGGCGACTGCGCGTCGCATGATCCGCGCTTCGATCGGCCGCGACGCGCCGGACTTCGGAAAAAACGCGCTTCGTTTGGCCAAGGCGCATGCCGAGGCTCGACGCCGCCGCGCCTTACGCGATGGTTCGCATTGGCGGCAGTCGGAATTGCTCTGGCCCGCATTCGGACGGGAGGACTGATATGGAACACCGCCTACGCGCCGCTCTGCTCGCTTGGCTTCGCGCCGATCCGGCGTTGGCGAACGCGCTCAACGCAATCGAGGAGGAAAACCCCTCGCGCGCAACCGCCCCATGGCTCGGCATCGCTGCCAGCGCATCGACCGATTGGAGCATGAAAGACCGGCGCGGCCGTGAAGTACGCCTGGCGCTGGAACTGCAAACACGCGGCGACGACCCGGCCGGCGACGCCGCGCTAATCAACGCAATCGAACGGCGGATCGTCGCGCTTCCTGGGCAACATTCCGACTTTCACTGCGTCACCGTTCAATTCCTGCGGGCGCGGGCCGAGCGGCGGTCCGACAATCGCCGCGCCGCACTTATCGAATGTCGCTTCCGCCTTCTCGAAATTTCAACGGAGTAACACCTCATGACAGCACAAAAAGGTTCCGCCTTTCTCTTAAAGATCGGTGATGGCGCATCGCCGCCATCCTACGACACGGTGGCCGGTTTGCGCACGACGCAGATGTCCATCAATGGCGATGCGGTCGTGGTGACGCATAAGCAATCGGGCGGCTGGCGCGATCTGCTTTCGGGCGCCGGCACACGGTCGGTTTCGGTCAGCGCGGCGGGCATTTTCCTCGGCAGTGTGGCGGAGGCGGCAATCCGCGCGCATGCCCTGTCCGGGACGGTCGACGATTATGAATTGTCGTTCGAAGACGGGGCGAAATTGCACGGGCGCTTTCTGGTCCAGCGGCTCGACTATGCCGGCGATTTCAATGGGGAGCGCAATTATACGCTCCAACTGGAAAGCTCGGGCGCGGTGATACCGCGATGAGCGCGGCAAACGCACGTGCCAACGCCATGCGCGGAGAGGCGGCTATCACGATTGCGGGCACCCCACACAAGTTGCGACCGACCTTTGCCGCGCTTGTTGCGGCGGAGGAGGAATTGGGGTCACTGTTCGACCTCGTCGATCGGGCCGCGAACGGCAAGCTTCGTCTGGCGGAAGTGGCCATGCTGTTCTGGCACTGCCTCGCCACCGAAGACGATATCGCCCGCGATGCGGTGGGCGACGCCGTTCTGGCCATGGGCCTTGCGCAATGCACGCCGCCGCTGCGCATCATTCTGGGTCAGATCGTACAGGGATCGGGATGAGCGGGCGTTTCGGCGCGCAAATTGGCCCCTTCGCGGCGTGTGCGGCGCAACGACTTGGCTGGCGACCGGACGATTTCTGGGGCGCGACGCCCGCCGATCTTTATCGCGCGCTCGCCCCGGTTACGCAGGCAGATGCAACCGTAAGTCGCGATGACATAAATGCATTACTGGAACGGGACAGCCATGAATGATCTTACCGATGAATTGACGATCGATGTGCGCGCCAGCACGAGCGGTTTTGCAAGCGATATCGCAGCGATGCGCGGGCAGGTCGATACCTCCCTTCTGGGCGGGTTCGAGAAAGCGGGCCAGGTTCTGGAGCGCAGCCTGCTCGGCGCGATCCGACGAGGCAGTCTGGGCTTCGACGATCTGCGCCGCGCCGCCGAGGATGCGTTGCAATCGATCGCGCAGCAAGCGCTGCAATTGGGGTTGGATCAGATATTCGGAGGGGCCGGTGGCAGCATCGGCGGCGGCGGACGCAGCGGGAGCGATCTGGCCGGACTGTTCGGCGGTTTGATTGGATCGGCCTTCGGCCTGCCGGGGCGGGCCACGGGTGGGCCGGTATCGCCGGGTCGCGGCTATCTGGTCGGCGAACGCGGTCCCGAACTGTTCGTACCGACCAGCGCCGGACGGGTGGAACCAGGCACTCATGCTGCGCCCGCCCGGGACGTTCGCGTCAATATCCAGCTGAACGCACCACGCGGCACGAGCGCCCCGGTGGCCATGCAACGCTCGACCCGCCAGATCGCCAGCGCGGTGCGGAGGGGGTTGGTCTTTTGAGGCCCTCAAGCACCGGGTGCCTGCATCCCCGGGCTTGGCTGCGCCCTATCGGGCGACGCGCAGTCGCGCTGGCGGCCCGCCGGTCGCGGACCGGACCAGTGCTTCATCGGTAGCATGGAATGAAACGAACCCGACTGGGTCCGCAAGGCCTACCGGCCGTCGCCCGGTAGGGCGGTAGGGCGGTAGGGCGGTAGGGCGGTAGGGCGGTAGCCTAAACGAGCGAATGCGAGCGTCGGCGCTTGAGGCCAAGAAAACAACAAGAGGAAATATTATGGCATTCTGGCTGGCTCGCGAACGATGCGGGCAGGACACCGATTATATACAGCGGTTCGATCCGCGGTTCTGGACGGTCAATTTTCCGCGTCCGATGATGGCATCCGTCATCGCCACGGCGCCCGATGCTGTGCGCGTGGATTGCGAATTTCATCATGAGGGAGAATTGTGCGGACTGATTTGGGATAGCGCGGATACGCTCGATCACCCGTTGCTCGCTTACGATACGGACCGCGATTACACCCGTACGACATTGTCGTTCCGCTGGCGGTCGCAAGGATTGATCCCGCTCGACCAGCCGAACGGGCCCACCTTGACGATCGAGGGGCGCGATGCGGCCGGCGACGCGCAGACCTGGTATGTGCGCCTGTGGAACTACGCCGAAGGCACGCCGCAGGATGCGCGCATCACCTTGCCGTTCTCGCAGCTTGAAAGCGGATATGCTCTTCCCGGCGTGCCGATCCATCCCGGCGATATCGAGCGCATGTTCATCTCGCTGGTGCCGCTGGCTTACGTGCCAGGCAGCAATGTGCCCCTGACTCAACGCGCAAACGGTTACGCTGTATTGGAGGACATACGCTGCACCGGGCACCGCCCCCTCTTGCCGATCGGCGATGTCGTGATGCCCCCGCATGACGAACAGATCGCGACCGGCTACGACGATGCATATAATCAGACGCCACAGCGGCTGATGCGCATGTTTCGCGGCTTGGGCTATCGCGGACGGATCGTTCATTATGTCGGCATGAGCCACTTCTTCGCGCTGGAACCGGGCGAGGGTCGGCTGTTGGCGGCATCCGATGGCGGCTTGGCCGAACCGGCGCTGCGCTGGCATCGGGCGTTCCTTTCCGAATGCGCCGCGATGGATTACGACCCAATCCTGTCGCTGTCCTACGAATTGTTCGCCGCACACTGCCCGACCGATTGGCAACAGCTTGCTTTCGACGGGGAGCCGGGACGCACCGGTTGGGACCCGCCCTCCGCTTTACTGTCGCCCGCCAATACAAATGCGATGGGTTGGTTGAAAAAGGTGGCGCGCCACTTCGTACAGCTTCAGATCGATGCCAGTCTGCCGGTGTTGTTCCAGATCGGCGAACCGTGGTGGTGGGTCACGCCCGATCATAAGCCGTGCCTGTACGATGCCGCCGCTTTGGCCGCGTTCGGCGGCGATCCACCGATCATCGCCTCGACCCATGAGACGATGGATGCCGATCAGATCGCGTTGCTCGATGCGGCTGGAGCGATCCTGTCCGCATCGACCGCATCGCTGACGCAGGCGGTGCGCGATGCTGCATCCCCGGGGCAAGCGGAGGTGATGCTGTTGGCTTTTACGCCCTCGATCCTCGACCCCCGCGCGCCCGAACTGAAGCGCGCCAATGTACCGATAGGCTGGGCGTGGCCGGCATTCGACCGGCTGCAACTGGAAGATTACGACTGGCTGACCGCCGGTTCCGACGGTCGACGCCGGGCGGCCTATATCGAATTCGATGCACGGCTTAACTATCCGATCGAACGGCAAGATTACCTTTCCGGTTTCGTCCTGCGCGCGGACGATGCGGATGATTACTGGCCCTATATCGACGCCGCTTTGGACGAGGCTGCGGTGCGCGGCGTGACCCAGCGTTTCGTCTGGGCGCAGCCGCAGATCGCACGCGACGGTTACACCCGCCTACCCCCGATGAAGGATGAAGACATGCAGGAATTCGACGATATTCTATACCCGCTCGCATTCGGTCGGGACGCTGCCGTCAGTCCCGAATTTTCGACCAGTGTGACAGTCACCGCATCGGGCCACGAACGCCGCAATTCGCTTTGGTCTGATGCGCGGCTGCGATTCGATGTCGGGCCGGGGGTGCGGGCGGAGAACGAACTCGGCACGCTCATTGCCTTCTTCCGGGCGCGGCGCGGATCGGCACGGGGTTTCCGCATCGCCGATCCTTTCGATTACAGTTCGAACGGGATGACCGGTCATCCCACCGCCGACGACCAATTACTTGGCATCGGCGATGGCGAACGCGCGACCTTCCGGCTGATCAAACGCTACGGCGAAACCGGGCGCGACGATGACGATGCGCAAACTCGGCCGATTACCAGGCCCCGTCTGGATACGCTTCGTATCAGCATCGGCGGCACAATTACCGATGGGTGGACCTATGCCGACCGGGGTATGATCGCGCTCGCCGAACCGCCACCCAACGGCGTCGAGGTGCGGGCCGGTTATCTATTCGATGTGCCGGTGCGCTTCGCCGAAGACCGTTTGGATGTGACCGGCATAAACTTTCAAGCGGGCGAAGCGCCATCCGTACCGCTTATCGAGATACGAGAAACGGAATGAGCCGCGTTTTCCTCGGCGAAGTGCTGAATACCGTCGCGACCTTCTGGAGCATCTTGCGCAAAGATGGCGTTACCCTCGGCTTTACCAGCCACGACCGCGCCTTGTGGTTCGGCGGAATACGTTATCGCGCAGCACCGGGCATGGTGCCCAACGCCATTCGCCGATCCGCAGGGCTGTCGCCTGACAGTGCCGAGGTCCGCGGCGTATTAGCGCATGGTTCGATCCGAACGGACGATCTGCGCGCCGGACGGTTCGACGACGCTGCGATCGCCATCGGCGCGGTCGATTGGAAAACGCACGAACATACCGTGCTATACCATGGGCGGTTGGGCACTATCACCGAAGAAAACAGAGCTTTCACCGCCGACCTGCACTCCGCGAAAACAGCTCTGAATGCCGACCATATCCCGCGCACCAGCCCCACCTGCCGGGCACAGTTCTGCGGACCGGGCTGCCATTTATCGAGCGCGATGTTCACCCGCGAGGCAAGCGTCGTCGCGGTGAACCCCGACGCCAACTCGGTGCAATTTGCCGATTTGCAAAAGGCCGATTTCGTGCATGGCGAATGCCGCTGGCTCGATGGCCCGACGGCCGGAACCCGGTCCACGATCATCGGCGTCGAGAACGAGGCGCTGGTCTTGGACACGCCGGTCCCGCCCGGTTTGGCTTTCGGCAGCCGGGCGGTGGTACGCGAAGGATGCGATCACGTATTTACGACGTGTCGTACGCGGTTCGACAACGCCGTAAACTTTCAGGGCGAACCTTTCCTGCCGGGCAACGATCTGCTCGCTCGTTACCCGCAGCCCGAATGAACGGCCAATCTTGGGACATGCGCGCTATCCGGTTCGGGCGGTCGGCGGAGGCACTGGTCGGCACACCGTTCAAACTGTACGGTCGCAATGCGGCAGTCGGGCTGGATTGCGTGGGCGTGGTGGTGAATGCGCTGGCGAACGCAGGCCTGAAGGTGCCGCAGTTGCCAGAATATTCGCTTCGCAATCTCGATGATGCGCCCTTTATTGCGGCTACGCGGAACGCCAATTTCGAACCATGCGATACGAATGCCGATGTTGCGGCGGGCGATCTTCTGATGGTCGCACCGGGTACGGCGCAGGCTCATTTGCTCATAGCCGTATCCGGTGGCGGGCTGGTTCACGCCCATGCCGGATTGCGGCGCGTCGTGCGGATGCCTGGCCCGTGTCCCTGGCCGTTGCGCTATCATTTCAGGCTTCGACGCGCCCGCGACAGCACATCGACTTATGAAACGAGGAGCGCAGGATAATGGCGACTTTGGTATTGGGTACGCTCGGCAGCGTGATCGGCGGCCCCATCGGCGGTGTGATCGGCACCATTGCAGGCGGTGGCGGACGCGGTCGGGAGGGGCCGCGACTTAAGGAACTGGCGCTGACGACCTCCAGCTACGGTACCCCGATCGCGCGCCTTTACGGGCGAATGCGCGTTCCGGGAACGATGATTTGGGCGACCGATCTGCAGGAAAGTTCCGAAAGGAGCGGCGGTAAGGGACAGCCGAAGACAACCACATATAGCTATTCATCCTCCTTCGCAGTAGCATTGTCCAGCCGTCCCATTGCCGGGATCGGACGCATTTGGGCCGATGGCAATCTGCTGCGCGGTGCGGCAGGCGACCTTAAAGTGGGCGGGGCCTTGCGTATCCATAAGGGGTTCGGTGACCAACCGATCGATCCGTTGATCGCCGCCGACCTTGGCGAACGCGGCTGCCCCGCCTTTCGCGGCCGCGCCTATGTCGTGTTCGAGGATTTGCAACTGGCCGATTTCGGCAACCGGATCCCCGCCCTGACTTTCGAAGTTATTGCCGACGCCGCGGAACCCGATCTAGCGATGTTCATGGCCGATAGGCCCGACAATCATATCGATGCAGCAATGGACCTGCCCGGTTTGTATGGTTTTGCCGATGAAGGCGGGCCTTTGGCAGACACTCTTGCCATCATCGACAGTCTTTTTCCCGTCGCGATCGACCATGTCGGCACAGCACTGACCCTTCGTCCGGAGGATCGCCAAACGAACGGCCTAGTGACCTTGCCGGATGCGGTCGTATCGGCGGACGACAATGATTTCGGTTCGATGGACGGGCAACAGCGCGAGCGGCGTGTCGAACCTGCAACCCTTCTCCAAAGCTTGCGCTATTACGACATCGCGCGCGACTATCAGCCAGGCGTTCAACGCGCGATCGGACGGGCGGTCGGCAGCATGGGTACGGCCATCGAATTTCCCGGTGCGCTTGCCGCCGATACTGCCGTCGCGCTTCTCGATAAGGCACATGCGCGCAGCCGCTGGGCCGGCGATCGGCTGCAATGGCGGATCGGCACGATCGATCCGCGCATCCGGCCTGGCGCACATGTCCGCTTGCCCGCTTCCGAACATAGCGAAGCGAACGACATTTGGATGATCGAAGAATGGGAATGGCGGGAAAATGGTATCGAACTGGCATTGCGCCGCTCGGCACCAAACATCACCAGCGATCGCACCGGCGATAGCGGCGATGTGTTGCCGCCGATAGATGAAGATATCGGGCCGACGGTACTGCGCATCGTCGAGCTGCCATGGGATGGGGTCGGTTCCAGTTCGGTACGCCGGATATACATGGCGGCAGGGTCGCCTTCACCGGCATGGAAAGGAGCAACTCTATATCATAGTGAACCGAACGGACTTGTTCCTATCGAACCGACCGGACGTTCTTCCGCGGCAATCGGTTCACTAAACGCTACTCTTCCTCCCGGCAGTGGAGTGGTGTTCGAAGCGGATGCGCGAATCTTCATGGCGTTGGCGACCGCTCATATGGGCTTCGGTAATGCGTCTTGGCGCGATCTGGCACTGGGCGCCAACAGGCTCTTGATCGGCGGCGAGATCGTCCAATTCGCGCGCTCCCGCCAGCTGTCGCCAGACGTGTGGGAACTGACCGGCCTATTGCGCGGTCGCGGCGGAACGGAGCATCTGGCCGTGCGCGAACACCCGATCGGTACGCCATGCATTCTCCTCGACGAACACATACGCGTTATCGACACGGCGAACATTCCGGTCGGCCTGGACACGCAATTCGCGGCGATCGGGTTGGCTGATGAGGAACCCGTTCGGCAACGCATTGCCAATCTCGGTGCGTCGCTGCAACCGCTGTCGCCGGTTCATGGCCGTTCCGCCTATCTCGATGACGGTTTGCTTCATCTGCGCTGGACCCGCCGCGCGCGCGGTGGGTGGGACTGGTCCGACGCGGTGGACGCACCGCGTCAGGAAGAAAGCGAAGCGTATGAGATTGGAACGGGGAACCCCGATGTCGACGTTGCACGCTGGCAAAGCGGTGTTCCCGAACTGACGATCGGCGTCGCGGACATTTCTGCGAACGATCTATGGGTCCGCCAGATAGGACGGTTCGGCCGATCGCCACCGCTGCGTATCGCACTGCCCGCCTGAACTGCAATATCACCGCATCGAAACCACATCGAAGGAAAATCTCATGCCTGACATTACTCCGCAGACCACGGCCGATGCCTCGCCGAATTATGGGCTGCCCTTTCTGTTTGCCGGTCAGACGCAAAAGGAATTCTACGTGAACGAGGCGCACGCACGCATCGACATGCTACTGCATCCCGTCGTCGAGGGGATTGCCGATACGCCGCCCGCCGATGCGCAAGAGGGTCAGGTTTG
>JBAUIN010000038.1:0-48063 GCA_049682975.1 Pontixanthobacter sp. | reverse complement strand
AGAGAGCGCCGGCCATCGCCATCATCGTCCCAGTCTACATCGGCGGTGCCTTCTATCTCCAATATGCTCGCGCGCGTTTCCTTGTCGTATCTGTAGGAAACGCTGTCGACCGTTTGCCATTCCGATTTCCCAGTCAATCCGTTGCGCCATGCGGTCAGGATCTGGTCCTTGGTCAAGGCCGACAATTGCATATATTGCGCAAGACCTTCCACACCGCGGGCAACCTGAACCCATTTCTGGCGCGCCGGTACATCGAAACCTTCGCGCGCATCGATTTCGATCAACCCCATTTCCTGCGGCAGCGCGAACGGCTTTTGATCCACCGGTTCCAGCCTGCTTCCTTTTGCACTCAGCGGCAGGACCCAGCGATAGGGCAGGATCGGTGTGGTATCGGCAACGACGACGTCCGGCAGGGTCCCGTCCAGCCAGTAAGTCCGCCCATCTACATTCGCACGAACTAATACGTGATCGAACATGCCGGGCGTCGGCAGCCGTTCGTCCAGCCCGTCATCCAGACCGGAAGTGTTCACCAGAACGGCTTCCGCTTCGATACCCAGCTCTTCCAGCATGGCGAGCAGTAGAACCGTTTTCCCCTTACAATCGGCGTAACGGCGCTCCCATGTTTCATCGGCGCCGATGGGCGTTAGGTTCCCGCTGTTCAATCCAACATATACGTAACGCACTTGCCGCTGCACGAATTCCAACGCGGCCTGCATCTTGTCGATATCAGACGAATGCTCGACGGATATGCGGTCGGTTTCCGAAATGATGGGGGATCTGTCACCCAGTTCGGCCGCTTCCATATAGAGGGGGTGGAAACGCCGCGACACCGATTGCCAATCGTCGAAATCGGAATATTGTAGAATGCGCTGCCAGGAATATCGCGGCGGCGCATTCTGGGGCGCGGTCAGGATCGGAAGATTATCCGCGGCGACCTCTATTGCGTTGCCTGTTCGCGTAACCATTGCGGATATATCGTCGGTCATACGAACGGTCGGCTCCTGTCCGTCATCCCAGCTAAGACCCACGCGAAGGCGACCGGGCGGGGGAGTGTCGGCCAGGAACAGGATACCGAAACTTTCGTCCCTTAGCGTGGGATCATGGGACGGAACGGAATAGGCGACTTCCAGATCATCACCGACCCGCAGATCGGGAACGCGCAACACCGCGGTCAGAATACCGTCCAGCATTGACTGTTCCAGATTGTCTTCGCGCCGGAGTATTTCGAACCCCGTTTTGTCGAGCACATCGATCATCGTGGCGCCGCGATGAATGCGGACGCCATGTACGGTGGGATCGCCCACCGCCGGGTTCCAAGCGATCGAGATATTACCCGCCTGCAACGCCTGCGGATGTAGCAGTCGGGTCAGTTGGGACGTAAAAAGGGTTTGTCCTTCATCATGGAGGCGAACGAGCGTGTCCTGCCGCCGAATGAACACCAGCCCGGTTGCATCGTCGGGTACCGCCAAAGGTTCCGATATCGAGACCCATCCGGGTGTCGGCCCTTTTTGTACCCGATCGCTTTCATCGGATTGGGCGGCGAGATGAGCCGGCGCAAACGCCGCAAGACCCGCCAATATCGAAACGATTGCACGCATTGAATTCCCCCCTTTCTTTACGACATCGCGAACAGGCTGTTGTAAAGCAAGCGCAAAAGGGACGCGGTCGGGTTACTTTTTCGGCGTATTGCCCCGTAATTTTCCGCGATGCGCGTTCAGATCGAGGACTTCGCCGGGGCCATTATCCTCGTTGTTCAAAATGCCCAATCTACGGGCGACTTCCTGATAGGCATCTTCTTCCCCGCCCAAATCGCGGCGGAAGCGATCCTTATCCAGTTTTTCGTTGGTTTTCATGTCCCATAGACGGCAGCCGTCCGGGCTGATTTCGTCGGCCAAAATGACGCGGCTGAAATCGCCATCGTACAGCCGCCCGAATTCCAGTTTGAAATCTACCAAACGAATGTCGACCGCTGCGAACATGCCGGACAGGAAATCGTTCACCCGGATCGCCATGCTGGCAATATCCTGCATTTCTTCCTGACTGGCCCAGTTGAAGCAGGCGATGTGTTCCTCACCAACCAGCGGATCACCCAGCGCATCGTCCTTGAAACAATATTCGATGAGCGTGTGGGGCAGCGGCTCACCCTCTTCCAGTCCGAGCCGTTTGCATATCGAACCGGCGGCGACGTTGCGCACGATCACTTCGATCGGCACGATTTCCACCTGGCGCACCAATTGTTCGCGCATGTTCAGGCGGCGGATGAAATGGGTCGGAATGCCGATATGGCTGAGGCGGGTGAACACGAATTCGCTGATGCGATTATTGATCACACCCTTGCCGTTGATCGTCCCCTTCTTCTGCGCGTTGAAGGCGGTCGCATCATCCTTGAAATACTGGATTAAGGTGCCCGGCTCCGGGCCTTCGTACAAAATCTTGGCTTTGCCTTCGTAGATTTGCCGGCGACGGGCCATGCGCGTGTTCCTTCGCAAAATATAGCGCCCCGGAATGATGAAGTTCGATTGCTTCACCGCCGGGGCGTTGGGCCTGCGTTTATCGTCTACCGGGACAAAGCGCAATCGGGCTAGTGGCCGGCGCCTTGCCGACGCCGCGACGATAAGCCATTGCCACTGCGATGAGCGTCCGTTTGCAAATCGATGGCCCGATCGCGCGGCTTGTGATCGATCGCCCGGAAAAACGGGGCGCTATGAATTTGGCTATGTGGCAGGCGGTCCCGGAACTGCTCGACGAGGCTGCGAACACATCGGGCGTGCGTGCGCTTTGTCTGCAATCCGTGGCGAATAGCGGCGCGTTCTGTGCCGGTGCGGATATCGGCGAAATGATTGCCCATGCGCAGGATGCGGACTGGCTTGCGGAGAACCAGGCAGCGATTTTCGAAACGCAACACCGCCTCGCGCGGTTCGCGCTGCCAAGTGTGGCATTCATCGATGGCGATTGCATCGGCGGGGGATGCGGTCTGGCACTGGCTTGCGATATACGCGTGGCGACGCAGCAGGCCCGTTTCGGCATCACGCCAGCGCGGCTGGGGCTGGTCTATCCCTTCCATGACGTGAAGCTGCTCGTCGATCTGGTCGGCCCCGGTCAAGCGCGGCGACTGCTCTATACCGGCGAACTGATCGACACGATCGAGGCACGCGATATCGGTTTGATCGAGATCGTCGCCAGCAGCCCCGACCGGATTGAGCGGCAGATTGCCGAAAACTCGCCGCGGTCGCAGCGCGCGCTGAAGGGTTTCGTTCGCCGGGCGTTGGATGGGCAGGTGGACGATGATGCGACCACCCGCCAGATATTCGCGGATGCTTTCCGAAGCGCCGATTTTTCCGAAGGCACCGCTGCCTTTGCCGACAAACGCCGACCACGCTTTTCCGAATAACCGGATAAGTTCCTCAACAGTAATGGGGAAAAGGTGCCCAGAGGCGGCATGAAAGACATGATGTATCTCCTTGCGAATAAAGGGTGTTTGGGGGTTGGTTTGGGGCCGGTGCCCCGTGAGAGGCCCTGGCTTTGCGCAAAAAAAGGGGCAGCGGGACTAGGGGTCGCGCTGCCAAAGAGTGACGTTTTCTCGCTTGAACTGGTCGATAACCGAGCTTGGCCATCGAACATCGCGACCATGGATGCGGACCGGGCGCGGGAATTTGCCGTCGTCCATCCACCGATAGATTGTCGACTTAGCGATGCCGAGTTCGCGCTCGACTTCGCGACGCTTCATGAGACGACCGGGCGGAATGGGTATCTTTGCGGGCGCGTTCATCGTGGCGCTGGTGCCTCCTCATAGGGTTTCTGGTGTTTGCAGCCGAGATCGCCGCGGGTGCCGCAGCGGGGGCAGGGTCCGCGGCTGAGAGCGGGAGTTCGTGGATCGTCTTCGCAAGCTGGCGCGCTGTCGGTCGAGACCGGCTTGCCGTGATCAAAAGGGTTCTTGATCGTCGCCGCGAGTTTGCGGGCGTCGGTATACCGATCTGCGTGCGCTTTGGCGTCGGTGACCAGTGGGTTGGGTTTTGCGATCTCGACTTTAACCGGTGTCGGCAGCACCTGTCGTTGTGTCGCCTTCCGGCGCCGCTCTTCGCGTTTCTGGCGATCGATAATTCGATGTCGTTCCTGCGACACTCCGACGTAGCGCCAGTGCGGCTTCGGATTTCCGGTGATCGCCGTCGACTTGCCGGTTTGTGCAATGGTTACACGTCGCTGCGTGGCAAAGCGTTCGACTGAAATCAGCTTACGCCGCTCGAGACTGCCGATGATCGCTGAGATTTGGCTGGGACTGCCGAGATCCAACTCATCGGCAAGATGCTGGTTCGTGGGAGCCCTGCCGCCGGTTCGCGCCGCTTCCGAAAGGGCTTCGTATACGAACGCTTCTCGCGGATCGGTTGATCGAAAGGCAGTACCCATACTCATGCGACGCTGCTGTACGGTTCGCTGGGAAGCGGCTTGGGCACGTAGTCAAACGCGATGCGCAGGACGGTCGGGTTCGCGGCGTAGGTCAGGCCGCCCCATGTGGCGGCGATGCGGTTCCATTCGGCAGCATAGACCTTACGATCGCGGAAGCCCTCGTCCCTGATCTCGGCATTCTTGATATCGTGCAAGCGCGCCTCGACGATGGTGGCGATCCGCAGATGATGGCGGTGCAGGGCCTTGGGCAGGGTCCGAGCCGGTCGCTGCGGCCCCCAATCGTCGCGATCGTCGGCGCCCGCCGGGGCGACCGGAAAGAATGCGCGGCCGCCTAGGTTGTCGACGGTGGTCAGGGACATTCCGTTGTACCGCGAGAAGAAATGGAACGGTTCGCGGATCCATAGCGCATCGCCCGGTTGCAATGTGCTGAGCGCATGCGTGTTTCGATTGGTGTTGAACGGACGATGCAGCACAGTGCAGCGGCCGGACATGATGTTGCCGAGCGTCGGGTGGCGGAGATTGATCGGGCGGGCGGTCATGCAGCCGCCGCCCGATCGGTTTCGCTCTCGCAACGCCAGCACCAGCCATGTTCGTTGTGATGGCAGGTTTTCGCTTGCGCTTTCCTGCAGCAGGCACGGCACGCAGCGCCGAACGCGGTAAGGGTTCCGCAACCGACGCAATGTGCGAAGCTGGAAACGTGCCAGCTGAACTGGCTGAAATCGATCTCGATGACAGTATGGGTCTGGGTCGCTTCGAAGCTGGCGATGTCCGCTGCGCTTAGGGCGTATTTGTCGCATAGCAGTTGATGCTTGTGCTTCGCTGCGGCGCGCTCGCCCTCGGTCGCGGCAGGATCCTCTGCGATCGCCAGACAAGCCTGCGCGCGGCGGATGGCGGCGGCGGTCATGCGAACAGTTCCGTGGCGATCGAGCTAAACATCGGTGGGTCGCCCTCCCATATCCAGCAACGCGCCGGTCGCCGGGCGCAGTTCGTCGGGGCGGGGGGCGACCTTGCGGAAATGGGTCGCGTCGAAGCCGACGCCGGGCCATGGTTTGAAGTGAAGCATGACCACGCGGCCCTCGCTGGTTTTCAGTTCCGCGACCTCCCGGACGATGTGCCGATCATAAAGGATCGGTCCGGAATTCAGCTGGCGCTGCTCGACCAGGTCTTTCCACACGACCGCGACGCGGCATTCCGCGATGTCGCCTTTGGCGAATGCAGGCGCGGGCTCGACCTGGTCGGTACGATGCGCCTTCTGCTCGAGGCGTGCGCGCAGGCGATCGGCGAAGTGGGTAAGCATTCGCCTCATTCGGCGGGTTCCCGATCGGGCGCCGGTTCGAAGCGTTCGATCACGCTGACCGGGGAGAACTCGGCGCAGCTTTGATCGGCGGCGCGGATCGGTCGCAGCGGTTCGTCGGGGTTCGGACGGGCGTAGGACAGGCCGTATTGCTGGCCGGTCCCGTCCGGTGCGACGCCATCGAAGAATGCGCCGTAGAACGGCAGGGTCAGCTGCATCTCGCCGGAGAAGGCTTTGCCGGGATGCATGCCATCGGCATCGATGCGGTCGCAACGACCGCGCTGGCGATCGAGGCTGAACCAGTGGACGCAATTGTCGCAGCGGCGCTTGCGCGGGCGGAGGGCGGTGAACAATCTCATGCGGCGGTTCCTTTTTTCAGACGCCAGGCGTTCCAGTCGCTGGCATGGGTCATGCACAGATCCTTGTCAGGCGCGGGCGTCGTGGTGCAGTGGGAGCAGATGGGTTCGTCGCAGGTGCCGGATGTCCTGTCCGGCACCTTCCAGTCGCAGAGCCGATCGGCGCCACGGCCGCAGCCGCAGCGTTTCGGTTTGCTGCGATCGCAGACGATGGCGTTGGTGCCGTTGCCGAGGGAAACGGTTTGGCAGACCATCAGCTCGCCTCCTGTAGGGGTGCTGCCACGGGGTAAAGTGCGTCGAAATTGGTCAGAACCGCCCGGACGAACGCTTCATTGCGGGATATTTTCGGATCGCGACCCATCTGATCGGCCTGCAGCCCCTTCCAGTCACCCGGCTCGACCGATGCGATCGAAGCGATGAAATCGTCCGGGTCGCGCCCGGCGATCAGATTATTCGCGTAAATCGTGATGAGAGCGGTCAGGATAGTGGCGGTCGACGTGACCGGTTCCTCGTACGCTTCGCGCAAAGCGGACAGCGCGCCCCGAACCGGTCGTTCGCCCTTCGCCTTTACCGCCTTGGTCAGCATCGGCGCGCAGGCGAGATCGCCCGTGTGCCATCTGGCGGTGTTGTTCGATTGGCGCATGCGCCACCCGGTCTGTTCCAGAATGTCGCTGGTCGCCTGCGCTTCCGGATCGCCCGACGCGAGCAGGCCCATGAAGATATCTGCCTGACTGAGTTTCTGGCGCTTCGTATTGAGAGCGACGAATGTGGCGGCTTCCACCTGCTCGTTGCGATCGGACAGAATGACGCAGGGCAAATGCGGGACATCGCCGCGCTCTCTCGCACCGGTGAGTCGATGCTGTCCGTCCAGAACAAACATATTATTGTCCGCCCGCCGCGACACGACGAGTGGCTGGCACAGCGACCAGTCCCACACATTCTTCATCCCGGAAATTATGCGGCGCGACTGGGGGCCTTCGACCGAGCGCTGATAGGCCGGATCGATCGACAGGCGCGCGACATCGATCCATTCGAGCGTGGGGGGTGTGCCCTGGATCGTCATCAGTAGAGCCCCAGCGCGTTGCGGTAGGTGTCGAGCACCATTTCCATTTCGCTGCGATCGTCGGGCTTCATTTTGCGCAGGCGGACGACCTGGCGCATGATCTTGGGGTCGTAGCCGACGGCCTTCGCCTCGGAATAAACATCGCGGATATCGTCGCCGACGCCCTTTTTTTTCCTCTTCGAGACGCTCGATGCGTTCGATCAGCAGGCGCAGGCGGTCGTCGGTGGCGTCAGCCATGATCTAATCCTCCTTGAGATTGGATTGCCCCTGTTCTTCGGGGGGGGGGCGGAGAAAAAACGGCATGATGCTGCCGATGCGGGAACCATGCGGGCCCGCTTCCCCGGTATGGCGTAGTTGCAGTAAGCCTGCCGCGCCTCTTGGCGTTTGAATTTGGCCCCGCTGTTGTGCCAGTGCATGCATCCACGGCATGTGGTTTTCATTGGACCCGTGCCGGCGAGATGCGCCATGCCGAGATAGGTCTGCGCAAATCGATCTTCGAAACCCGCCTGATGCAATCCTTTGTCGATGGCGATTTTGCGGGCCATCAGAGAACACCCTTTCCAATGCCGATCAGGACGATGGCGATCAGGGCGAAGCCGCCGACGCCAAGGATGGTGAGAAGCCAGAACTCGCGGGCGCGGCGGCGCATGTGGAGATCTTGGCGGCGGCGCTCCATTTCGGAACGGAGATCGTCGGGGGAGCGATGGGCAGGGGGATCGGGTGCGTCGGTCATCGGTCTTCAGCCCCGACCGAAACCGTGAGGACACTCTTCTTCAGTCCGCCGGAAACGGCAAGATCCTCGATCTCCCCTTCCGTATCATCCATTCTGGCGCGCAGAAGGCTGAAAGCGATCATCGTCGAGACATAGCGTATCTTTGTATTCCTGGCCGTTTCAGTGAGGCGCATGATCGTTTCGATGGCGTTTTTCGTGGCGTGGAATGCAAGGTCTACCGCCTCCCGCGCTGCGTCGCGATCAAGGCCCTGGCCGATCAACTGTGTGGTCAGCTGAGCGCGGACTTCATTCTCGACGTTCTCCGCAGTCTGTCCGGTCGGGTCTGTCATGGTCTTTCTCGCAGGCAAAAAAGTGGCGCTGGCGGAAGCGGGGCCGCTGGCGTGGGGTGGGAATGGAAAGGATGGACCGGTCGGTTCGATGGTTTGGGGGCAGCAAGCCGACCGGTCCGCATCCGCGGCGCCGGTGTTTGCTAGTCCGGCGCGTTACGGATGGTATCGATGCGCGCGTCAGGGTGGGGCGCGGGCGTCCTCATGAAGATTGCTTGGGCTGGTTTTGGGGGTTGTTTGTGAGTGTTTCTGGGGGCTGGTCCCGTTCAGCGCATGGGCGACATCGCCCGATCCGCCATCGAGCAATTGCAGGGCGCGGCGGTGCGCCTCCATCGATTCCTCGACCTCGCGCCGGGCTTCGGCGCGGGTGGTGTGGGACGATCCCGCCTGTGACGCCGCGACGATGGCCGCATTGGCCTCCGCACTTTCGCGAATGACGGTCTGAACGTGTTCGCCCAGCGCGATCTCGTCGGCGAAACGCATGGCACCCGCCTGATCGAGCTGATGCGCGTAGCATTCGAACATGGGTGCGCCTTCGCCCCCTTCCGCACGGTAGATAAGATCGGCGGCAATCGCGGCGGAAAAGCTGATTTCCTCGCGCGTGTCGGGATCGGCCCATTTGCGCACGAGGCTTTCCGATTTGTCGAGCGACCCCGCCAGTTCGGCGAAACCGCCGGGCATCTGGCCTGCAACCGTAGTCAACGCAGCGTCGATCGAAAGGGGTGCGCGCCGCTTCGTCATGCCGCCACCGTCCGGGGGTTCGCAAAACCGGATGTCGGGCATGGGAAACGACGCGCGTCCGCAGGAGGGAGCCCTGCAGAACCGAGAGCCGATAGCAGCATCATGGCGCGCACGGCGTTGCTATCGAAGAATGCAAGAAAGGAACCGATCATGCGCGCAGTCCCTCGTGATAATTACCGGAACTTCCGTCAGAATGGATGGCAGCGGGCGAGGCGTCTTCACGCGGATAAAGATCAGGGCGAAGATCGTGTCTGGAAACGCCGGTCGCGGACTCAACTTTCAGGACATACTCCGCCGCCACCTGCTTTTGCTGATGGAGCCATTTCCAGACCGAAGGCTGCGATACGCCACATGGATCAGCCAATCGGGCTTGCGAGCCGGCACGTTCGATTGCGAGCTTCAGCGCATCAAGGGGTGAAAGCGAGTTCATGATTCGCATTCATACTTAGGGTTATGGGTGAGTCAATAACCAAGCGATCATTCAGTTGTAATAACCGTAGATATAAACACGCCGGCATGATTTTGGGCGAACGACTAGTCGAACGGATGAAGGCGGCGGGCTTATCCCAAGCGGCTTTGGCCCGCCGTGTGGGCGTATCGCAGCCATCAATTTTTAAACTTATCCATGAAAATAAGACCGGTAGCGGGAAAATTCACGTTATTGCGCGCGAGTTAGAAACAACACCGGCTTATCTTATGGGTGAAACCGACAACCCGGAAACGGAAATTCCGGAGTTCGCTCTTAACGGAAAAGAGCGGGAATGGATCGAAATCTTCCGCATGCTTGAGCATGACGATGCAATCGCCATGATGGATATGGCTAAACGCCTGATCCGCAAAGATGCGCCTCCTGTATTGAACGATACGCGCGCGGAATATGGTTCCTCATGAGCCGGTTTGTGGCTCTTGACGTAGAAACGGCGAATGAAGCGTATTCGAGCATATGCCAGATTGGCTGCGTTGAGTTTATCGATGGTTCCGAAACCTGTTCGGCATCTTGGCTCGTCGATCCCGAAGTCGAATTTTCGGGTTATAATACATATTTGCACGGAATTTCCGCGGAGGACATTCACGGAAAGCCGAACTTTGCCGAACGCCTGCCGGACATCTTGGCGTTTGTGGATCGGGCGCCGGTGGCAGCTCACACCCACTTCGATCGAGTAGCCTTCGGCCAAGCTAGCGATAAAGCCTCGTTACTACGACCGAGCTGGCAATGGCTCGACACTGCGAGGGTCGCTCGGCGTGCGTGGCCTCATGCCAAGTCGCATGGATTGGCGAAGCTTGCAAAGTCGTTAGATATCAAGTTCGAGCATCATGATGCAGAACACGATGCGCGAACATGTGGGTTGATTTTACTTTCGGCAATCGACCAAACCGGGATCAATCTCGAAAACTGGACGGCACGCTTGCAGCATGCGCTCGATCCGGAAAGGCAAAACTACCATCGTGATGGTTCTAACGAAGGGCTTTTAGCGGGCGAGAGCGTTACCTTTACCGGTAGATTGGAGATCGCAAGACCCGAAGCGGCTGATATGGCCGCAGCTCTTGGCGCATCAGTCAAACCGGGAGTTTCTAAAAACACGACTATAGTTGTCGTGGGCGATCAGGATTTGCATAAACTCAACGGTCGCCAGCGAAGCCGTAAACATCGTCGTGCCGAGGAACTGATCGAACAGGGTGTGCCGATAAGAATTTTAAGCGAAAGCGGTTGGCATAGTTTGATGAAAGAGCCGATCTAATACCCATACTAATTTGAAATGGACGAGCCTCGGTCCGCGCCCAGCGGGCCGCAAGGGCGACCGCCCGTCCGAGCCAATGCGAGGAAGCCAAGCGGTGCGGATGCACCGCGCCCGGCGCTTGAGGGCCCCATCAAAAAACCCCTCCCTCATTTCCCATTCACGAGATTCCCGCTATGTTCTGCCCGAACAACGGAAAAACCGGATTGGGACGCGCAGACGACGATAATTCCGCATCACAAGCGGGCGGAGAGGCATGGAGCGGCAGGCTGTCGCCGCAGATGGTCGATTTTCGCCTGCTCGTTTTGTCGTTCGTGCGCGATTATATCGGACGCTGGCGATCGAGCCCCAGCTATGGCGAGATCGCCAATGCGCTGGACAGCAACAAGACACGGGTGCGCAAGGCGGTAAAGAGCCTGGTCGGCGATGGCATGCTCCATCGCACACCCGGCCCGCGCGGCTTGTCGCTGCCATCGATGCGCGAGGAAGCGTTGCAGCTGCTGCGCCGCGAAGGCTGGCAGGTGGATGGATCGGATGCCGACGCTGCGCGCGCGGGCGTTACGGATCGGACACTGTCGCCGCCGCAGCCCTCCCCCTATCCAACCCTGGACTTTCCACGGGACGGGACTTCGCTGTCGCATGACGGAGCCCCCATTGGCGAAACGGAACACGGCGAAGAACGCGGCGAAAAACGCGGCGAAAAGTGCAAGGATTCAAAAGCGGCATAGGACGCCGCTGGAGCGCGAGCGCGAGAAGCGCCAGCATGCCATTCGCGGCGCCTACGCCGAGCGGCATCCCGATCGCGCCGCGCAGGAGCGTGCGCTGCGGAAAGAACACGCCGCCGCCGAACGCGATTTCGGGCATAAGCGGCATGGCACGGTCGAAACGCTGCAGAAGGCGTCGCGCACACGGCAGGGTGCGATCGCGCGCATGTACGAGGCGGGGCATCTGTCGATCGACCAGCTGGCCGCGGCCGTCTCCATTCGCGACGTGTTCACCCGGATCGGCAGCGATGTGTGCCCCAGCACCGCCAGCTGGGAAACGCGCGTCGACGTATCGCGGCATGGTTCGGGGTTCTTCGAAGCACTGAGCGCGGTGCGGGCCGAAGTCGCCTATGGCCGGTGGCGCAACGATCTGCCGCGACCGGCGATCGTGCTGGCGATGATCTGCGAGGATCAGGGATACACCGTTGCCGCGCGCCAGTTCGGCATGCGGCCGGAGAACGCCAGGGCACTGCTGATCGATGCGCTGGATCTCTGGCCCGAATATGTCGGCCGCGCCTGCGAAGAGATCGACGAGGCGGAACTGATGGCGGCGCAAGCGGGGATTTTGTGATTGAGGCCCTGCGGGCGCGATGCATCCGCACCGCTTGCTTCCTCGCATAAGCTCGGGCGGGCGGTCGCCCTTGCGGTCCGCTGCTCGCGGACCGGACTGGCTCTCGTCTGTAATCTTGGAATGGCTCGGTCCCGATCGGGACCGCAAGCGCGACCGCGCGCCGCCCGGTAGGGGGTAGCCAAGCAATGCGGATGCATTGCGCCCGCAGGGTCTAACAAAACTTCCTCCGTCACGCATTGGACCCTCCCCAAGCGTCCACATTTCGGCCAAATCCGACCCCGCGACAGCTGCGTTCATTTCGGACGCTCCCCCCGGAAACCCGTCTCTCCCGCCCTTTGAACCGGCAGGACAGGCGGGTTTTCCGGTTTATGGGCTGTCCGACAATTCACAGCCATCGGAGGTCTGCCTATGCCGAATGCGCTTCGCAGCCACCGATCGCAGGGCGCAGGCAAGACTGCCGCACCGTCGCTGCATCGGCTGATCGATGACCAAAGAGATGCGCTGGACAGGCTATCGGCCGAGTTAAGCCTCGGTATTCGCAACCAGCGCCATTACGACGAACTGGAAGAGCAGGCCGGAGCGATCTGTACCGGTTTGCGTGCCGCCTTCCGGACCGGGCGGCGGGGCTGACGATGGGTGCGAAACCGGCGCCGAAGGTCGTCGATCTCGATACGCTGAAGGCCACGGCGGAGATGGCCGATTGGGCGCAGGTGTCCAGCGACTATCTGATGCAGGTGCATGCGGAACTGTCCGCGCATCGCAAGGCCGCAGCCGAGAAGGGTCATGCATTCGGGTTGTCGGCCGGGCGTCAGCTTTGACCGGGATGCCATCGAAGCCGCGCAAAGGCGTGCAGGAGCGTGTGGCCGATGCGCTGGTCGCATTGACCACTGGCGCTGCCGAAGTGCTGCATCATACGAAGACCGCCTGGTCGAGTGCCACATTCTCCGGAGAGCGGCACACGGTCCGCCTCGAATTCTCCGGCCACGACGCGCTGGCGGCGAGCGCGATGTTCGAAGCGGAACTGCCGGGGCACGAGTTCGATATCGTCGGTCATCTGGTCTGCGATGCCGGCGTTGCGATCGGCGAACATGATTACATCGGCGAGGCCGTCAGCGTCATCCTGACCGCCCAGCTGCTGCTGTTGAAGGACGAATGAACCATGGGCGTTAAGACAGCCATCCGCGAACCGCGCAGCGTCGAGGCCGCGACCGCTCTGTGCGAGCGCTTCACCGTGCTCGAAAGCGATCTGGAAGTGATCGACGCCGCACGGCAGGCCGATATCGCCGCCATCAATGCGCGTGCCGATACCGCCGCCAACGATCTGATCGCCGAGCGCGATGCGATCGTGGCGAAGCTGGCGCCGTGGTGGGATAAGAGCGGCAAAGATCTGCTCAAAGGCAAGGCCAAGTCGCTGGAGCTGGGCGGTGCGCTGCTGGGTTCGCGGACGAAACGCAAGGTGTTGGCGCATGATGCCTCACCCAAGGCGCTGGTCGAGGCGATGGAAGGGCAGCGCTGGGCGAAGCCTTACCTCTCGACCACGACTGCGCTCGACAAGCCTGCGCTGCTGAAGGCGCTGGACGGCAAGCATGGCGACAAACTAGCCGAGCTGGGCTTCACTGCCGGTGGCGGCGAGGAGACGTTCTTCGCCAAGCGCGCCGAGCAAGGACAGACGCGGGCGTGACCGTGGGACGTATTGAGTTCCGCCTACATCTTGCTGCCAAGTGGTGGTTCAAACCGGTAGTAATCGGTTTGGCTACGTTGCAGCATTTCAAAATGCTACGTGATCCAGATAAGATGTTGGCACGTATCGCGAAGCATGCGTTCGACGTTCGGACCGAGCTCGTCGCCGACAACGACTAATGGCGCGGCAGCCGAGCTGGCGTACCGATAAGCGCAAGACGGCCGAGCGTGGCTATGGCAGCAAGTGGCGGCGGGCTCGTAAGGCGTTCCTTGAAGCGCATCCCTTATGTGAACGCTGTGAACGCGGCGATCGCGCGGTGCCGGCCACGGTGGTCAATCACCGGGTGCCTCATCGCGGCGATCAGGTGCTGTTCTGGGACCGCTCCAACTGGGAGCCGACGTGCAAGTGGCATCACGACAGCGAGATCCAGCGTGAAGAGCGTTCGGGAATAGTGAAGGGCACCGATGCCGACGGCAGGCCGGTCGATCCGAACCATCCCTGGAACGCTTGAGGCGTTTTTCATAAAATTTCCAACACCCCCCCGGGGCAAAAGTTTGAAACCCCACCCGCGCCGTGACCGCCGCTTCCCACCGTGTGCAATGCGAGGGGTTTTTGAGGGGGGAGGGTTTATTTCGATCGGAGCTGCGATTTGGCCGAACTGATCGAGATCGAGGGAGGGGATGGCAAACCGCCCGAACCTTCCTGGAGAGCGATCTTCGGGCGGGCGGAAGATCGGAAGTCCGCAAGCGATTATTGGCGCATGCTTATCAGCGAGATGGACGGAGCCGATAAGCTTGCCGTGGCGAACGCCCATTCGATCAAGCGGCTCGTCGTCGCCTACGTGACCTTCGATATTTCGGCACGCGAAGTGCTGCGATCCGGGCCCGTCATGAAGGCCAAGAAAACCAAGGTGCCAACGCACAACCCGTGGTGGACCACAATGTCGAATGCAGCGTCCCAGGCGCAGGCTCTCGAAAAGGAACTTTGCATCGCACCTCGTGAACGCAATGCGGGCGGTGTCATCAAGAAAAAGGCCGTGCGCCGGACCAGCGCCGATGCATACTTGAAGCCGAAAAATGGCTAACCCATTCCTCGCAGCCGAGGATCCTACTACTGCTTGGGCGGAAGCTGCGGTCGCAGGTAAAATCGTCACAGGTGAATTCGTGCGAGGCTCGGCCGATCGTCATCTGCGCGATATTCGTGACGCCGAGGCTCGAGGGTTATACTGGCGACCGGATGCGGCCGCGCATGCGCTCGGGTTTCTGCCGGCCGTTCTGGCCGTCACCGATGGGCCATCGGCAGGACAGCCGTTTCACCCGCTCGCCTGGCATACGTTCGTTGTGGGATCGCTGTTCGGTTGGCGGACGTCGACCGATCGGCTTCGGTTCCGATCGGCATGGCTCGAGACCGGCAAGGGGCAGGCCAAGAGCCCGCTCATGGCTGCGATCGGCCTATATGTCATGGGCTGGTTCGAAATTGCGCGCGCGCAGGTGTTCGCGATCGGCAACGACAAGGCGACCGCCAACGTATTGTTTCGGGACGCTGCGGCCATGTGTCGTTCGGACATTCCGGGGATGGAGGAAGGCGACAGCCTAGAGGCACGCGGCGAAGTCGTGGTTCGCGGCGAAGGCGACAATGCTTCGAAGATCGAGCACCCGGAAAGCGGATCGTTCTTCAAAACGCTCGCAGGAGGCGAGAAGCAATCGGGCCCAAGACCGGCTCTTGTACTCGCCGACGAGATACACGAGTTCCGCACCGACGGGCCGCTAAAAATCTGGGAAGAGGCCATCGCCAAGGTCGCGACAAGCGCGATTATGGTTCTGGGAACGAATACGCCGGCAACTACGCAGCATGTCGGCAAATCCTACAGCGATCTCTATCAGGACATCGCAGTCGGAAAGGTGAAGGACGACACCGCTTTTTCGTTCGTCGCGCGAGTGGACAAGGACGACCGGGATACGGTTTTCACGAACGAGGCATGCTGGGCCAAATCGCTGCCTGCCCTTGGTGAAACATTCCCGATCGAGAACATCCGCGAGCGGGTAAATACCGCGCGCACGCGTATTTCGACATCCTCGTCGGTCAAACGGTTATATTTCGGTATCGAGGTCGGCGCAGCAGACTTCTGGATCGATGAAAACTCCTGGTCGCAGGTGCAAAGCACCGCCGAAACAGCGATCGATACATCCGATCTCCGCGGGAAAAAGTGCTATCTGGCGCTCGATCTGTCAAAGAAGAACGACCTCACCGCGCTGACAGCCGATTGGATTACGACAAACCCCGACGAACCGATCGAGCATCAGGTCAAAACCTGGTACTGGACCACCAAAGACGGCCTCGAAGATCGCGAAAAGTCGGACAATGCGCCCTATTCCGAATGGGTCGAAGAGAATTATCTGACGGCGCTGCCCGGTGCGGTCATCGATATGACGTTCATCGCCGTCCAAGTGCGCAACATCTGCGCCGAACATGAGGTTGCGTTCCTAGCATTCGATACGGCGTTCATGCTGTCCTTCGAAGAAGCCTGCGAGGAAATAGGTTTCGAAGTCTGGCGTTATGAAGGTCCGGGCAAACCGGAAGGTCGCGGGTTGAAGCTCGTCGCCCATGCCCAAGGCACGAAGGTGCTGTTCGAAGACAAGCAGCTGTGCATGCCGAAATCGATTACGAAGCTGGAAGATGCCATTCTGGCACAGAACATCGTCATCGATGCATCGCCGGTTACCTACAGCTGCGCAGCTAATGCTGCTCTGATCGAGGATGGTCAGGCGAACCGAGCATTCGACAAGAAGCGTTCGCGAGGGCGGATCGACGGGCTAGTCACGATCGCGATGGCGGTCGGCGCGGCAGCCATGAACGAGAAGCCGGCGAAGAAGTCCGTCTATGCGCGCCGCGGTGCGATCAGGCTGTAACGGGAGAATCGGTTTTGATGAGCCCGGACGATTACCGCAAACAATCGGGCTACCGCCGATCCAGCGCGAAGAAACCGATCGCGCAGGCCATGCCCAGCGGACCCGTGCAGGCGTATCAGGGGTTCGACCTGACAGATCCGCAGCTGATCGAGATGATGCGGGGCGGCCGGGCAGGGATGACAGGTGTCGCGGTCAACGAAAAGATGGCGTTACGGAACAGCACGTTCTTCAGGGCCATGTCACTGCAATGCGGTTCTATCGGCATGCTGCCGCTGCATCTGCGGAAGCGGGAAGGTCGCAATACCGAGAAGGCGACCGACCATCCTTTGTACAGCGTGCTGCATCGCAAGCCGAACGACTTTCAGACGGCGAGCCGATTCAAAAGTTACATGCAGCTGTGCGCGCTGTTCGACGGATCGGCTTACGCGCTGAAGGTCCGCTCGCGCGGCGCGATCCGCGCGTTGATACCGCTGCCACGGCGGAAGGTGAAACCGAAACTCGACGATAAGTTCGAGCTGCAGTTCGAATATGAGCGCCCTTCCGGCAGCAAGGTCATGCTGTCGTCCGACGAAGTTTTTCACTTCGGCACTCCGCTAACGCTCGACGGCGTGAACGGCGTGTCCCTGCTGGATGTCGCTGCCGATACGCTGGGTTTGGCGGTCACCGCGCAGAAAGCGGCAAGCCGACTGCTGACGAAAGGATCGATGTCGCGGGGCGCCCTCGAGACCGACCAGGAGCTCGGCGATGAGGCGATCGAAAATTTGAAGCGCAGTCTGCGCGACAATCATGCCGGTGCGGAAGCCGAGGATGATTGGCTGGTGTTGGAAGAGGGGCTGAAGGCAAAGTTGTTCGCCAGCAGCGCGCGTGATTCGCAGCTGGTCGAATTACGCAAGGGCGAGGCGGAAGAGATATCGCGGTTCACGGGCGTGCCCCGGCCACTGCTGATGTTCGACGTAACAAGCTGGGGCAGCGGCATCGAGCAGTTAAGCCTGTTCTTCGTCACCTATTGCCTCATGCCGTGGTTCGTCATTTGGGAAGAGGCGATCTGGACCTGGCTGCTGACGCCGGAAGAACAACTGACGCATTACGCGAAGTTCAACGAGGGCGCCCTGCTGCGCGGCTCGCTGAAAGACCAGGCCGAGTTCCTGAAGTCCGCATTGGGGCCGAACGCCGCGTGGATGACACCGAACGAGGCCCGCGACACCCACGATTACAACCCACGCCCCGACGGGGACGAGCTTCCGCGCCCAGGAACGAGCGCCGCCGCGCAGATGGAGAATGAGAATGTGGAATGACAATCTTCTCGCGGTAAGCGCGAAGCGCCCACCGAAGATTAGCGGTGTCGGCAAAGGCAACGCCTGGAAATTCGAAACGACGGCGCTCGCGAAGGATTTCCAGAAGTTCGAAATCCGCGCAGCGAAAGACGATCGCAATGCGGTCATTTCCATCTTCGACTATATCGGCGAAGACTGGGACGGATCGGGTGTAAGCGACAAGCAAATAGCGGCGGCGCTGCGCACGGTCGGTGACGAAGACATCGACGTCGAGATCAATTCGCCCGGCGGTAACTATTTTCAAGGCGTAGCCATCTACAATCTGCTGCGGATGCATCCCAAAGCAGTGAACGTGCAGATCCTCGGCATTGCTGCTTCCGCCGCATCTGTCATCGCAATGGCCGGCGACACGATCGCGATCGCGCACAATGCGGAGATCATGATTCACGAAGCGCAGGGCGTCTTCATCGGCACGAAGTCCGAAATGGCCGAAGCGGTCGAAACGCTGAAGCACATTGATGAGAGCATGGTTGCGACATACGCGGCCCGTTCCGGCCGGCCGGAGGAAGAATTCTCCGAAATGATAGCCGGGAAGGACGTCTACTTCCGCGGTCAGGAGGCGATCGACGCTGGTCTGGCCGACAGCATTCTCGAACGCGAAGCCGAAATGCCGGTTTACGCATCGACCGACTTTCCGAGCGACAAAGCCTCGCTCGACCAGTTTCTCGCCAAGCAGGAAATGCCGCGTAGCGCGCGGCGCAACCTCTACCGAGCTTTAGGAACGGATACGCAAAACGCTGCCCCGACCGAACCCGCCACGCCCAGCGCTGGCAGCCCAACGGAGCCCGAAATGGCGCGGCTCCTCCAAGCCCTTTCCACCTGAAGGAAATATCATGCAGAAAATTACGATGGCGGCGATTGCCGCTTCCGCCGCGCTTACCTCCCCTGGACTCGTAACAGTTCGCGCCGAGACGAAGCCCGCCGAACCGAAAGCGCCCGCCTCCATTCCCGAACTCGCGACCGCTTTCGAGGCGTTCAAGATTACGCACACCGAGCATCTGGACGAGATCAAGGCCGGCAAGACCG
The DNA here is from genome assembly GCA_049682975.1 of Pontixanthobacter sp. Taxonomy (GTDB): domain Bacteria; phylum Pseudomonadota; class Alphaproteobacteria; order Sphingomonadales; family Sphingomonadaceae; genus Pontixanthobacter. The sequence goes on along the minus strand of JBAUIN010000038.1, from coordinate 29,125 downwards.
ACGTTGTAACGACCGAGAAGCTCGAAACGATCAACGCTTCGCTGACCGAACTGCAGACGGCCGTCGACGAACAGTCGAAGATCACTGCTCTAGCGAAGCTGGGCGATGGCGCTATCATCGGCGACGTAAAGGCCGATCCGGAATATACCGCGGCTTTCAAGCAGCATATGCGCAAAGGCGATAAGGTCGGCGCGGACATCCAAGCGGCAATGGACAAGGGTTCCGCCGAAGATGGCGGTTATCTTGCGCCCATCGAATGGGATCGATCTATCGGCAAGAAGCTGAAACTGATCAGCCCCATGCGCGCCGAAAGCCGAGTCGTCACGACCAGTCTCACAGGTTTCTCGAAGCTGTTCGGCGACCGCAATGTCGGTTCGGGCTGGGTAGGCGAGACTGCGAACCGTCCCGCCACCAGCACGCCACAGATTTCTTCGCTCGAGTTCGTCACCGGCGAGCTCTACGCGAACCCGGCGATCAGCAAGCAGCTGCTCGACGATGCAGCGGTCGATTTGGAACAGTGGCTGGGCGACGAGGTCGAGAACGAGTTCGCGCGGCAGGAAGGCATCGCGTTTCTTGCCGGCAACGGCACGAACAAGCCGCACGGTCTGCTGACCTATGTCGAAGGTGCGGCCAATGCGGCGCGGCACCCATATGGCCCGATCAAGGTTGTCAATTCCGGTGCGGCATCTGCATTCACCGGCGACGGACTGATCGATGCCATGTACGATCTGGAATCCGAGTTCGCCATGAACGCGAAGTGGCACATGAACCGCCTGTCGATGGGCTCCATTCGCAAGCTTAAGGACGGCCAGGGCAACTATCTGTGGCAGCCGAGCTACGCCAGCGGCTCCCCCCAGACGTTGGCAGGTGCGCCGATCGTCGAGCATGCCGACATGCCGCTGGTCGGTGCGGGCAATATCCCTGCATTGTTCGGCGACATGGAAGCGACCTATCTCGTCGTCGATCGTGTCGGCATCCAAGTGCTGCGCGATCCGTATACGAACAAGCCGTTCATTCACTTCTACACGACCAAGCGGGTCGGCGGCGGGGTCCATAACCCCGAACCTATGCGCGCCGTGAAGATCGGCACGGGTTCGTAAGCGATCAAGCCGAAAATTTAGAAGCGGGGCCGCGTCATGCGGTCCCGCTCTATCGCGGCGCTGGCGGGCCCAGCTTCGCGATAGGGCGGGATGTCCTCAAACGAAGGAGACACACAATGGCAGCGAAGAAAACCGAAACGAAGAAGAACGACACCGACGTGAAGGCGGCGACCGAGATCGATACGTCCGGAGCGCCGCAGCAGATCGTCGACGATGTCGATATGTCGCACCCGGCGGTCGATGCAAACCCGCGTGCCGGTACCAGCGCCGATCAGAACCGGATCGATTTCAACGATCCGACCAAGTCGAGCGCTCAAGCGGTGCAGGACGCGCTGAAAAAGTCCGGCGACTGATCGATGGCGCTGCCGGTATCGCTGGATGAGGCCAAGGCGCAGTTGCGCATTCTCGATGACGAACAGGACATCGAGATCGAAGGTTTCATCCGCGATGCTGCATCGTGGGTCGAGGATTACACCGGCCACATTCTCGAACCGCGTGCAGCCACCGAACAGTTCGACCAGCGTGGTCCGGTTCATCTGAAGGCATGGCCGATCGCCGATGGTCAGCCGGTACTTGTCGATCATGAAGCGCCGGACGGGACCGTCACATCGATCGCAGGCGCAAAGATCAGGACCGAGCGCAGACCTGCGTTCGTTTTCGGCTCGAACGGCACTCTTTGGCCCTTTCCCGCAAACGCAGGAACGCGGTTTTCAGTGACCGTCGAGGCGGGTTACGACGATCCGCAGGACGTGCCGCGCAATCTGCGCCGGGCGATGCTCGTGCTAATCGGTGGGTACGACGCCGATCGCGAGGGCGGCGAGGTTTTTCAGGCGGCGGAAAAGACCGCGATGAGCCTTTGCCGGCATTTCAAATACCGGAAGCTCTGATGGGAAACATCAGAGCGGGCAATCTGAACCGCAAGGTCGAGTTTCTGCGGGCCGGGGCATCCAGTCACGACGGGTATCAGAACGTTCCGGGGCCCCATGCAGCGATCGGGACGGCATGGGCGTCGTTGAAACCGGCGAAGGGGACCGAACGGTTCGCCGATCTGGGGCGGGAGGCGCGCAGCGTCATGTCGCTGTGGGTTCGATGGTCCACGGTCGCCAATTCGCTGACGGCGGACGATGCGGTGCGCATCGATGGACGGATCTACGCGATCGTCGCGCCGCCGGTGGAAATCGGACGGCGGGAAGGGTGGGAATTGTTCCTGATCGAGGACAATACGATCAGAGTGTTGGATTAGGTCCGAAAATCCAGATCCAAAATAGGATCGATCTTAACCAAGGGACGGTCGAGTATATCCGCCAGGAGCTTTTCGGCGGGCGTTTGTTTTGCGAATCCGATCCTGCCCGTGGTGACCGATATGCCGAGCGTGAACATGGCGATCGCAATTGATATCATGCCGGACAGAGAGAAGCCGCCAGTAGTCTGATAGGTGAACAGCGCCGCGACGGCGGGATATAGAAAGCCGAAAAACAGGCCGGTCGATGCCCAGAATATTTCGAGATAGATGTTCCGCGTCATCGAGCCGAGTAAATGCACTTCGTCGTCCGAAAGCAAGTAATATTCGGGGAGTTTGGGCAGGCGGACGCTCGGTTCGAGATGGCGGCTGCCAATCTTGATGCCTTCACTCATCGAGAGCGAGAGTCAGGAGGCGGCGGACGGCTTCGGGGCGGCCGGGACTGTCGGACTGGGCGGCGCGCCATGCGTCGAGCCTATCGAGTAGGTTGCGGCGCATGCGAACTTTCGTCTCCTCGCTGTCTACGCGAGGCCTACCCATCTTTTTAGGTCTATTATGTGTTGACATGCGGACTTTATACGTCCAATAAAGTCGGGTGGCAAGGAACTTGGACCTTCCAAGCCACCCTAACTCGAACCAACGGAAGAGACCCGATGACCCAAGCTACTCTCGCTCCTACCCTATTTTCCGCCCTCAAATCCATCTTTTTGCCCGACAATGTCCCGCAAATGGACGTTCGCCGGGCGCTGAACGCCACCGAAAAGGCCGAAATGCTCGCGATGGGGTGGGTGTGGCACGATCTGTTACATAATGACGAACAGGATACCGGCGAATTCATCGCCGATTTCGATGCTTTGGGCCTCGGCAAATTGCGCGCATTCGTGCGCAAAACCGCGCCTACGCTCAATGAAATCGGTGAAATCACCGCCATTCTGCGCGGTGCCAGCGCCAGTTTGATACTTTTGAAGGAAGGCCGCGAAAATCGCGCGGCGATCGAGGAAAGCCTGTCGATCTTCGCCGACGAATTGCAGCTGCTGGGTGCCGATCGATGAACGCGGCGCCGGCAAGCCAGATGTTCTACCTGGTCGACGAAACACAGAGCGCCGAATTGCTGGAATTTCGCGGTGCGATGCGCGCAATGGCGAGCATCAGCGGCAACCACGTCGACGAGAACCCCGAACGGGTCGATATCGAGCGGACCGATCTGGCCGATCTGTGGTCGACCATGGAAAAGCGGCTCGACGGGATCATGAACGGCTACGATACGAAATCCGTTGCCATACAGGCGGACGGAACCGCCGGACGGGTGAAAATATGAACGCACCTGCCGACATAAACGTCAAACGCGCCGAAGCGCTGGGCGAATTGAACGATACGTGCAGTGCGCTGTACGGTCTGGCCAGCCTGCTGAATGACAGCGAGGCCCCGCCGCCCGGACACCAGCTGTCCGCGATCGTGCAGAGCGTGGCGGACAGGTTCGATGCGGCGATCGCGCTGCTGGACCGGTAGGGTCGCCATACATACGAATTACCGAAGGGCGGGCCGCGAGGTTCGCCCTTTTCTTATGGGAGACAGCCATGCCGGGTGACGTGACGGTCACAATCGAAGGCGGAAAGGCGCTGGAGAAGGCATTGGCCGATCTGGGCGATCCGGTTTACATGAAACGCGCCGCGCGCAAGGCGCTGCGGACCGCGGCCAAGCCGATCGTCGAAACGGCGAAATCGCTGGTGCCGGTCGACGAAGGCGATCTGCGCGAATCGATCAAGCAGGGCGCAGCGCGTAAGGGCCGCAGCATCGATTCCGATTACCAGGTGAAGCAGATCGTCGCGATCGACCGGAACGTACAGCCGCCCAGAGAAATCGAGGGACGGAGCAAAAAATATCGCGATCCGGGTGTAGCCGGGGTCGCCGGTATCAAGGAATTCGGCGGACCCGACCAACCCGCGCAGCCATTCATGCTGCCAGCATGGGACGCCGAGAAGGGCGCATCGACCAAGCGGATCATGGATACGCTGGGACCGGCGATCGAGGACCAGGCGCGCAAGAAAGCCGCGAAGGGCTGAATTGTGAACTGGGAACAGGCGCTGGCGCGCCGTTTACTGAACGATGGCGACATCGCAGCGGCCGTTGCCACGCGCGTGGACTGGTCGCGGCGGCAATCGAGCATGCTGCCCGCGATCGTGCTGGAAACCATCAGCGATCCGCGTCCGCAAACGCATGACGGTTTCGACACGATGCGTCCGACACGGGTGCGGGTGCATTGCCTGGCGAAAGATCGGCAATCGGGCTTCCCGGTGAAGGAGGCTGCCATCGCGGCGTTGGCACCGGCGGGCACATTCGACGGCATATCGTTCGATCGCGGGCAGGTGGATGCCGTGCGCGATCTGAGCGGCGACACGGAAACCGGCTTTATCGACCGGCAGAGCATCGATTTCATCATCTGGCACACCGACCAAGGAGAGTAAGACAATGGCTTTATCCGCCGCTACCACCGGGCATGGCGCCCGATTGTTCATCAATGCCACCGGCACGCTGGAACGCGTCGCGCAGCTTGACGATCTGCCCGAACTGCCGCTGTCGACCGACCGCGAACTGTACGAAACCACCAATTTCGACAGCGTTGAATACAAGGAATTCAAGAAGCAGCCGCTCAAGGAAGGCGTGCCGATCACGATCACAGGTAATTACGTGATCCTCAGCGCATCCGACGCGCTGCTACAGGCGGCGGACGATGCCGATGAGGCGCTGCCCTATTCGATCGAAGTCACCGAAGGGGAAGAAGCCTTCGAGATTACCGGAAATGGCCTGTTCTACGGCCTGAAGCGGATGAACCCGAAGGACGCAAAGCGCATGTTCGAAATCACCCTGAAACCGGTCGACAAGCCCGTTCTGGCACCGGTGTCCAACTAAATGTCGGTGCTGGACAGCAAACAGTTCACCGCGCTCGGCCGGAAATGGACGGCGCGGTTCGGGCATAATGCGCTGTGCGCGATCGAGGACGAAACGAACCGCACTTTCGGTTCGATCGTCGCGCCGTTCCTCCAGGGCATGAATGTCGAGGATGCGAGCGACCCGAAGGCGATCGTCGCGGCGATGTCGGCAATCCGGTTCAGCGATATCCGCCTGGTGCTGCATCACGCGCTGATGGCGGCGCACCCCGATGTCACACGCGAAGATGTCGGCGAGATCATCGATGCGATCGGCCTGAACGCGGCGATGGAAATCGTGGGCTGGGCTATTACGCGAGCCATGCCGACCGGCGATGCGGATGCGGATGAAGAGCCGGATGCCGCGAAAAAAAAGCCGAAGGCGAAACCGGTGAACCGCAAGGCGCGGAGAGCCGCCGTCAAAACTGGCTGACACTGCTGGGCCGGTGGATGGCCACCGGCCGCAGCGAAGCGGAGTTCTGGCAGGCCACACCGGCAACGATGGACGCGGTCATTCGGGGCGATCGGGAGCGGGCGCAGGCGCAGATCGAGCGCGACGTGTTTGCGGAATACATCTTCGCGCAAATGCATGCGCTGGCCGGGATCGGAAAGCTCGAAGGGCTGGATGTTTATCTCGCGGCGGTACGACCCAAACCGAAGGCGACGCCGCAAGCGATGCTGACGCGACTGAAGGATTTCGTGCGCGCGAATGGCGGTACGATCGATGCGCGTCTGGAAAAACCGAAAGACGGGGAGGATTGATATGGCGACCATGCTGGGTTCGCTGATGATCAGCCTCGGGCTGGACAGCGCGAAGTTCAAGCGCGGCATGAGCGATGCCGAGCGGCAAATGGTCGTCAGTCAGAAGAAGTTCGCGAAGGTCGGGCGCAATATGGCCAATGCTGGCAAGACGCTATCGCTTGGCATCACTGCGCCGTTCCTCGCTTTCAGCGGACTGTCCTTCAAGGCGGCAACAGACGCAGAAGAATTGCAGAGCGCGTTCGATGTAACATTCGCCGGAATGTCCGACAGCATGAACCGCTGGGCGGAAGAAACCGGCGATACAATGGGCCGATCCACGCAGGCGATGCAGGAAGCGGCCAATAAGTTCGGCACGTTGCTGACGAATGTGTTTCCCGAAAAGGAAGCGGCGGCAATGTCTAAGGAGCTGGCGGCATTGTCCGTCGACCTTGGCAGCTTCTTCAATATGGCCGACGACGATGCGCTGCAAAAGCTGCGTTCGGGTCTGGCAGGTGAATCGGAGCCGCTCAAAGATTTCGGCATCCTGATGAACGAGGCGACCGTGAAGGCCAAGGCGCTCGAGCTGGGGCTGGGCGGCGTAAGCGGAAAGCTGACCGAGCAAGAAAAGATACAGGCGCGATATGCGCTAATTTTGGAAAATACGACCGACGCGCAGGGAGACGCCGTGCGAACGGCGGACAGCACCGCTAACCAGATGAAGCGCGCGGAGGCTGCGTGGCAGGAACTGACGGTTACGATCGGCACGAAGCTGCTGCCGGTGCTGACGCCTGTCATCACGAAGATCGCCGAGGCTTTGAACTGGTTCGCTCAACTGCCGGGCCCGGTCAAAAGCGTAACCTTGGTCATCGGGGGGTTGGTCGCCGCTTTAGGGCCAGTCCTTTACATCGCCGGTAATCTGACCAGCGCGTTCGGTCTGCTGTTGCCGCTGCTGCCTACGTTGGGCGCGGGCGCTGCCACTGCGGGCGCCGGAGCTGCTACCGGCGCGGCGGGGTTTGCAGCTTTCGCCGCAGCGGCCCTGCCGGTCGTCGCGATTGGTGCGGCCATCGCAGGTGCGGCCGCGCTGATCTACGCGAACTGGGACAAAATCGGGCCGGTTCTCGGTAAAATCCGTGACAGGTTCGTCGAAGTACTGGGGCCAAAAATGCAGGCGCTGGTCGACGGGGCGAAGGCCAAGTTTGCCGAATTGTGGGAAGGGCCACTGGGGCAGGGTATCCGCAAGGTCGTGAAGGCAATCGGTGAATTCCAGGCCGCTTATCTGTCCGTACTGGGCGAAGGCTTCACGCGGGTCATCAGCGCGGCGATATCGATCGTGGATGGAATGGTAAGCCAGATCACGAATGGCATCGACCTGGTCGTTTCTATCCTGACAGGGGATTGGGCCGGTGCGTGGCAGGCCGCGAAAAATCTGGTCTCGAATGTTGTCGATACCATTCTCGGCGTGATCGAGAGCCTGTGGCCGGGTGCCACGGAATCGATGAAAAAGATGTACCAGGGCATCAAGCTCTGGCTGCAGGACAAGCTCGGCGCGATCTTTAATTGGGTTGGCCAGAAGGTCGAGGACGTAAAGGGCGCGTTTTTCGATCTCTACGATGCGGTCGTCGGTCATTCCTACATTCCGGACATGGTCGATGGTATCGGCGAGCATATGGCCCGGCTCGACACGTTGATGGTCGATAAGGCCGCGAAGACGACACAGAAAACAGGCGATGCCTTCCGTAACATGGCCGGTGAAGTACGCGGCTTGTTGGCTCGGCTGTTCCCGGATGCGGAACGGCTGATGAACTACAAAGCCGACCTGAAAAAGATCGCCGACGGTCAGGAAGCCGGGCAATTGGACCCGGCATTGGCCGACCGTGCGCGGCGCGCGGCGCGGGACGAATATCTGACTGACCAATATGGCAAAGCCAAAGTTAAAACGATCGATATGGGCCAGATCGAGAATGCGGGCGACGATCTGAAATCCGTTTCCAAGGATATGGCGGACGATGCCGAGATCCAGACGGTGCGGGTTTCCAAGTCATTTGCGGATATGGCGAACGATACGATGTCGGCGATCGAGAATATGGCGAACGCGATCAAAGGCGGCGGTTTCTTCGATATTCTGAAAAGTGCGATCGGACTGTTCACGCAAATTGGCAGCACGGGAATCTTGGGCAAGGGGCTGGCATCCAAGCTCACCGGATCAAGCGTGCCGTCCTATGCAATGGGAACTTCATATCACCATGGCGGTCTGGCGCTGGTTGGTGAGCAGGGTCCGGAACTGGTCACTATGGGCCGTGGGGCATCGGTGTTGACCAACAGAGAAACACGCGCGGCGCTCGGTGGCAGCAAGGGCGAGTTGGTCGTCCGGATGCAGAAGGACGGCAATCTCGAAGCGCATATGGCGGGGATCGCGGGTAAGGTCGTCGTGGATGCATCGCCCGAGCTGGTAAATGCCGCGGCGGATGCCGGCGTTTCGAAGATGGCAAAAATCAACGCGCGGCGGTTCTGATAATGACGGCCGTTACGTTGCCGCGTCTGCCGGCACCGCGCGATAGCAAATGGACCGAACTGGATTTCGGCGGCAGCGTGCAGGGTTCGATCGGCGGTTCCTCGCAGCGCATCAACCGGCTCGGCAATCGGTGGCAGGTCGAGATCGTCCTGCCGACGATGGATCTGGCCCTTGCCCGGTCTTGGTCGCAGAAACTGCTGCGTGGGCGGCGCAAGGGCATACTCTGGCCCGTGCGCCAAATGGGCATCGTCACCGGATCTCCGGGCGCTCCCGTCGTCAATAGCAGCGAGGAAGCAGGGGACCAACTGAGACTACGCGGACTGCAACCGGGTTACGTGCTGCGCACCGGTCAGGCGTTCAGCCTGGTCACCGGCGGACGGCGTTACATTTACAAGGTCGCGGAACCGCAACGCGCCGATGCGAGCGGTCGTGCGGTCGTGGAGATCAATCCGCCGCTGCGGGCCGAACCGATGGATGGCGATGCAGTCGAGATCGCGCGGCCGTTCCTGCAGGGTATGGTCGAGGATATGCCGGCGGACGTCGACACGCCGTCGCATCTGACCGGTGGGTTCACCTTCACGATCGCGGAACAGCGCTGATGAGCCGCGATGCCGATCAAATCACGCTGACCTGTTTCGCGAAACTGGAAGCGCCGAACGGCGATGTCCGGCTGTGCGATGGCGGTTTCGTGTATTTCGAAGGCGAGAAGTACGAAGCGCAACACGATATCTACGGCACGATACAGTCGATCGACGAAATCGAGGCTTCGTTCGGCGATCTGGCGGAGGGCGGCGATATCGTGTTTTCGCCCAATCCGGACGCCGCACTGACGGACTGGTTTCGCGCCGATCTGGAGAACTCGCGTCTGCGCATCTGGATTGGCGAGATCGCCGAGGACGGCAAAAACGTGGTGCGCGCGACCCAGATTGCCGATCGCCTCGTCAATACGGCGGGTCGCGATCAGAACCCGAGCGGCGAAGATCTGTTGCCGCTCAGTTTGATAGGCCGGGCGCAGAAGCTGTTCCTGGTCAATGAAGGCAATGTCTGTTCGGAGCGGTTCCATAAAAGCGTGTGGCCCGGCGAAAACGGGTTCAACAATTGTATCGACAACCAGGTCGAAGTGGCTTGGGGCGTCGCATCGTCGCCCAATGGAACGACCAGTGGCGGACGCGGGCGCGGCAGCTTCGGCGGATCGACCGTACGGCAGCTGGCGCGATGACGCATGCGGAACGGGCCGCGGCCACCGAACGCACGCTGGAGAGGTTTCGTGGGCGGCCGCTCGACTGGCGCAGCGCGCACTGCATCAAAATGGCGCGAATGCAGGCGAATGCGTTGGGGCATAATGTGCCTCCGGTGCCGATCCTGAACGGGCCGGTGGGGGCAAGGAAGGCGCTGGCGAAGCAGGGAGCAGGGTCGGTCATCGAGCTGCTCGACAAATATCTGACGCGTCATCCAGCGCCCGCTTACGCCATCGTAGGCGACCTTTGCGCACTGGAAAGCCCGGATGGCCTGGATGCGATATGCATCGCCGATGGCATGGGTCATCTGTTCGGGTGGCATGAAGCGACGAATTACGAGAAGCTGGAGACCGTCAGCATGGCGCAGGGGGCGGTCAAGGTCGCCTGGGCGCTATGAGCGGGGTCGTTCGCAAGATCGGCGCGGTCGTCGGAACGATCGCCTCGATCGCGGCTGTCATCCCCGGCCCGCACCAACCGATCGCCGCTGCCGTGGCAGTGGGTGCCAATCTGGCGGTGCAGGTTACGAAATCCGGCCCGACCGCGCGCGGGCAGATCGATGCGCGTATTCTGGGCGGTAACAATCCGCAGCCTTATCTGATCGGCCGCGATTACAGCGGCGGAGTACAGCTGCATGATGTCGGATGGGGCGGCGAGGTCAACGATGTCGAGAACCCATATCGCTTCATCGCCGCCAACCATTCTTGCTGCGGGCCGGTCGAGGCCTTGGAAGCGGTGCAGCTCGATTACAAGACGGCGAATTTCAGCGGCACGTCCGCCGTCGGATATTACAATGATTATCTGTGGCGCGATTTTCAACTGGGCGCACGGCCCGAACCGGATGCGTTGCAACCGCACTGGTCCGGCGCACCACGCTGGGGAGCGAGCCACAAGCTCAGCAGCATGGCCGCGATCGGTTACAGCCTGAAATGGAGCAAGAAGGGTAAACGCTTCGCCGGTGGGCGCATTCCGGTGATCGGGGCGATCTGGCTGGGCGTGAAAGTGTACGATCCCCGACAGGACAGCACGTATCCCGGCGGATCGGGAAGCTGCCGGATCGACGATGAGAATACGTATGTCTGGGCTGCGCCCGGCGCAGTGCCGGCGGGGCGTAATCCTGCGCTGCATTCCGGACAATATGCCTATGGCCGGTATGTAAACGGTAGCCATGTGTTCGGCGGAGGCCTGGGCGCGAAAGCGATCGATTACAATTCCATCGTGGCCTGGGCGAATGTCTGCGACTTTAATCGCTGGACCGTCAATGGCACGATCTTCGAGCCTGCCGAAAAATGGAACAATCTGAAACGGATCGCGGAAGCGGGCGCAGGCAAACCCGTGCTGACCGGCGGCATCCTGCGTTTCGATTTTCAAGCGCCGCGCAGCAGCCTTTACACGATTACGAAAGACGATCTGGCCGATGGGCCGGTTTCTACGCGGCTCGGTCAGGGTTGGGAGAACCGGCACAATGTGCTCGTGCCGCGATATCGCAGCGAAGCGCATCAATGGAGCTTCCAGCAGGCCGGCGAAGTCAGCGTGCCCGAATGGATCGCGCAGGATGGCGAGCGCAAGGTCGACGAACGCCAGTGGGATCTGGTGACGAGTGTCGATCAGGCGACCGAATTGGCCATCTACGATCTATACCAACGACGGGCAACCGGACCGATCATATTGCCTTTGAAACCGCATATGCGGCAGTTCGGACCGGGCGATTGCGTGACATTGCACGAGGATCTGGGCGTAGATCCACGTGGCGCAATCAAAGGCGTCGTTCGGCGAAGCTCGATCGATCCGGTGAGCGGAAACGTACGATTTACATTCGAAGAAGAGGACGATGCGAAACACACCGCGGCCCTGGGCGCAAACGGTGTCGCCCCGACCGTGGTCGAATTGCCGACATCGGAAGATTTCGACCGGGCATTCGGCAACAACAGCGAACCGGCGGGCTATTTGCGTTCGCTGATCGCGACGAGCAGTCAGGACAGGGTAACGATTACCACGACCGAAAGTGAAATCATGATCGGCAATCACAACCGGCTGTATAACGATATCGACCCGGTTCCCGTCACAGGCGCAACCTTGACGCAGGACGATCGGGGCGAAGCTCTTGTCCCAGATTTGCGGTACTACCTTTATTACGACGATGGGGGGCGCAGTGGCGGACCTGTAAGCTGGCAAGGCACGACCGAGTATTTCGACGCGCAGACCAGCGCGACGAACCCTACGCGGCATTACGGCGGATATGGGGATACCGACACGGTCGGCGGCAGCGGCGGGAATGGTGGCGGTTCGCTTCCGCCAGGCGGCGGGGGTTCGGACCCGTATGATCGCGAGCGTGAAATCCAGTAACCAATCCGTCTTATCGGTCGGGCGCAATTGCTCGTCGTATTATTCCAAACCTCTGCTTTTCAGTTACGCAATCGATCGGATTTTTTATGACCATTTTGCAGACCTGGCTGCGCGAGCTGCAGCTTGCGCGGAAAGGCGGCGTTCGCCTGCAGCCAGCGGCGACGCGTGGGCGGCCATGGAATGCACGGATCGTACTTGCCGGTGATTGGAGTGGAGCATCGATGCGCGGTTGTTTGCGGCTGACGCCCGATGCCGCCGGTGCCGTATTGGCGAACTTCAATGTTTCGCCGCCTGAACTCGAAGGTGATTTCACGGCGTTCGTTCTTTCGCTCGATGGAGGAAACGGCAGCAATTCGACCGGCAGGCTGCCAGCAGATCAGGATGCCGACGGTGTCGAAGAATTCGCATTCGACATCCTCCTTACGCCCCAGAACGGAACCGAAGATCTGTTGTTCGGCGGAATACTGCCGGTAATTGGAAGGATAACGCTATGACCGAACTTACCGTCCAGTTCGGTAGCGTTCCGATCAACATCCGGTTGCCGGAAAGCTCGCTGGAAACGGCCCGGCAGGTTGATCGTGTCAAGGCGATCGCAAACGATGTCGAAAGCGAAGCTGCTGCAGCGAAGTCCGCGGCCGATGAAGCGTCACTCTATGCCTCGAGCGCATTGGGCTTCCTCAACGGGGTCATGTTCGAAACTCCGGCAGCAGGAATATCTGGAACGGGAGATGGAGATTTTTTCACCGTCCGGGGAAACGACAGCTACGCCGATCTCTATCTGAACGCGTCCGGCAACGCTGTTCTTCAAGCATCCTATCCCAGCAAAGCGGCGCTCGATGCGGCGTTCGCGATCCAATCCGGAATGCTGTTCACGGCGATGAATGCGGCACTGATTCCGAACAACGTCACGCGGATCGATATTGCCGGTTATCGCCGAGCCGGGATTGGTGCGTGCCAGCTTTTCCTGTGGCAGCCACCGATGGCGGAGCTAGACCCGGCAGGCGAAGGCTATTGGTGGACCCATTCCGACAACGACACAAAGAAATGGTTCATTCCGCAGGCGGAAGGAACGCCGGAAATGGTCGGCGCATTCGCCGATGATGCACAGTTTGGCCGAAACGATGCGCAGCACGGTTCGGACGACTGGGAATTCCTCAAAGCGGCAATCGATTATTTCCATCTCGTCAGGCTGACGGGCAAATACTACTCGTCGAAATGTCTCAATATATATCGTGGCAGTTCGATTGCAGGGCAGTTCGGCACCGGCGCGGGCAACTATTCCTCCCGTGTCCGGTTCGCGCGCGGAAATGTCGGCTTTCTCTATCACCGGTTCGACACTTCGGCCGACGATAGCGGCAAGATGCCTACTATCGTCAGTCACGGTAGGGGCGGCGCGGACGGGTTCTGCCTGAGCACGCTGGAGATCGTTTGCGGACAGGGAGAATATGTTCCCTACGACGGCGCGAATTTGACCGAGCATGCAGTTCAAACGAAATGCCGCGGCAAGATCCAGCATTTGCGCATCTTCGGTCCGATGGGCGACGGTATCCGCGCCAACAACACCAGCGTATCGGCCGATCCCGAACAGCGCGGAAACAGCAACGGTCTGATCGTTCACAATGTACGGGTCGAGGATGCCACCGGAAGCCCGGTTCATTTTGCAGGAGCAGATTGCAACACCGGGTCTACTTCCGGGGTCAATGGCTACAATTGCGGTGGACCGACGATCCTGGAGGCTTCACTTCTAGGCAATCAGCACGATTACCCCCATGCATCCTTTTGCGGGCGGGCGGGCCGCGTCTTTTACGGCGGGTGGCGCTGGTACTGTCTCAAACCCAGCCTCGCCAGCGACGAAGTTCCCGGCACCGGAACCGCCTGGCACCGTGGCAGTGCGGTTTCGCAAGCGGACGATTGGGTTCAGGGCAAGCCATATTGGTACGGAGGCTCCTACGTCGTCTCCGGTGCGAACTCCCGTTGCCTGTTCAACAATCCGTATATCGAAGGCAAGAGCGGACCGTTCCACATCGTCGATCAGCCCAATACGAGAGTATGGATCGCCAGCGGGTTGCTCGACGCCGATGGGATCGATGTCGTCGGCACCTATGGCCGGTTGTCGGACGAAGGTATCAAACTTACCGGCCGCGACTTCATCACCGCACCCGGTCTCGGTGCGAGTTATGGCTATGGCAGCATGGGAACGGTTGCCCATCTCCATAATTCCGGCAGCATCAACGCGACGCGCGGGGCCGGTTTGGAATTTCGGGTCGGATACGAAGCCGATGGTACCACACCGCATTCGGTTGGACGGATCGGCGCTGTTGCCAATAATGGGCTGAATGCGCGGGGGGAGCTTCGGTTCGAGCTATTCGATCCGGCGAGCGGTCAGACCCAACCTGTACTTGCATCTTCGGCAACCGCGTTTCGACCGTGGACCGATAACACCGTATCTCTTGGTACCGGGCCCAATCGGTTCAGCCAAATCTTCGCGGGTTCGTCCGCAATCTCGACGTCGGACGAGGACACCAAAACCCATATCGGCGACGTCTTCGAAGATATTCTCGATGCCTGGGGCAAGGTCGAATGGTGCCGCTTCAAGATGCGCGATGCCATCGCGTTGAAAGGTGAAGACGGCGCTCGATGGCATTTCGGTTTGGTTGCCCAGAAAATCGCTGCGGTGTTTTCCGATCATGGACTGGACGGCCAGGAACTTGGCTTGCTCTGCTACGATGAGTGGCCTGAAATTCGCGAACCCGTTTTCGAAGAAACCGAGGAGGAAGAAACCTTCATAGAGCGGGGCGAAGTCGTCGATGAAGTGACCGGCCTTACCGTCGTTGGCATGATCGAAACGACCCGCCCGATTTCCCGGACGCGCGACAGCGGGACAACACGTGTCTTGCAGGAAGCCGGCAGCCTCTGGGGTGTTCGTTATGCGGAGGCCAGCGCGCTCGAGGCTGCCTGGCAGCGCAGGGAAAGCGCGCGAACGAAGATCGCTCTTGCAGCGATGGAAGATCGAATAAGTGCGCTCGAAGCGGCGGCGGCAACCAATGCCTAGTTTTCAGCAGCTGTCGTAACGAGCGGAAGAACTGATGTTAGACCTTATTGCCATAGTGGCTGATGCCGCGCCGGTGACGACAACCACCGTGCGCGAACTGTCCGAAGCAGTTGCTGATGTAAACGACTGGCGTGCGCTTGGTCTGTTCGCTTTCGCCTTCATGGGTGTGCTTCTGGCCATGGTCGTGTGGTTGGTCGTTTCGCTCGTCCGCGCGAACAAACCGGTCATCGATACGGTCATCCCGGTACGGATCGCCATGGAAGCGGCAAAAGACGCCATCGTCGCGATGAAGGGCACGCTCGACAGTCTGGTCGGGCAAATATCCCGTTTGACCAGCGAGGTCGGTCGCAATGGAGAGGAAGCGCGCGAAGCCATACGCAAGGTGGACGCGCTCACGCAGAAGGTCGCCGATATGGAAGACAAGCTGCCATGAACCTTTCCGACATCAGGACCGCCTTTCTGACCGCGTTCGGATTTGGCGATTATCAGCCCATGGGAATAGCCTCGCTTCAATCGCGCGACAGCGAAGGCGAAACCGAAACGGAACGGCTCAAGCGAACCGCAGAGGATTTTCGCCGGATCGCCGACGGGATGAGCGTGCCCAAGGAGCGCGCCTTCGAAAACACCCTGGAACAGATCGCGAGAGATCTATGAATTCGAATTTGATGCACGGTGCGGCTGCCATCGTGTCCGGCGTTCTGCTGGTACTCTATCTACCGCTGCTGGTGAAATATCTCATCACGATTCCGCGCGAGGAATGGCTGCGCGATCAGCCGACGCTCGTCGCGCTCGGTCTGTCGATCGAAAGCTGCGGTGTGGTCATGATATCGTTTTATCGCACGGCGCAGATGTATTGGTCGGCCGGAAGCGAACTGGCCGATTTGTGGACCACGGTCGCGCTGGCGCTGGTATCCGGCGGCGGTGTCGTTTTGATCCGTGCTGCCACGCTAAAACACGGCCGTTGGAAATGGCGGTTGGTGATCGTGCTTCTCGCCATCTGGATCACCGCCGCGTTGCTGTGGCCGATCTGACCCCAACGTAAACAGAAGGATACGCCATGAACCGCAACGAATTCCTCACACCGAACTTCACGTTGGGCGAGCTGATCGCATCGCCGACTGCCGCCGTGCGGGGTATCAACAATTTTCCCGGCACACAGGAGATCGCCGCGCTACGGTTGCTGGCGGAGAACGTGCTGCAACCGGTCCGCGATCATTTCGATGCGCCGGTCATCGTTACCAGCGGCTATCGCTCGCCCGCACTGAACCGCGCGATCGGTGGGAGCCGGACGAGCCAGCACGTCAAAGGCGAGGCGGCTGACTTCACCGTGCGCGGGCACAGCAACTTCGCGGTCTGCCGCTGGATGGAACGCCATCTCAATTACGATCAGCTGATCTACGAATTCGGCGAGCAGGGCTGGGTCCACTGCGGCTACAGTTCGCGGCACCGCAACCAGGAATTGTCGGCGGTCAAACGCCGCCGCTGGGGCCGCTTGCGCACGGTCTATCTGCCCGGCCTTCGCCGCGCCTGAACACCGCACACTACACCATCCCGCCCGCAAGGGCATTATCGAAGGAAATACGCATGCGAAATATTCTTATCGCGGTGCTCGCGCCGCTCGCCCTGCTGCTGTCCGGCTGCGGCCTGACCGGGGGCATTCCCGACATTCCCGCGTCCCCCGGCGAAGTGGCCGATCGGACGAAGCTGGACGAACAGGCGGCGCTGACGCTGACGCTGGCCTATACCGGCGCGGCCAAAGCGGCGAAGCTGGCGATCGAGACCGGCATCGTCAACAATCCGAACACGATCCGCGCGATCGGTGCGGCCGACCGTCGCGCCTACCGAGCCGTTGTAGCGGTGGAGGCGGCGTATGATGCCGGGAATGCGACCAGCTATGCAAATGCGATCGAAGAAGCGCGCCGCGCGATCGGTCAGCTGCTGACGGCAACGCCCGACGCCGCCCCATAAAGACCACGCCTTTCGACATCCTAACACTCAATCCGGAGATCCAATATGGACCTGCAAACCATTCTGAACCTGCTGCCCAAAGTCGGGCCGATCATCGCCGCCGCGCCCGAATTCAAAGCGCTCATCGAACAGATCCTCGCCAGCTTCGACAGCGACGCCGACCAGGAGACGCTGAAGGAAGCGTATCGCCTGGCGGTCAGCAATGCGCGCGAGGCGCATACCGAACTGCAGGCGATCGTCGCACAGCATAGCTGAAGGCGTATAACCACGAGCGCGCTTCCTGCGCGTCGATTTGAGGGCGGTCGTATTCCTACACGGAATGCGGCCGCCCTTCATCGTTTCCTGAAGGAACACAGATGCCGTTACCCAAGAAAGCCGTCCGTTTCGAAGAGACGATCGATCCATCCGACACGTTACCGTTCGATCTCGATCTTGCGGCGATGCTCCCCAATGGCGAGGCGATCGCGAATGTCACGATCGGTCCGGCAAGCGAATCGGCCGCACTGGGCTTCCGTGTCCTGAACGATGCGGACTACGCCCCGTCCCAGCCCACGCTTACATCGATCCGATTCTATCCCGGCATCGAGGAAGGATCACGCAGTGCGTCGATCTGGTCGAACGACGGGCAGGATTGCGCCGTGGAAGTCTCGATCGAGACGGACGCGACCCCGCCCAACAAGGTGCAACGATCGGCGATCGTCAGGGTGGAACAGCTATGACGATCATGGTCGACAACAAGGACGGTCGAAAGGCGCAGACCGAGACAGCTGCCGATGTACGCAAGATGCCGGCAGCGGGGAATATCACCGTCCGCCAGCCCCGCGATGTGTACGTAAAAAATATCTACCGGCGCGGATCGATCCCGGCGACGCTGATCGAGAGCGGCGACACCGCCGAACTGTCCTACACGATGCCCGGCGGCAGCGCCCGCAATGGCAAGATCGTGAACATCGATGGGGAAGGTCAGTGGATCGTGCGCGGCCGGCGGAGCGGCACCTTGTCGAAGGACGTCACCATATTACAAATCGAAAGGGTCGCCGATGCCGACTGAAGTTCCCGCAGGCCGCACAGCCGCACTTTCCGTCAACGCACCCGGTCGCGCGATCGCAATCGACGGCAGCGCCTACATACCGCCGCTGCCGGAGGTTCCCGATCCCGAACAGCTGAACGCGCTGACGCTGTCCAATACCGACGTGCTGGAAGATCTGGCGCAGAACGCGATCGTGGGAACGATCATGGGACAGACCGCGGGTTCGACGCTGTTTCTGTTAAGCGATGCCGGCGACCGGTTCGCGATCGACGGCGACGATATCGTACGCGGTGCGACCGCGCTGGATTTCGAAAGCGACACCGATCATTCGATCACGATCCGCGAGCGCCTGTCCGGCTACGACGACCTACTGACCAGCATCACAATCACCGTCGCCAATGTGAACGAAGCTCCTGATCTCGACACACTGGCATTGTCGTCTGCACAAATCACGCAAGGCCAATCCGCCACCATCACCATTACCGGAGCAACCGCTGGCAGCACGATCACCGGCACCGTTCCCGATGGCATGACGCTCAACAGCGCGGCGCGGACGATCACAGGCACACCGACGACGGTGGGCGACTTCCAATTCACGCTGACCGAGACACTAGGCGATAGCGCGAACAGCCCGAAAGCGAACGATGTGGCGATTAAGGTTGTGGCGGCGCAGGGCAGCGCAGTGCGCGTCATCATGGTGCCACTCGCCGGGCAGTCGAACATACACGGCCGCAACGAAGACGATGGCCAGAATGTCAATCGCGCGAACAAATACCAGTTCGGCGCGGACGATAGCAAGGCTGCGACCTATCAGGTTCTATCCAACGACACGCTCGATCTCGACCATCCCGAAAACATCGAAGCGCGGATCGGTCCTGACGATCAGATATTGGACGATCTGGCGACGAATAATCCCGATGCGAAGATCGTAGGCATTCCGCTTGGTTGGGGATCGTCGGGCATATTGAACGGCGGTTGGTTGTCCGATGCGACACCTGGCAGCGGCGGTCCGCACTTCGAGCGGATGGTTACGCAATCGAACCTTGCCCGCGATGCTGCATTGGCGGAGTTCCCGAATGCCACGATCGAATGGCAATTCTATTGGGTGCAAGGCGAACAGGATGCCGCCGAGGGCCGCACGAAGACTGCGTATAAATCGGCTCTGTCCGACCTCATCGACCGGGCGCGCAGTCGCATCACCGGAGCGGACAATGCGCCATGGGTAATCGGTTCGATGGTGCCAGAAAAGTTCACACCGGAATCGCCCACCGGCTACGTCGCCAGTTACGTGCCGATCAATGCGGCGCATGTCGAACTGTCGATCGATAAGACGAATGTCGATTACGTGCGCGGGCCGGACAATGGCCCCGCCGACGATAATCTGCATTATCAGCCTGCCGGTATTGCGCGCGTGTTCGGTTCGCGCATGGCCGCTTCGCAAAGTGATAGCGTTGGTCCGAATGTCACGAATGCCGTTGCGCAAGGCGCAAATGTCGGCGCGAAACTATCGGTCAATCTGACCCATGACGATTCGCAGGACAGCGCGACCTTCCACATTACCGGCGGCGCGAATGCTGGACTGTTCGAAATTAGCGACCCTTACATCGAACCAGTGTTGCGCTGGACAGGCGATGGCAATGGCCCTGCCGCCGGTCAGTATGTTGTTCAGGTGCAAGCGCGTGATGGCGCGGGTAATTATGGCCCGATCCGTGCATTCGATATTACGGTTGCGGAGGCGGCGGGGCAGGCGGTCGAAGCCGCGTTCCGTAATTATGTCGATATCGGAACCAGCGCGTTCGGCGGGCAGACCATGGCGGCGCGGACGATCCGTAAGGGTTTGAACGTGTTCGTCCTGCGTATGAATGGTGAGAACAAGAGTTCGACAATGACCGTCACCGTTGGCGGAAATGCGGCAACCCGCCTCATGACCAATCCCGGCACGAACGGCACTTGGGAAATTTGGGGTTACGAGTCTGCCGTCGATACGACTGCCGATGTGGTTTATAGCTGGGGTTCGCATTCTCGGAACAATGCATGGTTCATGCAGATGTCCGTGGTCGGGGTTAAGCCCGCATCCGCCGATGCTGAATATCTTGAGTATGCCAGCCACACGCCGCCTTTCGTGACCAAGGCATTCACCATACCCGCAGCCGGGGGCATTATCCTGTCGTTCGGCGAATTCGCGGCAGTGCCGACTGTCGCTGACCCATCCACCAAGATTGGAGGCGGGCCCAACAATATACGGATTGCCACAACACGCGCGACCAGTGGAACGGTCAGTTACAATCCGGGTGCGCCGGGTTTCCGTGAAATTGGCTCGCTGGTGTTGGAGAAGTCATAATGATGCGCCTAGCAATCGTAGCTTTGACGTTGTTCGCCGCCCCCCTCGCGGCGCAGATTACCGCCGAAGAAACGATCACCCGCGAGAAGTGCGATAATGTAACCGTATCTAATGCAAGTCCGGCTGATATCGGTCCGCTGGTGGCAGACGCGGAGTGCTACGCCCGCCGCCTGACCTCTGCCGCCAGTTCGCAAAGGTACCGGCTCGAAAAGGCAAAAGAACTGGCGCTGACGATCGACGCGCAAGCGGATAGCGCGCCCGATGCACCGCCGCTCGATGAGCCAGTCACACTCGCGCCGTCGCCCGATCCGGCGCCCGGCCCCGATCAGGCCGCGCTGATCGACGAATGGACAGCCCCTGCCGGCATTCCCGCATCCGCCGCGCCCGATACCGTCGGCGCGTTCCGGATTACCTGCAACAGCGTGAAGGGCGGCACTTTCGATCCGTTGGTCTATCCAGGCGTCGCCAATGCCGGGCACCGGCATCGGTTCTATTCCAACCCGGATGTTGCACCAGACAGCACCTATGCGTCCCTGCGTAAGGCCACCGCAGGATCCTGCCACGGTGGTCCTCTGAACGGATCGAGCATCTGGGGCCCCGAGCTGATGGATGGGCGCGGCAACGCCGTCCTGCCCTCCCACATGACGCAGTATTACAAGATGGCGCCCGATGGCAGCGATGCCTGCCCTGCATCAAAAGGGTGCGTCGGCATTCCCGATGGCCTGGTCGCGATCTTCGGGTTCAATTACGTCGACGAGAATGCGCCGAAATATCCGGCGGTGCATTTCCGGTGCTACGCGATAGGCCGCGAAGACAATGGCTGGAAGCGCACGCTCGGCGAAGCGACGGCGAACTGTTCGGTCGGCGAAACGCTGTATGTCACGGTCACTTCGCCCAGTTGCTGGAAGGGGCCGGGCCATCTCGACAGTCCGAACCATCAGGATCATCTCGCCTACCCCTATCGCGAGGGCTCGCAGATACTCTGCCCGGAGACGCATCCTTACGGCATCGAGCAGCTGACGATTACGCAACCGTTCCCGATCGAGGAAGGTGACGATCCGACGCAATGGGCATTCTCCAGCGATATCATGGCTGGCGCGCAACCCGGCACCACGTTCCACTTCGACTATATGGAAGGCTGGAACCCCGATATCCGTCGCGCCTGGCAGAAACATTGCATTCAGGCGCTGCGCAACTGTTCGGGCGGCATCCTCGGCGACGGCCGTATTCTCGAACGGCCGCCCGGCTTCACATTTGACCAGCGGCCGCATTTGATCCCGATGGATGCAATGGACGAGCATCACGAACACGCGATGTAATCCTCCGATCGTTATGCGATCGACTTTCCTACATTCCTGCTTTGTTCCAACTGTCCGGAATGGGCAGCAAGACCTTCAAAACGATTCGCGATTTCGTGCGGCATGGGTACGACATTGATGTTGTCTGCGGCTGCGGCAACGCATCCATGCTATGCGGCCGGACGGTCCATAGGCTGTTTCTCGATCGGCATTGGCCGGTCGGGATCGGCAGCGCGCGACGGCGATTTCGGTGCTCTCAATGCGGTCGAACGCCCGATCGAATAGGGCCGAAGCCGCGAGATTGAGCGCATATTACAGGGAAATAGCGCCAAATCCGGGGGTATCGTTGGGGGTATCACTTATTTCGTCGATCCTCTGAAACGCAGGTAGACTGCGGGTTTCAGCGCCGACCCGTGCGGAGGGAGTATCCGCGCGGGTCAAATATCATGCACGATGGCGCACAGCTTCCAATAATCGACCCAGCCCAACTTCCAAGACATGCTGAATTCTAAGTCTGCTGGGAGGGTTCGCTTCTGCGGAGCTGGCAATGTGTCTGGCAAACTAGCGGACGCGATCCCTTCGATTGGCGCCCCATCCACAAACAGCTTGATGTTCTTGATCATTCAATAACCCTAGCGGAGATTGAGATGCTTACCAACGCCGTCGCGAAAGCGGCCGGTGCGAAAACCCGCGCCTATAAGATCCACGACCAGGGCGGAATGCATCTGCTCGTACGGCCGACCGGCACGAAAAGCTGGCAGCAAAAATATCGCTGGAAGGGTCGCGAGAAGCTGCTGACGATCGGCCAATATCCGGACGTGTCGATCGCGCAGGCGCGAATCCTGCAGGAAGAGGCGAAGGATGCGATCGCGCGTCATGTCGATCCGGCCCGCATCAAATCCAGCGCGCCGACAGGCGAGACGTTCGGCGATATCGCGCGCGACTGGCACAGGCATAATCTGCCACACTGGTCGACCGCGCATGCGGTCGATGTGCTGGGACAGCTCAAAGTCGATGTTTTTCCCCAAATCGAAAACTCGGCAATTGGCGAGATCGATGCCGCGCAGCTGCTCGATATTGTCCGCTCGGTCGAGCAGCGCGGGGCCGTGGAAGCGGCCGGGCGCTTGCGCCAGCGGCTTTCGGCGATCTTCCAGTATGCGATCGCGCTCAGCAAGACCGACACCGATCCGGCCGCCCAGCTCGGCCGGGCCATGGCCGCGAAGGGCGTTTCGGTTCCGCATCCCGCTTTGACCGATCTGGACGATTGCCGCCGCCTGATTGCCGACTGCGAGGATCTGCGCGCGGCGCCCGACACTCTCGCCGCCTCGCGCTTCCTTGCCCTGACCGCGGTGCGGCTCGACTGCGCGCTCGGCGCGCGCTGGGACGAGGTCGAAGGTCTGGACGGCGATGCACCGATCTGGCGCGTGCCGGCCGCGCGGATGAAGCTATCGAGGGCCAAGAAAGGAGACAACCGGTACGATCATATCGTACCACTCGCGCGCCCTGCGGTCGCGCTGTTGCGCGACGTCGCGGTAAAATCCGCGCAGCCCGTTAAAGCGGGTCTTATATTCACCGGGCGCGGCGGCGTCGCGCCGATCGCACCGGGCACGCTGCGCGATCTGTATATCCGCGCGGGATATCAGGGGCGCCATGTGCCCCACGGGTGGCGCGCCAGCTTTTCGACCATCCTCAATGAGCAACTGGGCGAAGAATGGCGCTTCGCGATCGACAGTGCGCTGGCGCACAGCGCGAAAGGAAAGGTCGAAGCGGCCTATAATCGATCCCAGCAACTCGACCGTCGACGCCAGGTGTTCGATCGATGGGGCGAACTGCTGTCGCCGTAGCGCCCATTGGCGCGTCCGACCTCTCGGCGGCGCGATAACAGCCCTTTCTGGCACAAAGCTTGCGCTTGGCCCTCTGCCAAGCATCGGCCCCGCGCAAGCGGGGACGCCCTCGGGTGCGGAAGGTGGGATTTTATGGCTGGGTTCGATCGATGCGGGGGCGATCGGGTTATCAAAACAGCGCATGAGACGATGAAGTCGTCTCATATTGTCTAAGTATCTTTAGATACCCCGGTTTCATCGGCCCTGCCGGATTCGCCCTTCTGGCTATCGCGATGGTCGACGGCACGGGCAAGGCGCTTCAGCGTTTCGCCAAGTAGAGCATCGCCGCGCCAAACCTCATCCATGAACTGGGTCGAGCTTAAACCGCTGATCATGTGCTGAAAGTCCGCGTCGCGCTGCGCAATCCGGTCTTCCTCGCAGGCTGGCGTAGGGGGGTCGCCTATGGTGCGGGATAACCAGGCGCGCATCGTTGGGGGCACGAGCAAGGCGTAAGCGTTGCTCGCCTGCTGTACCTGGGGACCGCCGGGCACCGGATCGTCGATAGGTTGACTGCGCCGTATCCAGTTCAGGAAACCGTGCGTGCGCAAGCGTTTCAGCGCATCGCTGACGGCGGAATACGATCGCTGCAGCTTATCCGCGATCGTGCGAATTGCCGGCTCTAAACGACCATTCGCGTAATCGACCGTGTCGTACAGATATTCGAGCACTTCCATCCCGATCGCGCCGATCGCGCCATTACGAGTACCGGGATCCTTTTTGCGGCGTTGCGCGCGCGTCTTCAGCTCATATCCGCGGGCCGCTTTCAACAAAGCCCTGACCCATCGTGTGCCGTTGCGCTTTTTGCCGCCGTTGATCGGCTTCCATACATCGCGGAACTCGAACGTGCCGACAGTGTAACTGTTGCGCCATACAGGCTCTCCGCTGCGCGGGCTGTCGCCTCGGTTCCATATACGCTTCTGCTCCCGCGACGGTTTGAAACCCGCAATTTTCGGGAGCGACGCGCCGATCGGCCGAGCTGCACCGCCGCGGCCATCGACCGACCCGGCGCTCATGCTACCGCTCCTAGGTACGCGGTCCTTCGAGCAGTTGTTCCGCCGGCATCAGGTCGGCGGTGAGCAAATCGGCCCATTCCTGCGCGAGAATGCGCCGTCGCTTCATGTAAGCGGCGCGGTTGTAGACCGCCTCTACGCCCTTCGGTTTGTGCGCGAGCATCAGATCGATGACCTCGCGATCGCCGGGTCGATCGAGTTCCTTCGCGCGCTCGTTCATGATCGTCGAGAAACTGGATCGCCAACCGTGGGGCACATGACGCCCCCCGAACAACGCATTGTCGCGATACGCCTTGTTCAGCGCGTTCTCGCTGATCGGACGGCGCGCCCGCGATGGCGATGGGAATATGTGATCTTCCCGCCAGGCGAACGGCAGTGCCGCCTTCACGACGTCCACGGCCTGCCGCGATAGCGGAATGGGGAAGTCGAACCCGGCCTGTTCCGATTCCTCCCGCTCGAGCTTCAGCTTGGCGGCCGGAATGATCCAGGTGGGCTCCCGCCCGTCCAGATCGCGGAACTCGCCTGGAGCCGCAAACCGGATCGTGCCCGGCCGCGCCGCCGTCAGCGCGAGCAGGCGCGATGCAAGCCTGGTCACCGGATGATGCGGCTCGCGCTCGAAACGATCGAGCGCTTCGGTCAGCTGACGCAGATCGGTTATCGCACCATATTTGCGTCTCGGTATCGGTTGCAGCAGCACCTTCAAAGACGATGCTGGGTTGCTGGCCGTTTCGTCCAACGTCCCGTCGACCAGGGCCAGTTCGAACACGGCATGGATCCTGCGCAGTACGCGATGCGCCTGCTCGATCGATCCGCGCTTCTGCATTTCCTCGATGATCGGCCGGATGTCGCCCCGGCCGATCTTCGTCAGAGGCAGGTCGCCCAGTTCCGGAAATATCTCCCGTCGCATCGATCGCAGTACTTCGTCGGCATGACGCGGCTTCCAGCGCCGTTTCATCTGGTCGTGCCAGCGTATCGCAGCCGCTTCGAACATTTGCCCGGGATCCGCTTGCTTCGCGATTGAGGCTTTCGCGCGTTTGACGGCACCCGGATCGATATCGTCCAGCAGCAGGCGCTTGGCCTCGTCGCGCTTCGTGCGCGCATCTTTCAGCGATAGAAGGGGATATGGGCCAAAGGTCAGCTGCTTTTCCTTGCCGCCGAATCGATATTTCATCCGCCAGCTTTTGTAGCCAGTGGGCTTGATCAGTAGGTGCAATCCCCCGCCGTCGAACAGCTTGCGATCTTTGGCAGACGCCTCGGCCGTCCTGCATTCCCTGTCTGTTAGCAAACGATGCCCCCAATCCATCCAGCGCGTGCCCCGAAAATGCCCCCAAGTGGCTTGGGCTTCGGTGGGACCGCATGAACCCTTGCGGGAACTTGCCTGCTAGGAAATGCGCGCAAAAGCAAGCCTTTGCGGCACCGATTGGGAACTTATGGGAAGGTAAAAAGGTGCCCAGAGGCAGATTCGAACTGCCGACACCACGATTTTCAATCGTGTGCTCTACCAACTGAGCTATCCGGGCACAGCGCCGTTTGCCGATGATCCGGCGCACGGGTTGGAAGCGGCGCTATGGCGAAGGGCATGGCGATTGGCAAGCGGGAATTCGATGAACCGTCTCGCTTATTCGCGGTTCTGCCAATCTTCGGTCGCGATGTCTTCGGGCGAGGCCGGGCGACCGGGAACGGCGTAGCCATCGTTGAACCAGCGGTTCAAATCCTTGTCGCGGCAGCGGCTGGAACAGAATGGCGCAAACTCCGCATTGCGCGGCTTTTTGCAGATCGGGCAGGGCTTCGTCGTCATTGCGGTACTGCCTGCGCGAATCCGCCATCGAGAGCAAGACCGGGATCGGACGATACGCGCAGTTCGCGGCCCATACGGCGGCCCAGTTCGTCGATCCATTTCGGTTTTAGTTTTGCCGCAATGGCGGGATGGCAGGTTAGCAATAACATGCCGTGATCCTCCACCATTTCAGCCTGACGCAGCAGGAGCCGTGCATGTGCGCCCGTGCGCGATGCCGCGAACCGATGCAGGATCGACGGTCCTTCCAGACGGGCGACCAGCTGGACGAAGCCAAAACCGTTCATCGCAGTCCGTTCGTGGGGATAGTTCGACAACGCGTTCGCCAACGCAGTGTCCACGATTTTGCGGTCGGCTTTCGTATTCAGCGTCGGAAAATCGATACCGATCGATCCATAAAGCTCGATCCTGTGCAGCGTGTCCGCGATCGCCGGAACTGCCGCGAGCGCCAGTTCACGGGGGGGCAGATGCCCATCGATGTCGATCAGCGTCATGGCAGGTGTGGGATGGAGTATCAGGCTACCGCCATCGAATGCCACCTGCCCCGATGCGGCGATCTCCACGATATCGTCCCACCCATCGACCGGGAACCGGTGCACCATGCGGACATTCTCGCCGGTCGCGCGTATACGACCGATCGCGGAGAAACTGCGCGGCGGTTCGTCCGTATACCGTCCTGTCGCCGGCTTCCCACGCCCGTCTTCGCGTATCGGTGCACGAACAATTTCGACGGTAACCTCGCTACCCTCGCTGGCGCTGCTGGGTAGATCGCGCGCCCATATCGCAGCGCCTTCGTTCGTTTGCAGCAGCGCACGGTCGTCCTGTCGCTTGCGCTGTGTAATACGTGCAACTACCCGCGCGCCGACCGTCAGTTCTTCGTGCCAATCCAATTTCGCAGCGACAATCCGTCCGTTCTCGACCTGAACGATGCGCGTTTCGCCGATGCCTTCTTCGGCGTAGAATTCAGCCAAGCGGAAACCCCGCCGCCTTCAGCAGAGCGCGCGTTTCGAACAGGGGTAGACCCACGACACCGGAATGGCTGCCTTGAATAGAAACGATCAACCCCTCCGCCGCGCCCTGAATGGCATATCCACCGGCCTTTCCCAGCCACTCCCCCTGGTCGAGATAAGCGTCCATCTCCTGTGGCGAGAGGCGTTTGAACTTTACAGTCGTCTCGTTCACACGCTCACGCAGAACACCGTCTGGATGCAATAATGCGACGGAAGAAAAGACGGTATGCCGCCGGCCCGACAGCAACTGCAGGCACTCTTGCGCCGTGTTGCGCTGTTCCGCTTTCGGTAAGATACGTCGTCCCGCCGCGACAACCGTATCGCCGGCAAGAACGAACCCTCTGGCGGCTGCGCATGCCCGCGCTTTTTCCCGGCCCATACGCAATGCGTAATCGCGCGGCTTTTCGTCCCGGAGCGGGCTTTCATCGATATCGGAAGGTGCGATCCTGTCGAGCTTGATGCCCAACCGTGCCAGCAATTCACGCCTTCGCGGACTGGCGGAAGCGAGGGTGAGTTCCGGCATTGTTATTTTTGCCGCAACGTACGTTCGTTTATTGCGGACCCGGACCGCCGCGGCCCGGCATGAAGCGATAGGTGATGCGCGCTTTCGTCAGATCGTAAGGCGTCAACTCGCACAGCACCTCGTCCCCGACCAGCACGCGGATGCGGTTCTTGCGCATCTTGCCGGCGGTGTGACCCAGAACCTCATGGCCGTTTTCAAGCTCAACCCGGAACATCGCATTGGGCAGCAATTCCACCACCTTGCCGCGCATTTCGAGGAGTTCTTCTTTTGCCATAAAGTACCGTGTTCCATGTCGTTGGTCGAAAACTGTGCGACGCATATAGGTGGGCGCGGGGCAAAAGGGAAGCCTAGCCGGTAAGGCGGAGGTGTGGGCCAATAGATCGGTCGCGTCCCGCGTCAGCATTCCGCAAGCTTCGATGATACAGGCGGGCATTCGATCACGCATAAAGCAATGGCGATGAGGTCGGTTCGACCACTCTGCCATGTTTCAGGATAATCGATATGATACGACAAGATGTCCTTAGCTCCGGCGCAACCCTCATCATAGCCATGACGATGACCGTCGATGCCGCCTATGCTCAGGAGGAACCCGCATCGGATGCCGAGATCGTCGTTACGGGCGAACGCCTGCCGGGTCAGGTGGACACCGATATCGCACCGATCCTGGAACTGAACGAGGACGACATCGCCGCCTATGGTGCCGGTTCGATATCCGATCTGTTGACCGCGCTGGAGCCGCAGACCAATTCCAATAGGGGCAGGGGTGGGCGACCGATATTCCTCGTCAATGGCGTGCGGATCGGCAGTTTTCGCGAATTCCGATCCTATCCCCCCGAAGCGATTCGAAAGGTCGAGGTGCTGCCGGAGGAAGTGGCCCAGAAATTCGGTTTCGCGCCCACCCGCCGCGTAGTCAATTTCATCCTGAAGGATAATTATTCCGCGCTTACGGCGGAAATTGAATACGCGCAGCCCGATCGTGGTGGCTATTCGTTCAACGAGCAGGAATTGACCTGGCTCAAGATTACCGGCGGCGGGCGGCTGAATGTCAATTTGGAACGCGAAGACACGTCCGCGCTGACCGAATTGGAGCGGGACATCGAACAGACGCCCGGCA
>JBAUIN010000037.1:0-8377 GCA_049682975.1 Pontixanthobacter sp. | reverse complement strand
ATCTGGCGGCTTTCCGTGCGGCGCTGACCCGAACGCTTAACAATTACGCATCGTCGTCGGGCCTGATGAAGAAGGAAAAGGTCACGCTGTCGGGCGAGGATATGCGCGAAGGGCTGACCGCGATCGTCAGCGTCAAACTGCCCGATCCGAAATTCTCCAGCCAGACCAAGGATAAGCTGGTTTCGTCCGAAGTGCGCTCTCCTCTGGAAAGCCTGATGGGCGATAAGATGACCGAGTGGCTGGAGGAAAATCCAGCCGATGCGAAAACCATCATTCAGAAAATTATCGACGCCGCCGCCGCGCGCGAAGCCGCCAAGAAGGCGCGCGAATTGACGCGGCGTAAGGGTGCGATGGATATTGCCAGCCTGCCCGGCAAGCTCGCCGATTGTCAGGAACGCGACCCGGCCTTGTGCGAGTTGTTTCTGGTCGAGGGCGATTCCGCCGGTGGCTCTGCCAAACAGGGCCGCGACCGCAAGACGCAGGCGATCCTGCCGTTGAAAGGCAAGATCCTGAATGTGGAACGCGCGCGGTTCGACCGGATCATATCGTCGAAGGAAGTCGGCACTCTCATTCAGGCGATGGGCACCGGCATTCGCGATGAATTCAATATCGAAAAGCTGCGCTATCACAAGATCGTGATCATGACGGATGCCGATGTCGACGGCGCGCATATCCGCACATTGCTCCTGACATTCTTCCATCGGCAAATGCCCGAGATTATCAAGAACGGGCATCTGTTTATCGCGCAGCCCCCCTTGTTCAAAGTCGCCAAGGGTCGCAGCGAGGTTTATCTGAAAGACCAGCCTGCCATGGACCGCTATCTGGTCGCAGGCGGATTGCAGGGCCGTATCTTGGAAAGCGAAGGTGGCGCGCGCGGCGGCGCGGAACTGGAAGGGCTGGTCGCCCATGCTTTGCGCATTCGCAATCTGATGGCGTTCATTCCGAACAAATACGACACCGGCATGATCGAGGCGATGGCGCTGGCGGGCAGCTTCGATCCCGAACTGGGCGATGCGGGCCGACGCGCCGTGCTCGACGATGCGGCGAAGCGCCTGCATATGGGCGACAGCGATGCCAAATGGACCGCCGAACTGCGCGGCGATGGCAGCATCCGCGTCGATCGGCTGTGGCGCGGTGTAACCGATGTGCATGAAATAGATGCGGCGTTCGTCGCCAGCGCCGAGGCGCGGAAGCTCCATCGTCTCGCCACCGAACAGGCCGACGTCTACGAAACGCCCGTGCGGCTGGTGAAGGGCGAAAGCGGCGATGCCACCAGCCCCGAAGGCGACAGCGCGGACCAAACCGATGCCGACAGTCCCGCCTTCACCGACGAAGACGCGATAACCCGCCCCACCCAATTGCTCGACGCGGTTCTCGCCGCAGGACGCAAGGGTCTCTCCAGCCAGCGCTACAAGGGGTTGGGCGAAATGAATGCGGAACAATTGTGGGAAACCACGCTCGACCCCGACAATCGTGCCTTGTTGCAGGTGAAGGTGGAAGATGCCGACATTACGGATGAAATCTTTACCCGGCTGATGGGCGACATCGTCGA
This sequence comes from Pontixanthobacter sp., assembly GCA_049682975.1. Taxonomy (GTDB): domain Bacteria; phylum Pseudomonadota; class Alphaproteobacteria; order Sphingomonadales; family Sphingomonadaceae; genus Pontixanthobacter. Next base: position 6,825 of record JBAUIN010000037.1, on the reverse strand, counting down.
ACCGCGCCGCGAATTCATTCAGGATAATGCTCTCAACGTCGCGAACCTCGATGTCTGACGCACTACGCCGCGGTGAACGTGACGGATAGGTTTCCGTTCAGGCGCCAACGCCGCGCGATAACGCCTGCCACATTCGGGCATGTCGATCGGCAGCGGCAGGAAGATCACCCCTATTGGCTGGCCATCGCTGCGCTTCTGGTGGTTGCATTGCCCTATCTGCCGTTCGGCAATTACGTCCTTTATCCCTTCTTCATCCTAACGACCTGGTTTCACGAGATGGGGCATGGCTTGACCGCCATCGCGATGGGCATGCAATTCGACCGGCTGGTCATCGAACCCAATGGCAGCGGGTATGCGCTGATCCTGTCCGATCCAGACAATTGGGGACTGACCCACGCGATCGTCAGCGCGGGTGGGCCGCTGGGTCCGGCGATTGCGGGAGCGCTGATGATCCTTGCCTCCGCCCATAGGAAATGGCGGGTTTTCGCGCTTTATGCGCTTGCCGGGATTATCATCGCATCGACGGCGATCTGGGTGCGCAGCATGATCGGCTGGGTCGTGCTGATCCCGACCGCCGCGATTATCGTTGCGATTGCCAACCGGGCGCGCGCGGACATTGCGCGTTTCGCCCTGCAGTTCCTGGGTGTGCATGCCGCGATCAGCATGTTCGGCCAATGGGGCTACCTCTTTTCGGATGGGGCTGTGATCGACGGGACCCATCGGGTGTCCGACACCGGGGCTATGGCACAATATCTGGCACTGCCCTATTGGTTTTGGGCCTGCGTTCTGATCGGCATCGGGGCGCTCATCATCGGGGCGAGTTTGCGGCACGTTCTTGGGGCCCGGTGACACACGGAACGAAAGACCAGACCATGCAGAAAGTTGACGAGATACGGCGTGTAGAGCGCGGCGGGTTTTTGTTGTTCTTGGCATTGGTGACCGTTGCGCTCGTCATCGTGATCCTCCCTTTCGGACAGGCGATGCTATGGGCAACCCTTGCCGCGATCGTATTTCAACCCGTCAATCAGACGATCCTGCGCCTCATGCCGACCCACCCCAGCCGGGCGGCTGCGCTGACTTTGCTGGTCATTACCGTCGCGGTTCTGATCCCCGGTTTCATGCTGGGCAGCGTTATCGTGGAACAGGCGGTCGAGGTTTTTCTGGCTTTTCGCGAAGGGCGGATCGATGTCGCCGCATGGTTCAACATCGTCCATGATGCGTTGCCGCTTCAGATCCAGCGCTCGCTCGACAATTCGGGCTTCGCCAATCTCGACGCGGCGCTTAATCGGGCCCAGGATTTTGCCCGCGAAAGCAGCGGTTTGATTGCCCGTAGCGCATTATCGGTAACCGGCAGTGCGCTTGGCTTCGTTCTGGGTTTCGGCATTGCATTGTATGCATCCTATTTCCTGTTGCGCGACGGCAAGCAAATTGGCGCCGCGATCGTAACCGCCCTGCCGGTGGAGAGATCGGTGGCGGAACGGTTGGCCGACAAGTTCCTGCAGATCGTGCGCGCTACGATCAAGGGATCGGTCGTGGTCGGCCTGGCGCAGGGCGCGTTGGGGGCGATCACTTTTTGGATCGTCGGCATTCCCTCCGCCCTTCTGTTCGGCCTGCTGATGGCGATATTCAGCCTGTTGCCCGCGTTGGGGCCGGCAATCGTGTGGATACCCGTCGCGATCTATCTGCTGGCGATCGGTGCCATCTGGGAGGGGTTGCTGGTCATCGGCTCCGGCGTGGTGGTGATCGGATTGGCGGACAATCTGTTACGGCCCATATTGGTCGGCCGCGATACCGGCATTCCCGATTGGTTGATCTTGGTGACGACGTTGAGCGGGATCGGAATGCTCGGCCTGTCGGGCATCGTCGTCGGCCCGATGGTCGCCGGACTGTTTTTGGCAAGCTGGGCGATCTGGTGCGAGGAACGCGTCGAAGTTCCCGCCATGCCGCACGATGGTTGACCGTTCGGCCCGATCCTCGTGACCTACGACGTCATCATTCTCGGTGCCGGTGCCGCCGGACTTTTCTGCGCCGCCCAGGCGGGGCAGCGGGGCAAGCGTGTGCTGGTACTGGAACGGGCGAGCAAGCCGGGTAAGAAAATTCTGATCTCCGGCGGCGGACGCTGCAATTTCACCAATATCGGCGCAGGTCCGGTGCATTATCTGTCAAACAATCCGCATTTCGCCAAATCGGCTCTAAGCCGTTACACCGCCCGCGATTTTTTGGGGTTGTTAGAGGCCCACGAAATCGCCTGGCATGAAAAGACTTTGGGGCAATTATTTTGCGACGGCAGCGCCAAACAGATCGTCGCCATGCTGCTGACCGAATGCGAAAAAGCGGCCGAATTCGGCGGCCGGGTGGACGTGTCGTGCGACCGCGACGTAACCGAAGTGGAGCATGAAGCAGGCGCATTCATCGTAACTGCCGATGGGCAGGCCTATGGCGGGCATGCTTTGGTCATTGCCACTGGCGGGCCGTCGATCCCGAAGATGGGCGCGACCGGTTTCGCCTACGATCTGGCCCGGCAATTCGGCCTCAAAGTGGTCGAGCCACGACCCGCCCTCGTGCCATTGACTTTGGGCGGAGAGGATGTGCTGTTCCGCGACCTGTCCGGCATCTCCGCGAACATCGTCGCCAATAGCGGGAAGACCGAATTCAAAGAGGCGGCGCTGTTCACGCATAAGGGACTGTCCGGCCCCTCCATCCTGCAGATATCGTCCTATTGGAAACACGGCGAAACCGTCGCGGTGGACTTCCTACCGCACATGAAAACCGACTGGCTGCTGGTGGCCAAACGCGAAACCCCACGCACAACCATGAAAGCCGTATTGAAGGAACACTTGCCTGAACGGCTCGCACATGTTCTGAGCGAGAAGATCGCCATCGGCACCGAACTCGGCAATGCACCGGACAAGGCATTGCGCACGGCCGAGGCACAACTTGCTTGCTGGGAATTCCGCCCCAACGGCACGGAAGGCTTCGCCAAAGCCGAAGTCACCGCAGGTGGCATCGACACGCGCGAATTGTCATCCAAAACGATGGAGGCGAAAACCGTGCCGGGCCTCTATGCCATTGGCGAGGCGGTGGATGTGACCGGCTGGCTGGGCGGTTATAATTTTCAATGGGCCTGGGCCAGTGGGTACGCGGCGGCGCAGGCGCTGTGATTCGACTTCGTTCTGACCCATTAGCAGCGTAGGTAATCGGTATGATTCGTATCGCCTCCGTCTCGCTCGCGCTTCTCGCCCTTTCTGCCTGTTCGACACTACCCGATCGAACCGCCGAACCGGTCACCGTAAAGATCATCGGCCTAAACGATTTTCATGGGAACATCGAACCGATCCGCCGCCCCCTGACATTGACGGAGAGTGATGGCAGCGAGCAACAGGTCTATGCGGCTGGTGCGGCCTATGTCGCGAGTGCAGTGAACGAATTTCGGCAGGGCGGCGATCACAGTCTGGTCATCGCAGCGGGCGATCTCATCGGGGGTAGCCCGCTAGCCTCTTCGATCTTTCTGGACGAACCGGCGATCGGGGTGATGAACCGGCTGGGGCTGGATTTCAACGCGGTCGGGAATCACGAATTCGATCGGGGTTGGCGCGAGTTGCGACGTATTCAGGATGGCGGGTGCGCAAAGTTCACCCTGCGCGAGCCCTGCCTGGTGGAAAATCCCTATCCCGGCGCGGATTTCAAATTCCTGGCGGCCAACGTCATCATGCCCGATGGCGGCACGCTGTTTCCCGCTTACGGCATTCGCACGTTCGGCGAAGGCGCGAGCCAAGTCAAAGTCGGCGTGATCGGACTGACGCTGAAGGAAACGCCTAATCTGGTGACGCCCAGCGGGGTCGAGGGACTGACTTTTACCGATGAGGCCGCGACGATCAACACGCTGGTTCCCGAACTGGAAGCGCAGGGAACGGATGCGATTATCGTGTCGATCCACCAGGGGCTGACGACCGAGGTCGGCTATAATGACAAAAGCTGCGGCGGGGTCGCCGGGCCGTTGATCGACATTCTGAAACAGGTCGATCCGCGCGTCGATCTGGTCATCTCGGGCCATACGCACCGCGCGTATATCTGCGACTTTTCCGCGATCGATCCGGCGCGCGACTTTCTAATCACCAGCGCGGGTTACGGCAATTCCATGCTGACCGACATCACGCTGACCCTCGACCCGACGGGCGACGCAGTGATTGCACGCAGCGCCGACAATATTGTTATCCAAAGCATCGGGACCGACCGCGACGGCAACCCCGCCGCGCCCAATGCAGCCTATCAGCAATTTGCGCCCGACGCGGATGTAGCCGCCTATGTCGAACGCTATGTCGCCGCATCGCGCGAAGCCTCGCAGCGGCCCGTCGGGCGCATTCCCGGCGAGGCAAAGGATCCCGGCCCTTCGACCGAGGAAACCGCATTGGGCAATCTGATCGCCGATGCGCAATTATACGCAACGCGCGATGCGGGGGCGCAAATCGCATTCATGAACAATTCGGGCATCCGCACGGGGCTGTTTCCGGCGCAGGACGGTACGATCACTTATGGCGATATCTACACCGTCCAACCCTTCGGCAATACGCTGATAACGAAAAGCTTTACCGGCGCGCAATTGTTGGCGTTGCTGGAACAGCAATTCGACGACGAGGGGTTCGCGCAGACATTCTCCCCGTCGCGCGGCTTTGCATTGGTGTGGGACATGAAACGTCCCAGCGGATCGCGCGTCGTTTCCGCCATGCTGGACGGCGCGCCGATCGATCCGGCGGCGACCTATCGCGTGACCATGAACAGCTTCCTCGCATCGGGCGGCGACAGTTTCAGCGTATTCGCCGATGGCACCGATGCCGTGACCGGTCCGCTCGATCTGGACGCAATGGAGGCATATTTCGCGCAGAATGCCGTAACCGATCTGCCAGAATTGGGGCGGATGCGCGACGCAACCGACAACTAGCCGATCGGATCGCGCCCATCGGCGACGATGGCCACTGCCTGCGCTTCCAGCACTTTGTACCGTTCGTAGTCGGGGCGGTTGGTGCGCAGGAATGCGGCGATTTTGGCCAGATCCGCCCCGTAATCGCCGCTCGGCCAGATGGGCGGGCCGAAGCCGATGCGGCGGTCTTCGGGGCTGACCCAGCATGGCACGATCGGCACGCTGGCGGCCTGCGCAATATGATAGAAACCGGATTTCCAGCTACCGTCGCTGGTCCGTGTGCCTTCCGCCGCGATGACCAGCGCCAATTCGTCGGCCTGCAAAAATGCCTCCGCAACCTGTTCCACCGCATTGGCCCGCTTGCGCCGGTCGATCGACACCCCGCCCATATCCAGCATGAAATTGCGCATGACCCCCTTGAACAGCGTGTGTTTACCCATGAAACTGGGCCTAACCCCTTCCTCCGCCGTGGCACCGATGAAGAACACGAAATCCCAGTTCGACTGATGCGGCGCGCCTGCAATTACGAATTTGCGAATGTTTGTCGGCATCGGACTTTCGATCGTCCAGCCCTGCGCGCGCCAGATGCGAAAGATAATCCAGCGAACGAAGCGGGACAATGCCGTGGGCTTACGATCCGCTATGATGCAATCCACGTCGCAAATGTGCGATTGAACATGAAGGTGAAGAAGCCCGCGACCAGCAACGCCCCGATAATGATGCCGTGCACATGTCGGCGGTGGGCGGCATGATCGCCCGCCCGTGCGCTAGCGACGATACGCCAGGATACGAACAGGGTCAGTGGTACGAGCAGATGGATCAGGCTTAAACCCCCATCATTGATGTCGCGAATGAACATCGCATCGATCGAGGTGACGACCATTGCGGAAACCCAGATATAACCGAATGTCCGATGCAGCCGATCCCCTTTCGCCCGTAGCAACATAATCGGCGTTATTGCGAGCGCGATCGCCAGCGTGCCGAAGTGTAATGGATATGTGAAATCGAGCTGCGCCAGCTGATCCCGTCCGCGCCAGAGCGCCAAAGTCATTGCAATCAACATCGCGGCGCACCCGGTCGACAAAACGTAATCCATCAGTCCGGGTTTATAGTTCCATAGCTTTACCGGCCCCTCATTTTTTGCCCTAGCGACTCTCGTTGCCATGCGGTCCCCTCCTCTGCTCGCAACTCGTATAGGATTACATCCTGAATACGCCAAATTGCGACCTTTCGGGTATCGGCGCTTCCAGCGTCGCTGCGAAGGCCAATCCCAGCACGTCGCGCGTTTGCGCAGGATCGATCACGCCGTCATCCCACAGGCGGGCGGTGGCGTAATAGGGATTGCCTTCGTCTTCGTATTTCTGGCGAATGGGGGCCTTGAACGCTTCCGCCTCCTCGTCCGACCAGCTTTCGGCATCGCGGTGGACGGTCGCCAGAACGCTCGCCGCCTGTTCGCCGCCCATGACGGAGATGCGCGCATTGGGCCAAGTGAACAGGAAGCGTGGGCTGTAGGCGCGGCCGCACATGCCGTAATTGCCTGCGCCGAAACTGCCGCCGATTACGACGGTGACTTTGGGAACGGTGGCGGTGGCGACGGCGGTGACCAGTTTCGCACCATGTTTGGCAATCCCCTCCGCCTCGTATTTCCCGCCCACCATGAACCCGCTGATATTCTGCAGGAATAACAGGGGAATGCGCCGTTGCTGCGCCAATTCGATGAAATGCGCGCCCTTCTGCGCGCTTTCGGAAAACAGCACGCCGTTATTTGCCAGGATCGCAACGGGCATGCCCCAGACATGCGCGAACCCGCAAACCAACGTGGAGCCGTATTGCGCCTTGAATTCGTGGAATTCGCTTCCGTCCACAAGTCGCGCGATAATTTCGTGTACGTCGTAGGGCGCACGCAC
>JBAUIN010000036.1:0-3004 GCA_049682975.1 Pontixanthobacter sp. | reverse complement strand
TGGCGCTCGCCAATCTTACCTGGCGTTTGCTGGGATATTCCGGCGTCGAACCGGTCGCCAGCCCGATCGCGTCCAGCTCCGCAGCCACCGATATCAATCCGCTGCTGGCGCTGGCCCCATTCGGCATCGCCGTCGATACGGGCGCGGTGCAGGGCGGGGGCGACTTGACCCTACGTGCCATTTTCGCAGCCATCCCGGCTAGCAATTCCGTAGCGCTGATCGCCGGACCCGATGGGGAAGTCATTCCGGTAAGTATCGGCGATGCAACGCCGGGCGGCGTCGTAGAAGCGATCGACACCGAAACGGTCACGCTGCGCACCGGTAGCGGGCGGCGCATTCTCGGCTTCAATCCCGACAGCGATGGCAGCCCCGCCAATGCGGGTATTGCGCCCACGCGTACCCCGACACAGCAGCCGGGCACTACGCCGGGTTCCGCCGAGCCGACCGGTGTTGAGGCTATCCGCAATCTCATTCCCTCCCAACAGCAAGATTCGGACCCTGTGCAGCGGCCCGATGCGGTTGCGCCGATCGACCGTGAACCGTCCATCGAACCATCGAGACAGGGCGCAGCTGCACCCAGCGGCTATCGCGTCGGCAATCAGCTGCCCGCGCCGCTACGCGCGGCGGGGCTGCGCACGGGTGATGTCATTCGCAGTTTCAACGGTGCACCGGTACGCAGCGGTACGGACGAACGCGAATTGATGCGCCGGGCGATGGCCGCCGGGTCCGCCCGTATTGTGCTGATGCGCGAAGGAAAACAGGTTTCCTTGAACGTGCCAGTCCGCTAATGCCTGCGGCCATGAACACCCTCACGCGCTGGATCCTGGCCATCGCCATGGCGGTGGTTCTGGCACAACCCGCCACTGCGCAACGGGCGCCCACCGGCCAAAGCGGCGATGTGGTGATCAATATGCGCGATGTCGACATCGCCGACGTGTCGCAGCAGATCAGCCGGATTACCGGGCGCACCATCATCCTCGATCCTTCCGTTCAGGGAACGATCAATGTGACATCCGCGACGCCCTTAAGCCCTGCAGGCGTATGGCAATTGTTCGTGACTGTGCTGCGCGGGCAAGGTTACGCGGTCGTCCGCAATGGCCGAGCCTGGCGCGTGGTTCCGCAGGCGAGTGCCGCGCGCGAGCCCAGCAACGGTTCTGCGGAAGGGCGCGTGGTCACCCGGCTGATCCGGCTACGGACATTGTCGCCGGAAGCGGCTGCGCGGATATTCAAACCCTTGGTCGCGACGTTCGGCAGTGTGGAGGCCGTGACCAATCCCAATGCGATCGTCGTGACCGATTATGCCGATAATGTCGCGCGTATCGCTTCGCTGGCGGGAACGCTGGATCGCGGCGGAGTCGCGGCGGAGGCACCGGGTTTCGCGACTATCGCAATCGGAGAAGGATCGGCGGTCGACGTCGCTTCCGCTATCGAAGCGATCATGGGCGGCGAGGATGGCGGGCCCCGAGCCGTCGCGGACGAACGCAGCAATATCGTGCTGGTACGCGGCACGCGCGCCGACATTGCGGAAGCCCGCCGTATCGCGCGCACGCTGGACCGACCCAATGGCGAACCGATGGTCGTGCGGGTCATTCGACTGAAATATAACGACGCGGAGACCATCACACAGGTCATTGGCGGGCTGATCGGCGGTGAGGGCACGGCCAATAATCCGGCAGCCCGGACATTGGGCGGAACCGGCGGCACGATCGGCGACAACAGGCTGGTCGATGGCGCGAACCCCATACGCGAAACCACGTCTGCCACCGGCGGGCTACCCACGTTGGGCGACAGTTCAGCTTTCATCGAACAATTGCGTGGCCGTGCCGGGGGACAGATCGGATCCAACGCGGGCGCAGCGCCCGGTTTTTCCGACGAAGATCTGGCCGTGCAGGCCGCCCCCGAACTCAACGCCATCGTCATTCGCGGCACGAAATCCCGCGTCGCGATGATCGAAACGCTGGTGCAGGATTTGGATGTGCGCCGCCCGCAAGTAATGATCGAGGCGGCCATCGTCGAGATTACCGGTGATCAGTCGGAACAGCTTGGCATTCAGTTGGGCCTTGGCGGGGCGGCGGATATTCCGGTCAATACGGGCGCGACGTCGTTCAGCAATCTGGGTCTGTCGCTGCGTCAGGCCTTGGGCTTCGTCGGCGCGCCGGCAGCGGCTGTCGTCGGTGAAGGCCTGAACGCCACGATCGGTAGCCGGGGCGATTTTGCCATTCTGGTGCAGGCGCTCGGCCAGTCGACCAAGGCCAATCTCCTATCGACGCCCAGTGTCACCACGCTGGACAATCGCCCGGCCGAAATCGTGGTCGGTCAGAACGTGCCGTTCCGCACCGGCAGCTTCGTGTCGCAGGGGATTACCACCACACCCTTCACCACCATCGAACGGGCCGATGTCGGCATCACCCTACGCGTGGTGCCACGCATTCATGAAGGCGATACGGTGCGGCTGGATGTGAGCCAGGAAGTGTCGTCCCTGACCAACGGCGTGACCGGCGCGGCGGACATCATCACCAATCGCCGGTCCATACAGACGACGGTACTGGCGGATGACGGCCAGACCATCGTGCTGGGCGGGTTGATCAGCGACGATCAGGTGGAAACACGCAATCAGGTGCCGATCCTGGGCGATATTCCCATTATCGGCGAATTGTTCAAGAGCCGCCGCAATAGTAAGACCCGGCGTACGCTGTTCGTGTTCCTGAAGCCCACAATCCTGCGCGATCCGGGTGCAGTCGCCGACGTTTCGGCGGACAAATACAACCAGCTTCGCGATGCCGAAGGTGCGCTGCTGTTCGATCGCAGCCTGTTGCTGGAACCGCCCGAAGCGCGCCTGCCTGCGGAAATCGACGGGGTGTATTGACGCCCCTTGCGTGAGACTACCCGCTATTCACTGGAAAAACTCAGGCTCGAAAAGATCGTCTGAAATTCGGCAGTCTCGTTCGCAGTCAACGGTTCGGCCCAAACCACGTTCAATTGCCACTCGCTCGCACGCGGGATG
>JBAUIN010000035.1:0-2487 GCA_049682975.1 Pontixanthobacter sp. | reverse complement strand
TGGCGTAGAGCTTCGGGCTGCGCATCAATTTGTCGGCGGCCAGCACATTCACGATGCCGCGCCCCTGATCGTCCATTTTCAGAAAGTCGTCGATCTCCAGCGCGGGTTCGCCGAAGAACCGATCCGCGCCCTGCGCTTCGAAACTCAGCAATTGCCGCTGGATCGCGCCGACACTCTGGCGGCTGACATTGCCGTATTTGCCCGACAGTTCCTTCGCATTTTCGTTGGCCCAAGCCAGCATGGTCTGCAAATCTGCGAAGTTCAGCAGCAGCAGACCGTTCTCGTCCGCGTGGCGGAAGATGATCTGCAGCACGCCCTCCTGCGTGTCGTTGAGATCGAGCAATCGAGCGAGAAGCAGCGGCCCCATCTCGCTGATCGTGGTGCGAATGGGGTGCCCCTGTTCACCGTACAGATCCCAGAACACCGCCGGATTGTCGGAATATGCGTAATCCTCCATACCCAGTTCCGCCGCGCGTTCCTCCAGCTTGTCGGCATGTTTGAAGGTCGGCGAACCGGGCATGGCGATGCCGGACAGATCGCCCTTCACATCGGCGACGAACACCGGCACGCCGTTGGCGCTAAAACTTTCGGCCATGCCCTGTAGAGTCACCGTCTTGCCGGTACCGGTCGCGCCCGCGATCAGTCCGTGCCGGTTGGCGCGCGACAGATCGAGGGATTGCGGCTCACCATTGTCGCTGTGCCCCAAAAATATCGTGCCCATTTGCCGTCCTTACATATTGCCCATCGATCCGCCGCGCTGTGGCGTAGCGTGGCCTGTATGGTCAAGGGTACGGCGTTCCGACACGCGGCCGACACCCCGATCCTCTCGACTTGCGCGCCACAAGGACTATGGCGGAACAATATGGTGGAACGGCGTGCCTTTGTCCTGCTCGACGATGCCCGCAACGGCGGCGGTGCCGACGCGCATCTGTTTGCCGATCCTGTGCAGATTTTCGTGGCGCACCGGCCGGAAGAGGTCGCCGACATTCTGGCGGCAGCGGATACGGCGCGGATCGAAACGCAAGGGCATCTGGCGGGATATATCGCATATGAAGCGGGCCTGGCGCTCGAACCGAAGCTTATGCCGCAAGCGAGCGCGCGCAGTGGAGCCGCCGGACCGCTGGTTTGGCTGGGGCTTTTCGACACGGTGCAGAGGATGGCGCCCGATGCGGTAGACGACTGGCTGGCGGAACACGCGCAGAGCGGCGGGGCGATCGGGCCGCTGGAACCGCAGATCAGCATCGGCGGATATGTTCAGGCGTTCGAAAAGCTCCAGCAGGCTATCCGTGCAGGCGATATCTATCAGGCCAATCTGACATTCCCGCTAGCCGGGTCCTATCGCGGCGATCCCGTCGGCATCTATCGCGCTTTGCGTCCGGCGGCGCAGGCCGGATATGGCGGGCTTATATTCGATGGATCGCACTGGCTGCTCAGCCTGTCGCCGGAATTGTTCGTCGCGTCGAGCGGCGACAAGGTCAGGGCGAAGCCGATGAAGGGCACGCGCCCCCGTGGCCGCGATACGGCGCAGGATAATGCACTGAAACAGGAACTCGCGACTTCGGCGAAGGACAAGGCCGAGAACCTGATGATCGTCGATCTGATGCGCAACGATCTGTCGCGCATCGCCGTGCCCGGAAGCGTCGCGGTCGATGCGCCCTTTACCGTGGAAACCTATCCCACATTGCATCAGATGGTCACGGGCATTCGTGCCACGCTCGCCCCGGACAAGGGCGCCGCCGATCTCATCCGCGCGATGTTTCCCTGCGGTTCCATCACCGGCGCACCCAAGATACGCGCAATGGAACTCATTGGCGATATCGAACGTGACGCGCGCGGGTCCTATTGCGGCGCGATTGGGCGGATCGGTCCGCCTGAAGACGGTGAAAACGCACGGGAGGAAAGCGCACGGGGCGAGGCCGCATTCAACGTCGCGATCCGCACGCTGCGCCTGACACCGATCGAAAACGATCGCGGCACGGCGGTGCTGGGCGTCGGCTCCGCCATCGTGGCCGACAGCGATACGATGACCGAATGGCGCGAGGCGATCGTGAAAGGCGGCTTCGTGCGGCAATCCCTGGTCGACCAAATTCCCGACCTTATTCCCGATCATTCGGCTCAAAACATGGCCGCGCAATTCGACCTTATCGAAACCATGCGGTTCGATCCAGAAAACGGCATCGAACTGCTTCCCCTGCATTTGGAACGTCTGCGGACCAGTGCCGCCGAACTCGGTTTCTCCTTCGACCGTCATGCGGCGCGCAATCAAATCCATGCGCTATGCTTCGCATTGGACCGTGCAAGCCGCATTCGGCTGCTCTGCGCGCGTAGCGGGGTGATTTCGTTATCGGCTGTCGATCTGGTGGAGCACGCTACAGGCGCGATGGACTGTATCGCTCTGCCGCTACCCGTCGATCCCGGCGACTGGCGGCTGCGTCACAAAACCAGCGATCGCGGTTTTTACGAACGCGCACGCCAAGTGGCGCAGGA
>JBAUIN010000034.1:0-6116 GCA_049682975.1 Pontixanthobacter sp. | reverse complement strand
GTGTAGCCCGTCGCACCATAGACGACGATATCGAATTCACGGTTTTCTTTGCTCATAACGGCTCCTTTGGATGTGCCGTTTTCATGGCTGTCCAAAGGGCCTGTGTCAAAGGCGTGTCAAAGGCGTGTCAAAGGCGTGGCAGCGTCACGCCCTGTTGCCCCATATATTTACCGGCCCGATCGGCATAGGTCGTCTCCGGCCGCTCGTTTCCTTTCAGAAATAGGAACTGGCAGGCGCCTTCATTGGCGTATATTTTGGCTGGTAGGGGGGTGGTGTTGGAAAATTCCAGCGTCACATGACCTTCCCACCCCGGCTCAAGCGGAGTGACGTTCACGATGATACCGCAGCGGGCATAAGTGCTTTTGCCGAGGCAGATGACCAGCACGTCTTCGGGAATGCGGAAATACTCGACGGTCCGCGCCAGGGCGAAGCTGTTGGGCGGAATGATGCACATATCGGTTTCGCGATCGACGAAGTTCTTCGGATCGAAATTCTTGGGATCGACCACGCTGCTGTCGACATTGGTAAAAATCTTGAATTCCGGCGCAACCCGCGCATCGTAGCCGTAGGAGCTGAGACCGTAGGAAATGCATCCGTCGCGCCGCTGCGCCTCCACGAACGGTTCGATCATGCCATCCGATCGCGCGCGTTCGCGAATCCATTTGTCGCTGAGTATCGCCATATTCCATGTCATTCCCGCTGTCGGTTGGCGGAGCAAGCCCGACGCAGTGCTTTTGCCGGATTAGCGGTTACTTGATCCGCTTCGCACCCAATTGCGGGTTCTGCGCGGTGATATGGTTCAGCCACTTTTTGGGGCGGCGGGTCATATTGTCGGGATAGTCCACTTTTACGCCGACAATCTGCGCCAGTGCGCCGACGAAGTGGATGCAATTGCGTTCATCCAGGCTATAATACTTGCCTGGCGCATCACGCCAAGCGCGCACCGTATCGCGCACTTCCGCCAGCTGTTGTTCGGTGATCGTTACCGTGAAATGCCGGTTGGTCTTGCGGATATATTTGTCTTTCTCGATCATGATTTCATGTTCGACCGGGCCGGACAAAATGCGGGTACTGATGTTCTTCGCTGTGAAGCCGTAATTTTCATCGACCACCTCGCCGGTGCGATCGACCGTTCCCTCCAGCACGACGAATGTATGCGGGTACCGCCCGAACAGGACGGAGCCGTTGAAGCTGTGGAAGCTCATCGTGACTTCGGCAAAGGCGGGTATGGACCAACTGGACAGAACCAGCGCGGCGAGAAGCGAGAACAGGCGTATCATGGGCGTGAGGTCTAACGCGTTCGCGGCTGAACAGAAACCGAATATCGCATCATCCGCTCGCCAGCAACGTCGCATTGCCGCCCGCCGCAGTCGTGTCGATGCAGACCACGCGTTCGGTCGCGAACCGGGCGACGTAATGCGGGCCGCCCGCTTTAGGTCCGGAGCCGGACAGGCCCTCCCCGCCGAAGGGTTGGCTTTCCACAACTGCGCCGATCTGGTTGCGATTGACGTAGAAATTGCCGACTTTCGCGCGTGCTTCCACCAATCGCCGGGTTGCTTCGATGCGGCTGTGAAGGCCGAGCGTCAGGCCGTAGCCGGTGGCGTTGATATCGTCGATTACGCTTTCGAGTTGCGCGGCCTTGAACCGGACGACATGCAACACCGGGCCGAAATTTTCGCGCCGCAGATCCAGGATCGAATCCATTTCGATGATCGTCGGCGCGACGAAACATCCGGCGCTGGTGCCGCGTGGCAGTTTGCGCCGCCACACGGTCCGCCCCGCCTTTTTGCGGCGCGCGACATGACGTTCCAATGCGGCTTTCGCATCGGGATCGATTACCGGACCGACATCGGTGGCCAGCATTTCGGGATCGCCGATATCCAGCGCTTCGAACGCGCCTCGGATCATGGTCAGCGTGTCGTCGTAAATATCGTCCTGCAGATAGACGACGCGCAGGGCCGAGCAGCGTTGGCCCGCGCTTTGAAACGCGCTGGCGACGACATCGCGCGTCACCTGTTCGGGCAGGGCGCTGCTATCGACGATCATCGCGTTCTGGCCCCCGGTTTCCGCAATAAACGTCGCAATCGGGCCTTCGCGCGCTGCCAATGCCCGGTTGATCGCGCGAGCCGTATCGGTCGACCCGGTGAAGGATACGCCGGCGAGCCGCGGGTCGGAGGTGATCATTTCGCCGACATCGCCCGCACCGGGGAGCAGCTGAAACACGTCCTCTGGAATACCCGCCTCATGGCATAGCTTTACTGCCAGCGCGGCAATGAGCGGCGTTTGTTCCGCCGGTTTCGCGACCACCGTATTGCCGGCGGCCAGCGCCGCCGCTGCCGGACCGATGAAGATCGCAAGCGGGAAGTTCCAGGGGCTGATCGTGGCGAACACGCCGCGCCCCGCCATGGTCAGCCGGTTCTCTTCGCCGGTCGGGCCGGGCAGAATGAACGGCTGCGCGAACATCGCGCGCGCTTCGCTAGCGTAATAGCGTAGAAAATCGACCGCTTCGCGCAGTTCCAGCACGCCATCGATCAGCGTCTTGCCCGCCTCCCGCTGGCAGAGCGAGAGGAATTCGGCGCTGTGATCCTCGAACAGATCGGCGGCGGCTTCCAAAAGCAACGCCCGTTTTTCCCCGCCCAGTGCGTTCCAGCCCGGTTGGATATCGGCGGCCAGACCGATCGCCTGCTCGACCTCCTGCGCCAGACTGTCGCGCCGCGTGCCGACC
Organism: Pontixanthobacter sp.; assembly: GCA_049682975.1. Classification (GTDB taxonomy): domain Bacteria; phylum Pseudomonadota; class Alphaproteobacteria; order Sphingomonadales; family Sphingomonadaceae; genus Pontixanthobacter. Next base: position 3,391 of record JBAUIN010000034.1, on the reverse strand, counting down.
TCATCGTTCAGATCCTGCGGCTTGTTGATCGGGGCGACCTCGGCCTCCCCATCCAGTTCGGCCATGCGGAAAGTCGGCTCGGCATGCCAATGCCTGTCCTCAAGCTGCGTCAGTTCCGCCATCAACGGTTCGCGCACCAGCGGATCGGCCACATCGATTCCCGCGCTGTTCGTGCGACCGGGAAAGATATCGGTCGGCAGCGGGATCGCCGGATTGCGGTACGGATCGAGCGCGCGCATGTCTGCGACAGGATCGGTCGCCAGATCGGCGGCGGGCACATCCGCATCGGCCATCCGATTGACGAAGGACGAATTTGCCCCGTTTTCCAGCAGGCGGCGCACCAGATAGGCGAGCAAATCCTTATGGCTGCCGACCGGTGCATAGATGCGAACGGGCGTTTTGTCGTTCCGCTCCATCGTGCCGAGCGTGTCGTAGATATCCTCGCCCATGCCGTGCAGCCGCTGGAATTCGAAATCGCTGACGGTCCCGGTCTGCGCGGCCAGTGCCTTGATCGCGCCAATCGTATAGGCGTTATGCGTGGCAAAAGCGGGATAGATCGCTTCGGGCGCGGCCATCAATTTGGCGGCGCAGGCGAGATAGGACACATCGGTGCCGATCTTGCGGGTGAATACCGGGTAATCCTTGAACCCGCCGACCTGCGACAGCTTGATTTCGGTATCCCAATACGCACCCTTGACCAGCCGGACCATGAAACGGCGGTCGTATCGGCGCGCCAGTTTCACGATCCAGTCGCATAAAGGCGCCGCGCGCTTCTGATACGCCTGAATGGCGAGGCCGAAGCCGATCCAACCACCTGTAAATATCTCGTCGTCTGCCGCCAGCGCCTCGATGATGTTCATCGACACTTCCAGCCGCTCGGCTTCTTCCGCGTCGATGGTGAAATGAATATCCGCTGCCCGCGCCCGCATCGCCAGATCCTTCAGGATCGGCACCAGAATTTCGCGCGCCGCATCGGCGTGGAGAAAATCATATTTGGGATAGAGAGCCGACAGCTTCACCGAAATGCCGGGTGATCGCGAGATGCCACCCTCCGCCTCTCGGGCCAGACGGTCGATCGCACGCTCATAGGCCTGGCGATAGCGGGCGGCATCGTCGAACGTCATCGCCGCTTCGCCCAGCATGTCGAAACTGTGCGTAAGCCCTTCCTTGCGTTCGGGTGCCGCGCGTTTCAGCGCTTCGTCGATCGTGCGGCCGAATACGAATTGCCCGCCCAATATGCGCATCGCCTGCAACGTCGCCTTGCGGATGACCGGTTCACCCAGACGGCCCACGGTGCGTTTCAGGGTCGCGCTCATCCCGCGTTGATGCCGTTCGGGCTGTTCCAGCACCTCGCCGGTTAGCATCAGCGAGAATGTGGCGGCGTTGACGAAGGTGGAGCTGCTGCTACCCAGATGCTCGCCCCATTCGATGTGGCCGATCTTGTCGCGGATCAGCATATCGGCGGTGCCGCTGTCGGGCACGCGCAGCAGTGCCTCGGCCAGACACATCAATGCGATGCCTTCTTCGGTGTCGAGGCCGAACTGATGCAGAAACGCGTCGATCCCGCTCGCCTTGCGCTTGCGCGCCCCCTCGATCAGCGCCTGCGCCATCGCGGACGCTTCGTTATGCAGGGCGGTTACGGACGCCGTCTGATCGATGCGCTCCGCCACGCACGCATTCTCTTCAGCTCGATAGGCTTGGCGGAATTTCGTGCGATCGAGCGGGGCGGGTTTCGTCATGGGCGACTCTGATTTAGGGGGTTGTTTTACACGGTCTGAACCCGGTTTCCTTTGCGATCAAGCGAAGTGTGATCGGCGGACAGATTGCAGCATAAGGAGCGAGGCGATGGCAGGGCGGTATTTCGATGAATGGACGGTGGGCGACCACATCGAACACGATATCCGGCGGACGGTGACCGAAACCGACAATCTGCTGTTCACCACCATGACTCACAATCCGCAGCCGCTGCATCTGGATGCGGACGCCGCCAAGGAAAGCGAATTCGGACAGATTTTGGTGAACGGCACCTTCACCTTCGCACTGATGGTCGGCCTGTCGGTCGGCGATACCACATTGGGAACGCTGGTCGCCAATTTGGGTTACGACAAGCTGGTAATGCCCAAGCCGGTGTTCATCGGCGATACGTTGCGGGCTACGAGCGAAGTTACCGCATTGAAGCCGTCAAAATCGCGTCCCGATGCAGGGATCGTGACCTGGGACCACGAGTTGATGAACCAGCGCAATGAGGTCGTCGTGCGCTGCAGCCGCGCGGCGTTGTTGAAGAAACGCCCTGCCTAGTCGTCTTCGGGGCCTAGTCGTCTTCGGGGCCTAGTCGTCTTCGGGCGGCACGGCATTGCCGCCCAATGCCTGCCATAGAAGCACACGCGCCCGTGCCGCGCGGCCCCGTGCTGCCGCCGCGCGTTCGCCCGATGCATCGGCGACCCGGCGTGCGTCCAGCACCGTGAGGAAATTGGATAGGCCCGCGCGGAACCGCACTTCGGCGAGTTCGGCGGCCCGACTGGCGCTCGCCCGTTCGCGTAGATTGACCGTCACTTCGCGGTCGGCGGCATCGACCAGTCCATAGGCGGTTTCCGCTTCGCCCAGCGCCGTGAAAACGCGGGCGCGATAGTTCTGGAACGCGACGCGTTTGTCGGCGGCGGCACCATCGATTTCCGCTTCGATCCTGCCGAAATCGAGGATGGGGGCAAGCAGCGATCCGCCGACCGAACCAACGATCGCATCGTCGTCGAACAATCCGCGCAGATCGAATGCCAGCAGGCCGAGCGCGGCGGACAAGGTGAATTGCGGAAACCGATTGGCGGCGGTGGCGGACAGATTGGCATCCGCCGCGGTCAATCGGGCCGAGGCCGCCAGAACGTCCGGGCGGTTGGCTAGCAGCCGCGATGGCAAGCTGGCCGGTATCGGGGCGGCCGCATCGAGCGCCGTCTCGCTCTCCAGCACTTCGCGCACGCGCTGACCGGACGCGGTGGTAAGCGTCACCAATCGTCCGACGATGCGCGGCTCGTCGCTGGCGAGGGTGGCCAGTCTGCTACGGCTTGCCTCTGCGGTCGTTTCGGCGCGCACTCGGTCGAAGCCGGGCGCGATGCCCGCACGTTCCCGAATATCGGCAAGCGCGACCAGCGTTTCGGCGGCAACCACGTCTTCGCGCAAGGCATTCTGCCGATCCATCAGCGTGCGCCAGTCGATCACTGCGCCGGCGATCTCGGCAGTGAGCGACAGGCGTACGGACGCGATTTCGGCAGCGCTTGCGGCGACTTGCGCATTCGCCGCACGCTGGCGGGCACTCAATCGGCCAAACAGATCGGGGTCCCAGCTGGCTGTCAGGTTCGCACCATAGGTCAGCTGCTCGGTATCGATCGAAAAGCCGCCC
>JBAUIN010000033.1:0-2046 GCA_049682975.1 Pontixanthobacter sp. | reverse complement strand
TAAAGAACCCGATATTGCTGGCCGATGCGGTGATGGAGGATGGACGGCACGTCTTTTTGAGCGGTGTCGGCGCGGAAGAATTTGCGGCGGACGCGGACTTGGCAACCGCACCGGCCGAATGGTTTGCGACCGATCGCCGGCGCGAGGCGCTGGAACGGGTGAAGGCGCGCGAAGTGAGTGCGCTGGACATCGATCACAAATTCGGCACGGTGGGCGCAGTGGCGCTGGATATGTCGGGCAATTTGGCGGCGGGCACTTCGACCGGCGGGCTGACCGGCAAACGCTGGGGCCGGATCGGCGATGCGCCGATGATCGGTGCGGGTACCTATGCCGACAATCGCAGCTGCGCCGTCAGCGCGACCGGGGCGGGCGAATATTTCATTCGCGTTGGCGTCGCGCATGAGATTTGCACACGTCTGCGCCTGACCAATGTCGATGCGCAGAAGGCCGCCGATGCCGTGCTGGCGGAAGTGAAAGAATTGGGCGGCGATGGCGGCGTTATTTTGCTGACACCGGATGGCGAAACTATTTTCAGCTTCAATACGCAGGGCATGTATCGCGGCCGGGCGGATAATAACGGCACAAACGAAGTGGCGATTTTCGCCGCCGAATAATCTGCCGGATTACTCGGCGAACTTATCGGCCTTGCGCTTGCCGAAGCGCATATCGCTTTCCAGTCGTTTTCGTAATTGCGCATAAAACGCTTCCAGGAAAGCACGCTCATCCCCGGTGCCGGGTGTCCAGCCAATCTTCGCGCAGATCGTCTCAGCTACGGTTTTCAGAGCATCCGGACGGCCATCGCGCAATATGCGTTCCAGCGTCTGCAGTTCATACTCCCCGTAGATCGACAGTTCTTCATCTCCGAACTGGTATTTCGTGCCGGTTACGTCGCTGACATGGGTTGCCGCGGTGCCTCCGGTAGACAGGTTCGCCGCCAGTTCCGGTTTGGGTGCATCCAGTACCCAGGTGCCCGCCACCAGATCGCCCGCCCGCATCGCATCCTTGTTGAAGAAGGGGAACAGCAGGAAAATCACGAACCATCCCAGCGCGGCCCAGCCTGCCGCACCACCCTGTCCGTCAGGTGCGCCAGCAATCAAAACGAGTGGCAAGAACAATTCGATATCGCGCAGCAGATTGCGTGCGATTACCGCCTCCGGCGTCAACCGTCCGCCATCGCGCGCCGCCACGCGAATGCCGACCAGCCGCTTGCCCAGCGTCGCCCCGCGTGGTCCCATTTCGAAGAACATGAAATATCCGCTCCAGGCGATGAACCACGTCAGGCTCCACAGGATAAACAGAAATTCGGTCGCACCCGCAAGCTCACCATCATTCGGGCCGGAGAGGGTGCCGAACGCAATGAACAGCAATGCGATCGTCAGCGCGATGCTTGCCGTGCCGAGGATCATGAGATCGATTATAATCGCACCGGCGCGGCTACCGCGCGACGCGATGGTCAGCGGCAGTGCGACACCCTCCGGCGTGACCAGTTCGCGCTTTCGCTTATCTGCCTTGCGCACTGCCGACGCGCGAATGTCCGCCGCATTGCTCATGCCGGATCGCGCCGGGTGTTGCGTGCGAACGCGAAGAAATAGGTGACCCAAAAGATAGCCATGAAAATGCCGATGATCGCGCGCGCCTCGGTTCCTGCAAGCTGACGCGGAAACGCTTCCAACAAGGCGGCGAAGACCAGCATCAGCACTACTCCGATCATGACCTGCGCCGCCCGCTGACCACCATCCGCCAGTGCAGCCAGGATCGACCGGTCGCCCGGGAAGGCCATCATGCGCCCGATATGCACGCCCGCCGCACCCGCCAGCAAAATGGCGAACAGTTCGGTCGTGCCATGCACACTCAGCCAGGCGGCGAATTCCCAAGTCAGGCCGACGCTGGAATACAGCCACAGCATCGCCCCCAAAATCGCCATGTTCTGTATCAGCAGCAACAGCGATGGAATGCCGAATGCAAATCCCAATGCAAAAGCCAGGATCGAAACGCCGGCATTGTTGGTGAACAATTGCGCCGCAAAGCCGGAGAGACCTTGTGCGT
>JBAUIN010000032.1:0-2886 GCA_049682975.1 Pontixanthobacter sp. | reverse complement strand
CGATCTCGCGCATCAGGATGATCAGCCCCGCGATCACATGCGCATCGCCCGCATACGGCCCGCGCAGATAACCCTGAGCCGTCAGCACCAGAATGACCGCGGCGATCATGATCTTGTCCGCAATCGGGTCGAGAAAAATGCCCAGCTTCGATACCGCCCCGCTCGACCGGGCGAGATAGCCGTCGAAATAATCGGTGATGCCCATCGCGCAATACAGGAAGAACGCCAGCCAATATCCCAGCTTCCAATCCGGCCACCAGAGCAGCGCCGCCAATAACGGTATCGCGAATATGCGCGACAGGGTCAGCATGTTGGGCAGACTGAGCATGACCGCCCCCCTATCGCAGCTTTCCGTTTCGCAAAAGCACCAGTTCGCGTGGCATCACCCCCTTTTTCCTTGTCCGGCCCACGCAAACCATTAGAGCCGCTCGCAGTGGACGATCGAACGGATATTCGCCCGGCGGCGGGCGCGCATCAACGCTGGGGGGCTGCATGACGACGACGACGCATCTGCTGCGCCGCAGACGGTTCCTGCCGCTATTCGTGACGCAGCTGTTCAACGCCTTCAACGACAATCTGTACAAGAACGCGATGGTTCTGTTCGTGGTGTATCAGGTGTACAATTCGCCCAGTACGGAGGGGATTTTCAGCGCGGTCGCATCGGGATTGTTCATCCTGCCGTTCTTCCTGTTGTCGGCGCTGGCCGGGCAGTTGGCCGACATGCGCGACAAGGCGGCGATCATCCGCACGGTAAAGGCATGCGAGATCGTGCTGATGCTGATAGGGGCCGTAGGGCTGTATCTGGCATGGCGCGGCATTCTAGTGGAATGGGTGGCGATACCCATGCTGTTGCTGGCGCTGCTGCTTACCGGTGTGCAGTCCACTTTTCTAGGCCCCATCAAATACGCGATTCTGCCGCAGCATCTGAAGAAGGACGAGGTTCTGGCCGGCACCGGGCTGGTCGAAGCGGGCACCTATATCGCCATCCTCGCAGGAACGATTCTGGCCGGGTGGATCGACGTGGAATACGCCGCCGCCGGAATAATCGTGACCGCGATCATCGGCTATTTTGTTAGCCGCCAGGTGCCCGATGCCCCGCCGCAGGGGCTGGTGAAGGAGAAGCTCGACTGGAATCTGTGGCGCGCATCCAAGCATCTGATCCGAGAAACGATGAACAATCGCGAAGTGTACTACGCCATTCTGGCCATCAGCTTCTTCTGGACCATCGGCGCGGTGCTGTTCATCCAGTTCGTGCCGCTGGCGAAGAATGTCATCATGGCCGAACCGGAGGTTGCCAGCCTGTTTCTGGTGATATTCTCCATCGGTGTGGCCATCGGTTCGATGTCGATCAACGCGCTCCTGAAGGGCAAGGTCTCGGCGCGATATTCGCCGTCTTCCGTCATCGCGATGGGTCTGTTCGTAGTCGCGTTCTATTTCGTCGTGCGGCTATGGTCCGCCGATGCGCCCAGCGAATTGCTGAGCGTCGGCGAATTTCTCGCCTGGCCGATGGCGACGTTTCTGCTGCTCGCTTTGTTGGGGATTGCCATTTCGGGCGGAATGTTCGTGGTGCCGCTCTACGCATTCCTCACCACTCGCGTCGCGCCGGAGCAGGCGGCGCGCACGATCGCGGCAAACAACATCGTCAATTCGGGTGCAATGGTCGTAGGATCGCTGGCGGCGATGGGATTGAGTTATGCAGGTATTTCCATCGCCGAACAATTGCTGCTGAGCGCGGGCATGTGTCTCATATCCGCATGGCTCGGGCGCAGGCTTTACAAGGCCGAACTGTCCGCCGCTGAAGCAGCGGCCGCAATTACAGGATAAACGCACTCACCGCGAGAAAGCACGCGCAATAGGCCATCAGAAATTCGCGCGTGTCTTTCGCAGTGATACGAAAGCCGGAACGCGCCCGAACCGGCGCTTTGCCGGTGCGAATATGCGGCGGGAGGGTAGCCAAAAATGCGTTTCCGGCGGTTTCATCGGTCAGGACCAGTGCTCTTCTCATGGCGAGCGTGTTAACCGAATCGTAACCATTCTGTCCAAGCGCTTCGATCCGCTGTCGCGTTTTGAGACGAAACATCTGTGTCTTTACCACAATTCGTTCAAACCGGCTCCGTACCGCCCGCCATTTCCAGTACGATATCCCATTCGCTTTTGCGCACTTCGCTGACCGACAGGCGCATCAGCTTCACCAATTCCATCTCTTCAAGCCGCGGTTCGGCTTTGACCTGTTTCAGCGTGACCGGTTCGGCTAAAGTCGCCACCGGCTTGATCTTTACCGCCGCCCATTTTTCGTCCGGATCGGTCGGGTCGAGGATGTCGGCCACGGTCACTTCGGCGATGGCGACGATCTCCAGCCCGATATTGGAATGGTAGAAGAACACCTGGTCGCCGACCTTCATCGCGGCCAGATTGTTTTTCGCTTTATGATTGCGCACCCCGTCCCAGGTGCCCTCCCCCTCGGCCACCAGATCGTCCCAGCTATAGACGTTGGGTTCGGATTTCATCAGCCAGTAACGCGGCATGGGGCAGGCTCCGTATCTGTCGTTGTTCCGGTGGGCCTACCGTGGACGGTTACGGTTTGCCAAGGCGGCACCGGCGACAATCCCCACACTGGGCGGCGATACTGGGCGGCGATACTGGGCGGCGATACTGAATGGCGGTACTGGCTGGCTGCACTGGACGGCGCGCGCGCCAATGCATAGATGCGCTGCCATGCGCGTTTCCTTCGTAAAGATGCATGGCCTGGGCAACGATTTCGTCGTGCTGGACGGGCGCGCCGACCCCTTGCCGGAACTGGACGCGGATCGCGTGCGACGATTGGCGGATCGCCATCGCGGCATCGGCTGCGACCAGCTTATTGCACTGGAACGCTCCGACAATGCG
>JBAUIN010000031.1:0-24584 GCA_049682975.1 Pontixanthobacter sp. | reverse complement strand
AATCCCGACCGCCCCGCGGCGCCCTATGCGGTCAACCAGATCGTCCACCGCAGCAACGACCGGCTGGACGAAGATATGGAGGTATGCGCAAAATGGCAGGTGCCGATGGTGATTACGTCGCTTGGCGCGCGGGAGGACATTTTTTCCGCCGTAAAGAATTGGGGCGGGATATCCTTGCATGATGTCATCAACGACCGGTTTGCGCATAAAGCAATAGACAAGGGCGCTACCGGCCTGATCCCCGTTGCCGCCGGTGCAGGTGGGCATGCAGGCACGCAATCCCCGTTTGCGTTGATGCAGGAAATTCGAACCTGGTTCGATGGCCTGGTCGCCCTGTCAGGCTCCATCGCGCATGGTCGATCGGTCTTGGCGGCACAGGCAATGGGCGCGGATTTCGGTTATATCGGCTCCGCCTGGATCGCGACCGAAGAAGCCAACGCGGACGAAGGTTACAAGCAAGAAATCGTCGACAGCGCTGCGGGCGATATCGTTTACACGAACTTGTTCACCGGCGTACACGGCAATTATCTGCGCGGTTCGATCGAGAAAGCCGGTTTGGACCCCGACGATCTACCGACCAGCGATCCCAGCAAGATGAACTTCGGATCGGGCGGTAACAGCAAGGCTAAGGCCTGGAAGGACATCTGGGGTTCCGGCCAAGGCGTCGGCAGCGTCGATAAGGTGGAAAGCGTGGCGGACCGGGTCGATCGGCTGGAACACGAATATTTGGCCGCGAAAAATGAACTGACCGCCAAGCTCGCGTCATAGAACGGGTCGGCTGTTAGAAGATACCGAGCGACAATCCTTCGGCCATCGAAGCACCCAATGTTCGGGCATGGTCGATCGCGTCGTCAGGAACGTCTTTCGCCGCCCATATCTCTTCCGGCGTTTGCGATTTGGTGTTGTGGATGAACGGGTCCGCCACCCGCCGCAGCCGCCAGCCCTTGGCGATGCGATCGATCTGCTTTTGCGCGTTCTCCCCATCGGACCCGGCGGCAATCATCGTGGCGTAACCCCGCCCCTCGATCTTCCCCAGAACCGCGTAATAGGTACGGTCGAACATTTCTTTCATCATGCCTGACATGGCCGCCAGATTTTCCGGGCACACGAACAGATAAGCGGCGGCTCCAAGCAGATCGTCCGCCGCCACATCTTCTGCTCGTTTGCATAAGACCGTTTGGCCCGACCCGCCTTGTCCGGCCGCGTCAAAGGCAGCTTTTGCTAACGCCTCGCTGGTTCCCGTCCGACCATGCCAGACAATCAGTAATGGGGCTTCACTGTGGGTCATGCGAAGACCATCGCGGTTAGGCGGTGATTGTCAATCGTGCGCCTATCCGCAGAGGCTGCGTTACGCTAAACCAATATTATGAGCGTGCAGACATCCGCCCCCGTTTTCGGTGTAACCCATTCGCTGTCAGGCAAGGCATGGCACTGGCGCGGCGGGAATATGGACATTCGCTCTGACGGTATGGGGCTAAACGGCGATATCGTGCGGCAATTACTGCTTTCGCGCGGCGTGTCGCAGGACGATCTGGAACGGCACCGTTCCCCGACCTTACGCGCATTCCTGCCGGACCCGTCCATTTTTCAGGACATGGACATTGCCGCCGACCGGATCGCGCAGGCCGTGCTGACCGGTGAAACCGTGACTGTCTACGGCGATTACGATGTCGATGGCGCGACCAGTTCCGCCCTGATGATCCGTCTGCTACGGATGCTGGGAAGCGACGCGCGCTATTACATTCCGGACCGCCTGCTCGAAGGTTACGGCCCCACCGGGGAAGCGTTGGTCAAATTGGCGGAGGAAGGCTCCAGCCTGATCGTTACCGTCGATTGCGGCGCGATGGCATTCGAGGCGCTGCAAATGGCGCACGATATCGGCGTCGACGTCATCGTGGTGGACCATCACAAATGCGCGCACGAATTGCCCAAGACCACTGCATTGGTCAATCCCAACCGTTTGGACGAGGCGGACGAAAGCGCGGCGCATGGGCATCTGGCCGCCGTGGGCGTTGCCTTTCTGCTTGCAATCGCAGTTGTGCGAGTGCTGCGGAAACGTGGTTTTTTCGAAAACCGGGCGGAGCCCGATCTTATGGCGCTGCTCGATCTGGTGGCCTTGGGGACGGTGGCTGATGTGGCAGCTCTGCACGGGTTGAACCGCGCCTTCGTAGCACAGGGTCTCAAGGTCATGGCGCGCCGCCGCAATATCGGCATGGCCGCGCTTATCGATGCAAGCCGTTTGAAGCGCGCCCCGGTCTGCAGCGATCTGGGCTTCGCGCTCGGCCCGCGCATCAATGCCGGGGGAAGGGTCGGTGAATCGACACTGGGCGTCAGGCTGCTTACGACCGAAGACACGGAAGAGGCGCACGCGATCGCCGCCCAACTATCGGTGCTTAACGAGGAACGCCGAGCTATCGAGGGCGAAGTTCAGGAGGCGGCAGAGGCGCAGATTGCAGCGCAGCACAATCGGTCCGTACTCGTCGTTTCAGGCGAAGGCTGGCACCCTGGCGTAATCGGTATCGTCGCCGGCCGGATCAAGGAAAAAACCGGGAAGCCGACGATCGTCGTTGCCCGGAACGATGGCGTGGGAAAAGGCTCCGGCCGATCCATCTCCGGCGTCGATCTCGGCGCGGCGATTATCGCCGCGCGCGAGGAGGGGTTGCTGGTGGCAGGCGGTGGCCATGCGATGGCTGCGGGACTTACGATAGACGCGAATGCGATCGATCCATTCGCGGATTGGATCGACGACAGACTGGCGACCGGCGTTTCGCGTGCGAAGGCGTCGCTTTCGCTCAAACTCGATCTGGCCGTCGCACCGACAGGGCTGGTGCCTGATCTGGTCGCTTCGCTAGAGGAAGCCGGTCCATATGGCGTTGGATGGCCGGGGCCGAAAGTGGCGGTCGGTCCGGTACATATCATCAAGGCGGACGTAGTCGGGACGGATCATCTGCGACTCATCGTGGGAAGCGCCGATGGGGTGTCGTTGAAAGCGATCGCCTTCCGCGCCGCGTCAACCGACATGGGTCAGGCATTGCTACACGCCACCCAGGGGCGTAAATTATGGCTAGCCGGGCGCGCGAAGATCGACGATTGGGGCGCACGGCCGGCGGCGGAACTCCATCTCGAAGATGCCGCGTGGGCCGATTGAAGGCAAAAAGTCGAAACCGCGCGGAATATTATCGGTTCGGCGGCGTCCGACCCTTGACGTGTCCCGCCCCTCCCCTTAATTGCGCCGCCACGCCACCGGTCCGATTTCGGATATCTGGCCCCTTCGTCTAGCGGTTAGGACGCGGCCCTTTCACGGCTGAAACACGGGTTCGATTCCCGTAGGGGTCACCAAACTTCCCCAACATTTTCTCGGACCGTGGTATTCGATCGCGCTGTCGCTATGGTCATGTGCGTTCGATGCGATTATGCGCGTCATTATGGCAGGCACGCGCCCCATTCCCTGGATCAGTGCCCTGCTGGCGCTAATCAGCGCCATCGTGATGATTGTGAGCGGCGCGGAATGGTGGTTGGCGCTGGCGGTCGTCGCGGTATGGATCGGCTCACTCTGGCTCGTAACCGGCGCCCCGCCAGAACGTGCGACCGCCGCAGAACCAAACCCTTTTTCCAGTGCCAATATGGGCGAGTTGGTCGAATATTCGGGCACGCCAATCTTAATTACCGAAAGCGGGAAGATATCGGCGGCCAATCGCGCGGCGCGCAAGCTTTTGGGAAGCCATATCGTCGGCCAAGACATGCGCGTGGGTCTGCGGCACCCCAAAGCCATAAAGCTACTCGAATCGAACAAAAGCGGGTTCGCACAAGTTCGCGGCCTTTCCCGCAGGCGCGATGTCTGGCGGCTCAACAAACAGACATTGTCCAATGGACTGTCCGTGATCGAGTTGCTCAATCAGACAAATGAAGAAGACATTGGTCGCGCCCATACCGATTTCGTCGCGAATGCCAGCCACGAACTTCGTACGCCACTGGCCTCCATCATCGGATATGTCGAAACCATCCGCGATGGTGGCGATAATCTGCCGCACGACAAGAAGGAAAAATTTCTCGATACAATTTTGTCGGAGGGGCGTCGGCTGCAAAACCTCGTTAGCGATCTGATGTCGCTTTCCCGCATCGAGGCGGAGAAACACGAACAACCGCAAGATGCGGTTCCTTTTGCGGAACTGGTGGAGCGCGCATCACGCGAAGCAGCCGGACTGGGCAACGCCGACCGTCTACGGCTCGATCTTACATCGAACTTGAACGTGGCGGGCGACACACGGCAACTGGAACAGCTCGTTCGCAACCTTGTCGATAACGCGTTTAAATATGGAGCGCATGACAAGCCGGTATGCGTCAGCCTGCAGGCGAACAAAAATGACGAAGCGGAATTGATCGTGGCCGACGAGGGCGATGGCATTGCGGAAGAACATATTCCGCATTTGACTCGGCGTTTCTATCGTACCGACCCTAGCCGCAGTCGTGCATCGGGCGGCACCGGGCTGGGATTGGCGATCGTGAAGCATATCGTGGAACGGCATCGCGGCCGACTGGACATTACGAGCCAAATTGGGCGAGGTACCACGATTACGGTCCGTGTACCGATGCTCGATATGGACGAATAGTAATGCCGACAATTCCTGGAGTCATGCGATTGTCACATTTGCCGAACAACGCGGAAGGTGTGATGCGGATGATTCTGTCTTTGCGCCGATGGGGGCATTCCATCGATCACGTGCCCGCATTAGCGTGCTTTCCCGCACGCCTGTGGCGTCCCCATATAAAGCGCGGCTGACCCAATAGATGTCGCCTGCAATTCTCCTACTACTTGCCGTCGGCCTTGGCCTCGCCGGATGGCTTGCAGCGCGCGCGCGTGCCTGGGCATTCAAACGGAATGCCAATGGCGCCCGGCTCGCTGCCCTGCCCACCTATCACGGTTGGTATGTCGCGCTATGGATCGTAATTCCGGTGGCGATGTTCATCGTATTATGGGCGGCAACTGCACCGTATCTTATCGATCAGACCGTCTTGGCCACGCCCGCCGCTGCGAACCTTCCTGCTTTCGATTTCCAACGGGAGGCTCTGTTGCGGGAAGCGCGGGCGGTGGCGAATGGCACGGCGCCGGCAACCTTCAACGAAGCAGCCGTTGCGCTGATCGAGCCGTATCGCGCGGCCATTCAGCGTAGCAATCTGATCGGTATCGGCGGAACGCTGGCGGTGGGATTGCTGACCGGTATCTGGGCATTCTTACGTCTCAAACCCAATTTCACCGCACGCACGCGCGTTGAAAAAGCCGTTATGACGGTGCTGTTGCTTGCGTCGCTTGTCGCGATCTTGACCACGCTCGGCATCGTCGTGAGCCTTGTGTTCGAAACCGTACGCTTCTTCGGCATGGTCGACCCTGCATCGTTCCTGTTCGGTACACAGTGGAGCCCGGATCCGATGGCCAATCCGGATAATCCGGACGCGACACGATATGGCGCAATCCCGCTGTTCTGGGGCACGATCTATATCGGTGCCATCATCGCGATGATCGTGGCCATTCCGTTGGGCTTGATGAGTGCCATCTACCTTACCCAATATGCAACACCGCGATTGCGCAGTTGGTTGAAACCGGCGCTTGAAATTTTGGCAGGCGTTCCGACTGTCGTTTACGGCTATTTCGCAGCGCTGACCGTGGCCCCATTCGTGCGCGACGTAGCAGTATCGGCCGGAATCACCGGCGCATCTAGCGAAAGCGCACTCGCCGCTGGTCTGGTCATGGGGGTGATGATCATCCCTTTCGTGTCCTCCATGGCAGATGATTCCATAGCCGCCGTTCCGCAATCCATGCGCGACGGCAGCCTCGCGATGGGCGCGACCACATCCGAAACGATTAAAAAGGTGCTGGTGCCCGCTGCCCTGCCGGGCATCGTTGCCGGCATCATGCTCGCCATCAGCCGGGCGATCGGCGAAACCATGATTGTCGTGATGGCCGCCGGTGCCGCCGCCAATCTGACTGGCAATCCTTTGGAAGCGATGACGACAGTAACGTTCCAGATCGTCGCGATGCTGACCGGCGAGGGCAGCTTCGATCACCCCGCGACCTTAAGCGCCTTTGCATTGGGCTTCGTGCTGTTTCTGGTGACTTTGGGTCTGAATTTTATCGCGTTGCGCGTCGTCAAGAGGTTCCGTGAAGCATATGAATGACACGACCTCCCCATCGGGCGCGAATACCCGCAACGCTGCATTCGAAAAGCGTCTGCAGAAGCGGTATGCTGCCGAACGCCGGTTCAAGTTCGCCGGTCTCGCCGCCATAGTCTTTTCCATTGCGGTCCTTGCATTCCTGTTGGCAACGATGGGCATGAACGGCATCGGTGGCTTTCAGCGGACCGAGCTGGCCGTGCCGATCGATTTTACCGAAGCCGGTATTTCTGCCGATGCGGCGACTATGGCTCAGCCCAATGCCAAGCAGCGGTTGGAAGCACAGGGTCTGCCATCCATAATCGAATTCTATGCGATCGAGGCTTTGGGGCGGGATGGCGCAGAACAATTAGCCGGTTCAGCCTGGCGTGAGGTGGCCGATCAAATCGTCGACGATCCGGCAATCCTACGGCAAAGCAGAACCTTTTGGCTGCCTTCCACGCCCGATCTTGCCGCCGCATATTCGGGTGAAGGTACCGCGGAAACGCAAGCATTGGCGCAGAACCTCGCTGCGCAGGACAAATTGTCGCGCAATTTCGACTGGGGTTACCTGACCCGCAGCGATGCGACGAACCCGCAGGCGGCAGGCATTTGGGGCGCGTTGAAAGGGTCGATGCTGACCATGGCCGTGACCCTGCTGCTAGCCTTTCCGATCGGCGTCCTGGCTGCACTTTATCTGGAGGAATACGCACCGAAGAACCGCTGGACCGATCTTATCGAAGTATCGATCAACAATCTGGCGGCGGTTCCGTCGATCATATTCGGCCTGTTGGGTCTTGCCGTGTTCTTATGGATCTTTCCCAACTACCGTTCCGCGCCGTTGATCGGCGGAATGACGCTGGCGCTGATGACCATGCCGGTAATCGTCATCTCCGGACGCAACGCTATCAAGGCGGTGCCGCCGTCCATACGCGATGGCGCACTGGCTGTCGGCGCATCGCCGGTGCAAGTTGTGTTCCATCACGTCCTGCCGCTTGCCCTACCCGGCATTCTCACCGGTACCATTATCGGAATGGCGCGCGCATTGGGCGAAACCGCGCCGCTGCTAATGATCGGCATGCGTGCGTTCGTGTCGACACCGCCCGAAGGGTTCACGTCACCGGCAACCGTGCTACCGGTGCAGATCTATCTTTGGTCCGATGAAATCGATCGGGGCTTCGTGGAACGGACCTCCGCCGCGATCATCGTGCTGCTGCTGTTCCTGCTGGTTATGAACGGCCTAGCGATATACCTACGCAATAAGTTTGAGAAAAAGTGGTGACAGTCATACATCCCAATCTGGAAGCCACCGACGCGAAGATGCGCGCGCAGGATGTGTCCGTTTTTTACGGGGACAAAATGGCGATCGACAATGTATCGATCGAAATTCCGACCAAATATGTGACCGCCTTCATCGGCCCGTCCGGCTGCGGCAAATCGACATTTCTGCGCACGCTTAATCGCATGAACGACACCATTCCCACTGCGCGGGTGGAGGGGGAAATCACGCTCGACGGAGAAGATATCTATCGTTCGAAGATGGATGTCGTTCATCTGCGTGCGCGTGTTGGCATGGTGTTTCAGAAGCCCAATCCGTTTCCCAAATCGATTTACGACAACATCGCTTACGGTCCGAAGATTCACGGCATTGCAGAAGGGAAGGATGAACTCGACGCGATTGTAGAAAAATCGCTTCAGCGCGCTGGCCTCTGGAATGAAGTGAAGGACCGTTTGAGCGATAGCGGAACTGCCCTATCGGGCGGGCAACAGCAGCGCCTGTGCATTGCCCGCGCCATTGCAGTCGATCCAGAAGTCATTCTGATGGACGAACCCTGCTCCGCTCTCGATCCGATTGCGACTGCCAAGATCGAAGAGCTTATCGCCGATCTGAACGGACGTTATGCCATCGTCATCGTGACCCACTCCATGCAGCAGGCAGCCCGCGTTTCGCAGCGTACTGCATTCTTTCATCTGGGTACGATGGTCGAATATGGGCGCACTACCGATATCTTCACCAATCCTGTAGAACAGCGAACGCAGGACTATATTACCGGGCGGTACGGGTGATGAACGAACATACAGTCAAAGCTTTCGATGAAGACATCACCCGTTTGCGCGGTTTGATTGCAGAGATGGGCGGGCTTGCGGAATTGTCGATCCAGGAAGCCTTGGAATCGATGATCAAGGGCGATGAACTGCTCGCGAAGAAAGTCATCAAACGCGACAAAAAGATCGACGCGCTGGAATCGGAAGTCGACAAATTGGCTGTGCGGGTCATCGCATTGCGCGCACCGATGGCCGATGATTTGCGTGAGGTTATTGCGGCATTGAAGATCGCCGGTGTCGTCGAACGGATCGGCGATTATTCGAAAAACATCGCCAAGCGGGTCGGTGAAATCGAGGGACGCAATCGTTTCGAACCGCTAACCTTGCTGCCCGCGATGGGCGATATTGCCAGCGAAATGGTACATGATGTTCTCACAGCTTATGCAGCACGCGACGCTGCTTTGGCAAAGGAAGTGATCGCTGCGGATGAGAAGGTCGACGCCTTTTACAATTCTATTTTCCGCAATGTCGTCAGCTATATGATGGAGAATCCTGCGACCATTTCGAGCGCGGCACAAATTTTGTTCGTTGCTCGTAACATCGAACGGATCGGCGATCATGCAACCAATGTTGCGGAGATGGTGCATTTTGCCGCGACCGGCTTCTATCCGGCAGACGATGATGCGTAATTCGAAATTCGACGATTTGGCAGCGCACACCTGCGGTACCGAACGCCAATAGTTGTACAATTGGGACCACGACGATGACGATTGCGAAGCTGCTGTTAGTCGAAGACGATCCCGCACTTTCCGAATTGCTACAATATCGCTTCGAAAACGAAGGGTACGATGTTCGTACAACGCCCGATGGTGATGATGCACTGGTACTGGCCTCGGAAGAGACGCCCGATCTGGTGATCCTCGATTGGATGATCGAAGGCACGAGTGGCATCGAGGTATGTCGTCGCCTGAGGCGCAATCAGGAAACCGCTCACGTCCCGATCATTATGCTCACGGCTCGCGAAACCGAAGACGACCGTATCCGCGGCCTGGAAACGGGGGCGGACGATTATCTGACCAAACCTTTCTCGCCGCGCGAATTGCTGGCGCGCGTTGCAGCGGTTATGCGCCGTATCCGCCCGGCTCTTGCGGGCGAAAATATCGAAGTCGGCGACATCACGCTCGACCCGGTGGCACATAAGGTGCAACGCGCAGGCCAGATCGTAAAACTCGGCCCGACGGAATATCGGCTCCTGAAATTCTTTATGGAAAACCCGAAGCGCGTGTTTTCACGTGTTCAATTGCTGGACGGCGTTTGGGGCACGGAAAGCGACATTGAATTGCGCACGGTCGACGTTCATATTCGCCGCTTGCGTAAAGCCATTGTCTTTGACGGTTTGAAAGACCCGATACGCACGGTGCGGTCGGCCGGTTACGCCATCGAAGCCGTCTAGATACGCCTACCGACAGGTTTGCCAAACCCGATCGGCTTGGTCGAAATGAAAATGATCGCGATGCGCCGCATTGTAATCCGGCGACAGGACGGTCCCGAACAACCCACAAGCGCCATCGCGGATTTCGCGTAAGAATTCGGTGTTGTTGGGTGAACCATCCCAATCTGCCAGGAGGCTAATTTCGGTTCCATCGACGAGCGTGAAACCAGCGATGTCTATGGCATTGCCGGTAGCATGTTCGCTCCAGGGTCCGCTGCCGCGTCCGTAGAGGCGACGGCAGCTATATGCACCCAAATGGCGAATGGTGCTGACATTCTGGCCGAAAATGCGTTCGGCCGCCGGTTGAACGCTTTGTCTTAGCCACATTTCCATACTCGCCGCCAGAGGACATGTGGTCGCGGGTGTGCTGTTCGCAAATGGGTAATCGGCCAAACGCGTGCGATCGGGCCGGGCGCATGCGCCTTCACCAGTTGGCTCCAATGCTAAAAAAGCAATCCCGCTACGATCCAGAACCGCGCGGCATTGCTCTACATTAGTGCGCATGGCGGCGAGTTTACGCTGAGTGGCCCAACCCGCCGGGTCGCGCAAATCCAGCGGTGCCCATGGGTTGTGCTGAGGATTTGCGGATATATATGCCCAACCTGCAAGGAACAGCCCGGCGACGGCAAGAAGTCTAATCGTCCTACGTTCTGCAGAAAACCGCCCTATTTTGCGATTGATTCTGCTGGCTATAACCGTGCGACGTTTTCTTGATTTCATGACGAATATCGGACCATCATTAATGAACCGGCGCCCCATTATCGTCGGTTGTTAGCTTACTGTTCCGCCAATTCAGCCAATCGCTCCCTGACCGCAGCCAAATCTGCGTCGAAAAGTCTTTCCTGCTTGTCACGAGCCTCTCCATCCAGTCGCAACAGATAGGATGGATGGGCGGTAATCCACAATTCGCTTCCATCTTCCAACATCGTGGGCGTACCCCGCGATTTAGTAATACTGACCGTTTTTCCCAGCATGCCACGCGCTGCGCTTGCTCCCATCGCTAGCACCAGTTTGGGTTGGACTATCGCACGTTCGGCCTCGATCCACCAACGACACGTATCGATCTCTTTGGCCGCCGGGGATTGGTGAATGCGCCGTTTGCCGCGTTGCACATATTTAAAATGTTTCACCGTATTCGTGACATACGCGGTCGCACGATCAATTCCGGCTTTCTGAAGATGCACGTCGAGCAATTGACCGGCCGGGCCGACGAACGGTTGCCCGATCTGATCCTCCTGATCGCCCGGCTGCTCACCGACAATCATTAGGTTGGCTTCCGTCGGACCTTCTCCCATCACCGCGCGATTATCCAGTTCGCCGATCGGACATTTGCGACATACATGTATGGCCTTGTCGATCGCCGCCAATGTATCCGGCCGTTCTTCAAAATCCAGTTCACCCGCTGCGACCATTTCCGTCTCCCGCTTTTGTGCGCCCGCCACCAATTCCGGTATCAAAGCGGCTTCCGGCATGTTTTTCCAATACTTTTTAGGCATCTCGCTCATCATCGCGCCGACTTTCAAACGAGCGGGATTGAAAATAGACGCATAATATTTCCGCCAAAGATCTTCGACTGGATCACCACCCGGAGCATCACCACGTTCTGCGGGGGGGCTTTCGCGCATCGTTTCGCCGTCCCAATGAATGCAGCCTTTTGGTGTCAGAATTGACCAGCGCATATTGGCAAACCGGCGCTTGAAAAACCCCGCATTGGCCCGCACGATATGATGATCGGGTTCGAACCACGCAACATAATGTTCGGCCTCTCCGTCCGCCTCGACCATACGAAAGCGGACGAAAGCATGCATTTTATGGCTGTCACGACGGACGCTCTTGTCCATTTCTTCCAACCGCCGGACATGATCGTCGGTTTTGTCGTCCATCAATCGCGGGTTTGTCTGATGCCGCCATAACAGCCTATATAGCAGCGAAAACCGTTCCAGATCCGAATGAAGGGCTGCATTCTTCGCTAACGATAGAAAACGTTTACTTACCGATATACGTGGTGGATCGATGGGAACGGGCGGCAGTTGAGTTTCGCTGCTTGCAAACAGGCTTTCGGTGCCGCCCGGTTCGGTAAAACTTACGTGATCGGGAGCGATGCCGCATTGAACCAGATGCCGAGCTTTATCCCGCCAGAACGCAAAATCGTCCGGTTCCAGCATCGCTACCGTGTAATGATCCATTGCTACATTGGAATACGCGTTGTTGTTGGGCGCGGTCATGCAGCGAACAGTTCCAGTTGCTCCTGCTTTGGTGCCAACAGATTACGCAGATCGGCACGATCGGTCAGGGTGGTCGGTCGCCAATCGATGGTCGAAATGAAGGGACGCACCTTCGCGATAGATACCGTAACTTTTCCGACATCGTCCAAACGCAACGATTTGAACTTTCGCGCCGCCAACAGTCTGTTCACCGAAGTTACGCCCAAGCCGGGTACGCGAAGAAGCATTTCGCGCGGTGCGCGGTTTATATCCAAGGGGAACATCTCCCGAAACTTTAATGCCCAGGCCAATTTGGGGTCGATGTCCAACGGCAGATTGCCATCCGCTTCTGTCGCCTGCATCACCTCCCGCGCCTGAAAACCATAAAACCGCATCAGCCAGTCCGATTGATACAAACGATGCTCACGAATCAAAGGTGGCCTTTTGAGAGGGAGCACAGCGCTTGCATCGGGAATGGGACTGAATGCAGAGTAATACACGCGGCGCAAACGAAACCCGTCATAAAGGCGACTGGCCTTTCCCACGATATCGGCGTCGCTTGCGCTATCCGCGCCCACGATCATCTGCGTCGATTGCCCAGCTGGTGCGAAACGCGGCGCATGTTTGAACCGCTTCTTCGCGTCCTTCATTTCCACAATGTCAGACTTCACCTTGCCCATAGCATCTTCGATTTGGCGCGAGTTCTTATCGGGTGCGAGCCGTGTGAGCCCGGCATCCGTTGGAAGTTCGACATTGATCGAAACGCGATCGGCATAAAGCCCTGCCTGGTGAACCAGTTCGGCATCTGCTTCCGGAATTGTTTTAAGATGAATGTAGCCCCGAAAATCATACTCATCTCTTAGAATACGGGCGGTTTCGACCATCTGCTCCATCGTATAGTTGGAACTTTTGATAATGCCGGAAGAGAGAAAAAGACCTTCGATATAATTGCGGCGATAGAAATTAAGCGTAAGGTCTGCAATTTCCTGCGGCGTAAAACGCGCTCTGCGCACATTACTGCTTTTGCGATTGATGCAATAATGACAATCGAAAATACAATGGTTCGTCAGTAATATCTTCAATAACGAGATACATCGTCCATCCGGCGCATAAGCATGGCAAATGCCCATCCCTTCCGTCGAACCGATGCCCTTTCCACCCAATGAATTCTTTTTGGCCGTACCGGACGACGCACATGATGCATCGTATTTCGCAGCATCGGCAAGAATACCCAGCTTTTCGATCGTCGACAGTGAACTCATACGTTCCATATATGTTCTTTCCAGCCTATTGCCTAGTCGAAAGACGGATTACCCGCGCGGTTTTTGGTCAAATGAAGAATTGGGACTGATGGAACAAACGGACGAACGTCGCCGTTGGGTAGGCAACGTAACAAATATCAAGGAAGCATATTATGCGATACAATAGCGGCGGCAAAGAAGACGATTTGCGTTACAAGTTCTGGGAAGCGATGTCGGAATCGTCGTTTCTGTTTCTTCAGTTGGATGGCGATCCGACGACTGCCGTCCCCATGTCGGCGCAACTCGATAAGGATGCCGACAGTTCGATTTGGTTCTTTACGCAAAAGCAAAGCGATTTTGCCAAGCTCGGGGGCGCGACGGCGACTTTCGCTGGAAAAGACCATAAAATGTGGGCGCGTTTTCACGGCAATTTGACGGTCGAAACCAGCAAAGAACGGTTCGATAAGTTTTGGAACAACTTCGTCGAAGCTTGGTACGACGAAGGCAAAACCGATCCAGACCTTTTATTTCTTCGCATGGACCTTGGCGATGCCGAAATATGGAACGGCGATATGGGTATTCTGAACGTCGCGAAGATGGCCCTCGGTAAGAATGTGCATGATGACGCAGCAAAAAAGCATACCGAAACGAAGCTTTAATATTCAATCGATAGATTTCGAAGGCCGCTCTATTAAATAGGGCGGCCTTTGTCGTTCAGGCGAGAATGCTGGGAAACAAACCGGTAATAAGGATGGCAGTCACGGCCAAAGGACAGAGCCAAGCGATAAGGGCTCGCCAAATACCGAACATAATGGGCGATAAACCAGTTGTCGCTTGCAATAGCTTACGATCGGCCTTCCATCCAATGAAGATGGAAGTCAGCAACGCACCCACCGGCAACATAACCTTGCCGGTAAATCCATCCACCGTGTCGAGGATATCGGTATTTTCGAAGATCGACCAGAAACCGAGCGGTCGTACATCCGACCAAACATTGTACCCAAGCAAGCAGCAAATCCCGACGGCAAACGCGCCTCCGCCGAAAATCAGGGCCGACTTATTGCGACTCCACCCGCGTTCACCCACACCATAGGCTGTGGGAACTTCTAGCAAGGATATCGAACTGGTCACAGCTGCGACAAGAATCAGCACGAAAAACAATAGCCCGACGATCGCCCCGCCCGGCATCGCCTGAAACGCAAAGGGCAGCGACTGAAACACCAATGTCGGGCCGGCGGCGGGATCGAGCCCAACGGCAAATACGATCGGAAAGATCATCAGGCCGGCCAGCATAGCAACGCCCGTGTCGGCGAGCGCGATGATACCGGACGTACCGCCCAACCCCGAACTTTCCTTGATATAAGAACCGTAGGTTATCAGCCCCGCCACGCCTAGCGACATCGAGAAGAGGGCTTGCCCAAGAGCGGAATTGATGACTTCCGGGGAGAGCTTCGACCAATCCGGCGTGAATAGGAATGTCAGCGCCTCCTGCATATCACCCGTGATCGCCCCATAGATCGTAATACCGACCAGCAAGACGAAGAAGGCCGGCATCAAGATCGTTGCCGCTTTTTCAATTCCTCCGGACACACCGCGCGCCACGATGAACAGGGTCACGCCCATAAACAGGAAGTGCATGCTCAACAGCAAGACGGGGCTGGCGAACAGATCGCTCATACGCCCCTGCATTACTTCCTGACTTTCGCCTGCGAGTGCGCCGCGAAAGGGATCGCCCGACAGAATTGCCTGAATTAAATCCATGCCCATCACGCCGACATAATACAGGACCCAGCCCGCTACGACGGAATAGAATGATAGGATAAGCCATGCGGCCAGCGCGCCGACCGCCCCGAAGATCGACCAGCCTTCGGACACCCGCGATTTGCGTGCGACATGCTTGATCGAACCGATCGCATCGGTCTGCCCCGCCCGGCCGATAAAAATTTCGGATAGTACCAGCGGAAGCCCCAGCAGAAATACGCATAGGATATAGACGAACACGAATGCGCCACCACCGCTTTCGCCGGCAAGCGTCGGAAAACGCCAGATATTGCCCAATCCAACGGCCGCGCCCACTGCAGCTAGGATAAAGGCGGATCGTGACGACCAGCCTTCCGCAGTCTGTTTTTCGCTACGTATTCCCGGTCCGGCCATGTTCGTTTATTCCTTCCCCAGCACCTATTTCGTCATACGTGCCCTTCCGTTTTGCTTCTGCAACGAAAGCAACACCCAGTCGAGACTGGATTTGCGCAAATCCACCGCCGCGCTAGAAGCACATCCATGTCCACAACTTTTCAGATCGACACTGCGACAAGCCGTGCCAACCCAACGCCCGCGCCGATGAAGCGTCTAACCGTGCCGAAAATTCGTGCGCGCAAGCAGGACGGCGTGATGCAAGAGCCGCTGGTCATGCTCACCGCCTACACCGCCCGGCAGGCGCAGTTGCTGGATGAACATTGCGATCTTTTGCTGGTCGGGGATTCACTCGGGCAAGTCATTTACGGACTGCCATCGACGATACCCGTGACGCTGGACATGATGGCGAACCACGGTGCGGCCGTGGTGCGCGGTTCGTTCCATTCGGTGGTGGTCGTCGATATGCCCTTCGGATCCTACGAAGCCTCGCCGCAGTTGGCTTTCGAGAACGCCGCTACCCTTCTCAAACAGACGGGCGCGGCTGCGGTCAAACTGGAAGGCGGCGCAGCGATGGCGCAAACCGTCGCCTTTTTATGCGATCGTGGCATTCCCGTGATGGGCCATGTCGGTCTTACGCCTCAGGCGGTGAACGTATTGGGCGGATATATGGCGCGAGGCCGCGAAGAGGCGGAGGCTGAAAAGATCGTGGAGGATGCAAAGGCACTTGCCGATGCCGGTGCGTTTGCCGTGGTGGTGGAAGGCGTCGTCGAACCCATTGCCATTGCCGTCACGAAGGCCATTCCATGTCCCACCATTGGAATCGGAGCTTCGGCCGAATGCGATGGCCAAGTGCTGGTGACGGAGGATATGTTGGGCATGTTCGAACGGGTACCGCGTTTCGTTAAGAAATATGTCGACATTGCCAGTACCATCGAAAACACTGTCGAAACCTACGCTACCGAAGTTCGCAAGCGCCAGTTTCCCGGCCCGGATCAGACCTACCAACCAAAGGGTTAGGCTTTTACAAAGCCTGCGGTTATAGCGCGCCGCGCCAAAGCTCCAACTTTTCCAGATTTCAATAGGAACCGCCATGGCAGGATTACTGCGGCATTACGCCTTTTCGCTCGTCTTTACCACCGCGTGCCTCGTCACCGCGGCATGGTACGGCTATTCGAGCAGCGGTTCGCTGACGACGATGTTCAGCATCTTGTGGATCGTGTTCGTTCTGTCGATCCTTGAAATATCGTTGAGCTTCGACAATGCGGTGGTCAACGCGACCGTGCTTCGCGAAATGGACCCCGTCTGGCAAAGACGTTTTTTGACATGGGGCATTCTGATCGCGGTTTTCGGAATGCGGATCGTTTTTCCCATCGCGATCGTTGCCATTGCTGCACAGATTGGGCCGTGGGAAGCAGTGCAATTGTCGCTCGACGATCCGCAAGAATATGAACGGATCGTATCGGGGGCTCACATCGGCATCGCTGGGTTCGGTGGGGCATTCCTTGCTATGGTCGGCCTCAATTTCTTTTTTGATGCCGAT
Source organism: Pontixanthobacter sp. (assembly GCA_049682975.1). Classification (GTDB taxonomy): domain Bacteria; phylum Pseudomonadota; class Alphaproteobacteria; order Sphingomonadales; family Sphingomonadaceae; genus Pontixanthobacter. The sequence continues at coordinate 7,778 of JBAUIN010000031.1, read as the reverse complement.
AAAGAGGTGCATTGGATCGCCGCCATCGAACGGCGCATTGCGCGCTTTTCGAATATCCCGTCATTCGAAATCGGACTGGTCCTGGCGCTGGTTTACGGCATTTCGACTGCGCTGGAACCGGCGGAGGCAAATACCTATCTGGTCGCGTCCATCTTGGGCCTCGTCACTTATATTGCCGTCAACGCGATCGGTGCGATTATCGAACAGCGCGAAGCGGCCAAAAAAGCATCGGGCGAAATCGTGCGATCCGGCGCTGGCGGGTTCCTGTATCTCGAAGTGCTAGATGCGTCCTTCAGCTTCGATGGTGTTATCGGCGCGTTCGCCTTATCCAACAATATGATCGTCATCGCGCTGGGCCTATCGGTGGGTGCGATGTTCGTACGATCCATGACCATCCATCTGGTCGAACGTGGCACGTTGGCGGAGTATAAATTCCTCGAACATGGAGCGTTCTGGGCGATCATCGTGCTTGGGGCCATCATGCTCACATCCGCCGTTGTTCATATTCCTGAAACGTTCACGGGCCTGATCGGGGCGACGTTGATCGGATTATCGCTCTGGTGGTCGATCCGCCATAATCGCCGCGAAAACACAGTCAGCGCGACATAATGCGAAACCGATCCGCGACCGGTGCGGACACGATGAGCTGCAACAGATGATAGATAAGTAGCGGCACGAGAATGAGACCTGCCTCGACCGGCGGAAACAGAATGAGCGCCAGCGGTGCGCCCATCGCTATGCTTTTATGTGCGCCCGCAAAAGTGAAAGAGATGCGGTCTTGGTGGGTCAAACCAACTATCCCCGATAACGACCACGCGCCGTAGAACGCGAAGACCAGCAGCGCGGTGAGTAACGCAAACAGAATGCCCCACGCTGCCAGATCCAGCCGACCCCAAACGTCCTGCTCGACCGCCGCTGAAAAAGCGACATACACCGCAATCGCAATGGCCGAACGATCGAGCCAGACAATCAGCTGGGATCGGGAATTCATCCAGTTCCGTAACCGGCTCTGCAAGATCTGCCCGAGGGTGAACGGCAGAAGTAGAATGAGGAACAGCTTCGTCAGTCCGTCATACCCCAAATCGACCTGCGCTCCGCCGCTCATGCTTGCGAAAATCGGAGCGCAAACGAAAATACCCAGAACATTGGTGACGCCCGCAATGACGACGGAACTTGCGACGTTACCATTCGCCATGGACGAATAGGCGGTCGCCGACTGGACGGTCGACGGCATGACGCCGAGATATAATAGGCCCATCGCGACCAGTGGCGGCAAAAGGTCGCTCCCAAGCCAATAGAGCCCGTATCCCGCCATAGCCATCGCGCCGAAACACCATAGAATTATGGGAATGATCAGCTGGGTATTGCGCAGGCCATCCACAACGTCCGAACGCGACAAGCGCAATCCGTTGAAGAAGAACAACGCAAAAATGCCCACGTTGGAAAGACCGCGTGCCACGATTTGATATTGGTCGGTCGCGGGTAGCACGGTTGCCAGGACAAGCGCTGCCACCAACATCCGCACCATCATGTCGATCCTGAAGAATCTCAAAAGCATACAAGGTGTGATGCCCCTTCGGTCGCAACAAGTCGATGCCCTGCCATGACTGCGGGGCTAATGTTGCAAATCGTATTGCTTCAAAAGATCGTATAAGGTGGGACGGCTTATTCCCAGCAGTTTGGCCGTATTCGAAATATTGCCTTCGCACCGGGCGAGTGCCCGGCGGATGACCTTCCGGTCCGCGATTTCCCGCGCGGCTTTCAGATTGAGAACGTCTCCTTCTTCTTCCGCGTGTTTGTCCAGATCGAGATCCCCTGCATGAACCAGCTTGTCATCGGCCATGATAACCGCGCGCTTCACTCGGTTTTCCAATTCGCGCACATTGCCGGGCCACTCCCAACCATCGATCGCAGCCAGTGCATCCGGAGCAAAGCCTTTGACCGACGGATTCATCTCGGCAGCGAACCGGGTGAGAAACGCCTTGGCCAGCAGAGTCGCATCGCCCGGGCGTTCCACTAATGTCGGAATACCGATGACGATTTCGGCAAGGCGATAGAACAGATCTTCGCGGAATGTTCCTGCCGCGATCATGGCTTCCAGATCCTGATGGGTGGCGCAAACGATGCGGGTATCGACGGCAATCGCCTTGCGACCACCCAGTCTTTCGATCGTGCGTTCCTGCAAAAAACGCAGCAATTTTACCTGAAGCGGCAAAGGTATATCGCCAACTTCGTCCAGGAACAAAGTGCCGCCATGCGCCTGCTCGATTTTCCCTTCGGTCGTTTTGACAGCGCCGGTGAATGCGCCCTTTTCGTGACCGAACAATTCGCTTTCGAGCAGGTTTTCCGGAATGGCTGCGCAGTTAATCGCTACGAACGCGCCGTCCTTGCGACCGCTCTCGTCATGAACGCCGCGTGCCAACAGTTCCTTGCCCGTTCCGCTGGCGCCAAGCAGCATGACCGAGACATCGGCGGCCGCCACCCGCTCGACCGTGCGCGCGACCTTGATCATCTCCGGCGCGGCGGTAATCAAACCCCCGAGCACCGTCTTTTCATTGCCGACGCGGGCGGCCAGGCGCCGGTTTTCCGCTTCGATCCGTGAGAGGTTCAGCGCGCGGCGGACGATCAGGCCCAGCGCGTCGATATCGATCGGCTTCTTATAAAAATCATAGGCGCCGCGTGCGATGGCGTCCAAAGCACTTTCGCGCGCGCCGTGACCGGAGGCGACGATGACTTTGGTTTCGGGACGCAATTCCATGATCGCGTCGAGTACGGCGAAACCTTCCGCGCTCCCATCAGGGTCCGGCGGTAGACCCAGATCCAAGGTGACTACGTTCGGTTCGGACGCACGCAGCGCGGTAAGCGCGCTTTCACGGTCACCGGCAATGATGACGTCGAAATCCTCATACGCCCATTTCAGCTGCGCCTGTAGCCCTTCGTCGTCTTCAACGATTAAAAGTTTAGGCAATGGTTCAGGCTTGGTCTGCGCCATTATGCCGCCCTTGCGCCGGTTTTGATTTGCAGCTCGGATTCATCGGCAGAATCTAACTTGGCGTTCGCCAATGGCAGGCTGATGACGAACCGGCTTCCTTCACCTTCGCGCGATCGCACGTCGATCCGCCCGCCCATTCCCTTTACGATTTCCCGCGCTTCGAATGCGCCGATACCGAAACCCGAATTTTTTGACGATGCGAATGGTTTAAACAAGCCGTCGCGCAGGAACTCTGCGCTCATACCCACGCCCGTATCGACTATTTCGACAAGCGCATCGTCCATGAACGTGGTGACCTTTACAAATGCCGACGCACCGCCGGGTGCAGCCTCCACGGCATTCTGCAAAAGATGCGACAGTGCTTGATGCAACGCCTGCGGATCGCCCTCGATTGCGCAGGGCTCGCTTTCTATCAGCGTTACGCGATAATTCTTTGCAAATTCGGTACAAAGCCGTGTCACATGCCGTTCGAGGTCGACGATTTCGCCTGTTGCGGGATTTGCCGGACCGTAATTGTTGAGCCTTGCGAGCAGTCCATTCAGCTTGTCGGCACTGCTGGTGAGTGTCACCAACATGTCGGCACGAAATTCGGGCTTCTCGGCATGCTTTTCGGCATTGTGCGCCAATAGCGACATCTGGCTCGCCAAGTTTTTAATGTCATGCATCACGAACGCGATCCGCCGATTGAATTCGTCGAACCGGGCGGCTTCCATAAGCGCCTGTTGCCCGGCATTCTCCGCCAGATAACTTGCCAATTGTTTCCCGACCACGCGCAAAAGGTCAAAATCTTCCCAATCCAGCCGCCGGGAGATTGCAGGTTTTGCCAGAATCACCACGCCCATCAGGCGATCGAAATGTAACAGCGGGATCGCCGCCCATGCATCGGCATTATTGCGCAACCATTGTGGCAGTGGAACCGTCTGGCCAGACTGTTCTCTATCGTCACGGTTCTCGGCCATAGGCAGGTCGTCCAGTTCGAGAATAAATGCTTTATCTTCAAATAGACGTAGCACTTTGCGGGGAATTGGATCGGGCGGTACCTCTATTTGGTCCCACCGCCAGCGCGCGACCAGTTCCATCATACCGCGATCGTCGGGGCGTAATAAGATACCGCGAGGACTGTCGGTGATGTCCGCCAATGCTTGAACCACGCGTTCTTGCAACGTGTCGGGCCCTGTATCCTCTGCCGCGTCCCCTTGGCCGATTGTCTGAGTAAAGCGGAGCCATTCGGCGCGATAGTCGTAACGGTGTTGAAACAAATGTTTCAATGCCGTCACCCGCACCCATCCGCGAAGGCGTTTGGAGGGCAACCAAATGAGCGCGACTGCCATCGCGGCAGCGGTGAAGCCGACCTGCGTGAGGCGTGAGAAATCACCGCCCAGCATCAGCAGCGATTGCGCAAACGCCACCATCCCCGCCAGATATGCGCCGATTGCGAGCAGCGACAGCGATTGAAACGCGACAATTCGCGATGGGCGCAGGCGAATGGCAATTTGCGAACGACCGGACCCAACCGCCAATGGTAGCGATATCCCCGCTACCACAAGACCGCGCAGCGCCGCGATTTCCAAAGGCCATTCCTCGCCCAAATAGGCAGTCGTAAAATAATTAAGTTCGACCACCCACATCGCCGCGACCGCCATGGCCGTCCATCGCAGGGCAGAACGAACGTTATGTGCGGCGCCGACATACAGATTGTGAATGAGTACCAGAACTCCGACCGCCACCATAATCCGAAACATCGCCGTCAGTTCGAACACGGATTTTTCCAAACGCACGACGTCGGCCCATTCCACGCTCACGTACAACAGCGCGATCTGTAGAAGTTCGACGAAGATAAGCGCGCCCGCCACAAGTCGGATGGCCGTCATCGTCTGGTCCCGCCCGTCATTGGCGAACATGCGATAAAGGGTGTAAATCCAAGCAAGGTTGCGCATGATTTCGCACAGCGCCGCAATCGATGACGCGGATCCAAGAGCCGCGACCGAGACGCACCATGCGGCTGTCATCCCTAAAGCGGCTGCCAGGGTAAGACGGTCAGTCCGGTCATGATCGCCGCGCGCGACAATCCAAATCGCCGCCAGAATCGCGCAAACTCCACCCAGCAGGTGCAGCACAAAGCTGGTCAAAAGCCAAAACTCCGCCCAACCGCTCATCGAACGCGTTCCGGCATGGCGCGAGCCTGTAGCGTGGAGACATAAGAGAATGGAAGCATGGTGGCCGGTCAGTCCGATCGATTGGAATCGGTAGTCGGACTAACCGGTAGAGGTAAAATGTCGGTAAATCTTACATGTCGACGCCGCACCGGCTATCGATTAAGTGCAAATGTTCGGCGCGAAGCCCTATTCCTCGCCCGCGACTTCGTTCGACACATCGTTGGCTACACCTTCGACCGCATCGCCGGCCTGCTGCGCTGCGTCGCCTACCTGACCGGCCGCGTCCGCGACTGCTGTATCCTTCGCAACTTCGGCGTCGCTCATCTGGGTGAAGAAATAGATTGCTGCGATCACAGCTACCAACAATATTACCAATAGGACCCATCCCTTCGATCCGCTGTTTCGATCCTGGCCGTCGCGAATAATCGTGGTCTCGGTATGCGTGTTGCCATCGGGTGTGCGCGTATGGGTCGTGCGTTATTCGGTCATGATATCATCCTATCAAAGGTTGAGATGCCTGGCCTTACGTGCGCAGCGTAGACGATGGTAGCATCAAGTGCGGTTAACGCGGGCCGAATACGAACGGCGTAACACCCTTCGCCACCCTGTCGAAGCGCAATTGCGCTCCGCGCGGGGGAAGCGAGCGTTGCCGACAAGCCGGTCGATGGCACCGGGCGCATCCCAGACCGATCGGCTGCGCAACGTCCTTGTTTAGCGACGTCCCGCGCGCTTGCGCCAGATCGCCTGCGAGGCGCGATTCCAGCCCCAGCACTATAACGAAGCGTGCCGCCCCTTTGGCCCCGCTGCCTTCCACGGTTTGGGCCAGCGTAAACCATTGATCCGGACCGGCATCCACACCTTCGACGATTACCAGTTGCGAACATAGCTCCCCAAACCGTTCGAAAGCGACATTCGCGATCCACAGGGGGCAACTCGCATCGCTTTCCAAAATGGTTGAGCCGCTTGCTCCGGAAAATCGTTTGGAAAACTGCCCCGCCCGGTCGAGGCGTGCCATGAAAAACGGAAGGCCACGCTGTCCGACACGTTGAAGTGTGGTCAGGCGATGGGCTGCCTGTTCGAAACTGACACCGAACCGCCGTTGCAGAATGGTGAGGTCGTATCCCGTTGCATCGCACGCCCGCAAGAACCGGGAATAGGGCATGAGGAGAGCTGCAGCAAAATAGGCGGCCAGATGTCGTTCGAACAGGATCCGCGCCGCGCCCTCCGCTGCCTTCGAGCCATCGGCGACATTGGCTATGTCATCCTGCCGTTCGAGCTGCGCGATCTGCAATGCGATCTGAAAGTTTCGTGATGCTGGCGAAAGCATTTCGGAAAGCTGCAACTGGCGTGCATGCAGATCCAGCCGTCGCAAAGCATCCGGCATGACATCCTGCGGTAAAATACGAACGGCAAGCTGATGCTTTTCGCGCAGACGCTCGATCAACGCCGCCCCGATATCGCTGCGCGACAAACGCAAATCGTCCGCCAGTTTCTCCGCCTGTGTGTCGAGGTCGGGGAAATGGTTGCGCCAATGTTCGATCGCACGGCGCGATTGGCGCATCGGATCGTCGTCTTCGCTTTCATTCAATCCGGCAGTATCGTATAACCGGGCAAACGCGGCGGCAGCTTGAGGTGCGGCCGACAGAAACTCGCCAATCTCGTCGCGATCCAAATTGAATTCGCCGAAGCGTTCATCGGCAAAACGACGGGCCAACCCATCGATTCCGCCTATCGCCTCGTCTTCCCGTAAATTACGGGGGTCGAAGTCGAACGCGTTGACGAATTGCAATACTACCCGGGCCGAAAGAGGGCGTTGGTTGCGTTCGAGCAAATTGAGGTAGCTGGGTGAGATGGATAGGCGCGCAGCCATCGCAGCTTGCGTCAAACCTTCGCGCTTGCGAACGCGCCGCAATGCAGGACCGGCGAACAGAGCATTTTCAGCCATGACTGTTCCTGTAATTATATTTACAACATTACAAAGGATAATGGCAGTTTCGATCCTGCAAGACAACAAAGTTTGTAACTTTTGCTATTCTTCGCCGGCCCTGCGCGCATATTGTCAACCAAGGCACTGCGCCAAATCATTTGGGCCCGTCCAGGCCGCACAGTTTCGGAGAAAGAATATGACCTACCAATCCAAGATAGACACGCTGAAGGATACGATCGACACACAGGGTGCGTCATGGGGCGCGATCGACGCTGAATCTGCTGCTCGTATGCAAATGCAAAACCGCTTCAACACCGGACTCGATATCGCGAAATACACCGCGAAAATTATGCGCGACGATATGGATGCGTATGATGCGGATCCATCCCATTACACGCAGTCGCTCGGTTGCTGGCACGGCTTCATCGGCCAGCAGAAAATGATCGCAATCAAAAAGCATTTCGGCGGTACGAAGCAGCGGTATCTGTATCTTTCCGGCTGGATGGTCGCCGCTTTACGTAGTGAATTCGGCCCGCTGCCCGATCAATCGATGCACGAAAAAACCAGCGTTCCGGCTTTGATCGAAGAACTTTATACGTTCTTGAAACAAGCCGACGCCCGCGAACTGGGTGGGCTGTTCCGCGATCTCGACGCTGCCCGTGACAACGGCGACGAAGTCGAAGCGAAGCGCATTCAGCAGGCG
>JBAUIN010000030.1:0-2160 GCA_049682975.1 Pontixanthobacter sp. | reverse complement strand
TGCCGTTCGACGTCATCCGCGAAACGTCGGTCGAGTTCGCGCCGATGGATGTCGAATATTCGGACTTCACCGGCTGTCTGGTGAATGTCGTCACCAAATCGGGCGAGAACAAGTTTCACGGTTCGGCCTTCTTCACCTTCCGCGGCGACGAGCTGCGCGGCGACTCCCTGGATGGCGTCGATAACGTCACTTCGCCATTCGAAGAAAAGCGCTGGGGTGCGACGCTCGGCGGCCCGATCATTCCCGATCGTGTGTTCTTCTACGCCGGTTATGAAGAAACCGATCTTGGCAATGCCAACGAATTCGGTCCCTTCGGCGGCGGTTTCGCCAATGAAGCCAATTTCGTAACGCAGGCGCAGTTCGACCGCTTCGCCCAAATCGCAAACGACGTGTATGGTCAGGATGTCGGCGGTTATCCCGTAACCCTGCCTGAATCATCGGTCCGCTATTTCGGACGGGTCGATGCCTACATCACCGACGAGCATCGTCTGGAAGGCACGTATCAGCGTCTGGAAGAAACCAATGTCGAAGCCGATGTCGGCGGACAGGAACTGACCGGACTGAACTCCTTCGAGGATGAAGGTACCGTATCGGATTATTATTCAGCTCGCCTTTATTCCGATTGGAGCGATTCCGTTTCGACGGAAATCCGCCTGAGCCGTTCCGAAGTGACGGACGTGCAGGGCCCGGTCGGCTTCGGTGAGGCGCAGTCGGACAACCCGACCGTCCGCCTTTCCGTTCTGGTGCCCAACGGAACGAGCGGCCTGATCCCGATGGGTCAGAACGGCTTGCTCAGCACCGGCCCCGGTATCTTTCGGTCGGCCAACGCGTTGGAAACCAAAGTCGATCAGGCCAAGTTCCAGATGAACATCGATGCCGGTGACGGTCATGTGTTCAAGATCGGTACCGAGATCAACGATCTGGAAGTCTTCAACCTGTTCGCCATCAACGCGACCGGTACGCTGTTCTTCCGCAGTCTGGACGACTTTGCCGCCGGTCGTGTCGCGCCTGGCCAATTCTCCAGTGTGTTTGGCGGGGGCGCCGATGCGGTCGCTTCGGGTCGTGTGGGCGGGGGCGATATTTCCGCGACCCCGACCGGCGATATCAACGAGGCATCCGCAACCTTCGGACGAACGATCTATAGCGTCTATGCACAGGACGAATGGCAGGCGACCGATCAATTGAGCCTGATCGCCGGTTTGCGTGCGCAATTATATGCGGGCGACGCACCCCGTGCGAACGACACGTTCCGCGATCGTTATGGTTTCACCAACGCCAACAGCTTCGGTAAGCTAGACCCGGTGTTCCTGCCGCGTTTCTCCGCCTCCTATGAATTCGACAATACCGGCTTTCTTTCGAATTCGCGTTTCACGGCGGGCGTCGGCGTATTCTCCGGCGGCGATCCGGTGGTGTATTTTTCCAACGCGTTTTCCAACAACGGTTTCTCGACCGGGCAAGAAGACACCTTCGGACCTTGCGATGACATCACCAATGACGATGGTTCGATCACGGTAGTCGATGATGGTCAATTCACCGGCTTCCCGCAATGCGCCATTACGGCAGCATCGGAAGAAGCTGCCGCCGGCCTGTCGGACACGCAATCGGTCGATCCTGATTTCGATGTACCCACGGTCGTTCGGGCCAATGCCAGTTTCCAGACCACCTTCGGAACGGAAAGCGGCTTCGGCAGCGATTGGAAATTGAACCTGGATTACATCTATTCGCGGTTCAACGACACGCTGAACTTCGTCGATCTGGCGCAGACGCCTGACATCCGCATCAATAACGGTTTCACCGTCGATGGTCGCCCGATCTATGCGGCAATCGATCCGACAGCCGATGATTGCGGTGCGGTATTGCAGGGCACGGGCGGAACCCCGCCAGTATATACCAATGTTAGCCCGGCCTGCTTCAACACGCGCCGCGACGACGAAATCCAGCTGACCAACGGCCCAAGCTATGAAAGCCATGTCGCATCGGTGCTCGTCTCCAAGGATTTCCGCGGTGGATTGCTGACCGAGAATGGCGGCTTAGGCCTTCGTCTGGGCTATGCCTTCACGGATTCGAACAACAACCGGAACGTCGGCTCCTCCACCGCGACCTCAAGCTTCGATGTGACCGCGGCGTTCGATCGCCAGGATCCGGCGGTTTCGGCCTCGA
>JBAUIN010000029.1:0-18395 GCA_049682975.1 Pontixanthobacter sp. | reverse complement strand
TCATCGCTTTCTGCACGGCATCACGCTGCATATTGCGTTCGCGATAATTTTCGAGCGATTGCGGCAGTTCGACATCGAATTTCTGTGCCCAAAGCAAAGTGACGAACAGGTAATTGTCGGCAACGGTCGGGCTGTCACCCACCAGCCATTCGTCTCCTTCCATCAGCTTTTCGGTCAGCTCGAACTTGGCCGCGACCTTTTGCTTCGCTTTCGATTTGGCATTTTCATCTGCATCACCAAACAAAGGCGCGAATGCGCCGTGAATTTCCGTGCCGATGAAGCCCAGCCATTCCAACCGTTTGTAATGCGCGTTCTCATCGGCAAGTTTGGTCGTTTTATTGGCGATGTAGGTCAGTACGGCGGGGTTTTCGGTCAGCAGTCCGATCCCGTCATCTTCGATCGCCGGCACGTAACCGCGCGGACTGATCGCGTAAAAATCCTTTCCGTCTTCGGTCTCGTGCTTGCCGAGATCGACTTTTATCGCGTCGAAGGCCTCTCCGCTTTCGATAAGAGCGATATGGCTGGCGAGACTGCAGGCGCCGGGGGCGTAATAGAGTTTCATGGGGCTTTCTCCGCTTGCGGGAATTACCCTTACAACCAAGTTCGCGCTGGGCCGTTCCGCGTGCTTACGTGACCCGATAATAATGCGCCACCCGATTGAGTGCGAGTTTGAGCACCAATTTGCCGCTTCGCGCGGGCCAGGCCAATGCGCGTTCGGCATCCGGTAGCCCTTCCCCCGCGCACACGACGCGCCATAGAATATCCGACAATCCGCTGCCCGCTTCCGCAATCGCGGCATCGAACCGGTCCTTCGCGGCGATCTGCCTTTCCGTGGGCGACAGACCCGCATCGCCGTTCTGGCCGGAGATACGGACCGGGTCCCATCGCATCGTCGTTCGTGCGCCCAGCTGCGCGCGTTCGTAATCGGCGCGCAATCGCTCGCCTGCATCGAACAGTCGATCGTCGATGTGGCCGCGCGCATGCAACCATGTCAGCGGCGACTCCGCGGCATTGACCGTGACGCTACGGCCACGTGCTGAACGTCCGGCGCTTTTCTTCGGCCCTTCGCGCGTCAGTTCGCGTTCGACCAGATGGCGATTGTTGAATGGGGAGTTCATGGCGGTTCCTTTTCGGCAATTATGAACGTCACTTGCCAAAACGAACGATCTGTAGGAAAGAGGAAACCGATTTGGTTCATACGAAAGCGCATTCATGATCAACCGCATCCGCGACATTCGGCAGGCGAAGGGCATGACTCTGGCCGATCTGGCGGAGGCCTGCGTCCCGCCGACCACCGCGCAGACGATCGGACGGCTGGAAACCGGCATGCGCAATCTGTCGATCAAATGGATGGACCGGATCGGCGCAGCGCTCGACGTCGACCCACCCTCGCTGGTCCGATCGAACGATACGCCCAATCCGCAGATCGTCGCGCGCCTGACCGATAGCGGACCGGAGGCGCTTTCGACCCCTGCCGATGCCATTCTACCAACGGAGATCGGCGGAGAAGCGCCGTTGATCGCATTGCGGATCGAAACCGGTGCGGGCGAATATCGCGCTGGCGATCAATTATGGCTCCGGCAAATCGACCCGGCGAATGCGGCGCAGGCGATCAACCGCGACGTGCTGGTCCCGCGCAAAAGCGGGCGGTTCCATTTCGGGCGACTGATAGACCGGCAAGGCTCGAAGGTCGGTATCCTGCCCCCGGGTATCGGCCATAAACAGCAAGTGGTCGACGATCCGCCATGGATCGGCGTGGCGCAAATGCTGGTGCGTCCGCTTTAGGACAACGACCTAGGCTTCGCCCCGCGCGCGCCGCTCCTGCTTATCGGCGACGGTTTCCTGCGGAACGAAGCTGTCGGAATCGACACCCAGCCAGATCAGGATCGGCGCCGCCATATAGACCGAACTGTAGGTACCGACGAACAGGCCGAGCGTGATGGCCGCGATCATGCCGAACAGGCTGGCCGGGCCGATCAGCAGCAGGCCGATCAGCGCGACGAACAGCGTCAGCGATGTCATCACCGTTCGTGCCAGCGTTTCGTTGACCGACAGGTCCAGCAATTCGGGCACTGGCATCTTGCGGAACTTCTTCAGATTTTCGCGGATGCGGTCGTAAACGACGATCGTATCGTTCAGGGAATAGCCGATAATCGCCAGAATGGCGGCGATGATCTGCAGGCTAAATTCCAGCTGGAATAGCGCGAAAAAACCGAGTGTCAGTGACACGTCATGCACCAGTGCGAACAATGCACCCACGCCGAACTGCCATTCGAACCGGATCCAGATATACAGCGCCACCATCATCATGGCGGCGAGCAGCGCCCATGCCGCGTCCGCACGAAATTCGCCCGACACTTTGCCCGATACCGAATCCACGCCATCGATCCGCACATCGGGATGTTCGACCTGCATGGCGGCGGTGATGTTCTGCGTCATGGTGTCGGCGAACCCAGGGTCGCCCTCGGCTTCGGGCGGCAGTTTGACTCGGATGGAAACTTGGTTCTCCTCGCCGAAACGCTGGATGACCGGGTCCTCCACCTCATCCAGCGCGGAAATCGTCTGGCGCAATTCGGCGACGGGCGCTTCCTCTTCGCCTACGAATGTCGCGCGAATTTCCTGGCCGCCCGCGAAATCGACGCCGTAATTCAGGCCCTGCACGGCGACGAGCGCCCAACTGCCGACCATTAATATCATACTGAGGACGTAGAACGGGACACGCCAGCGCAGGAACCGGATATTGGTGTCTTCGGGAACGAGTTTGAGCAATCGCATGATGGGTCTCCGCTCAGATATTCAGTTCGGTCGGGCGCTTACGCCGCAGCCATCCGGCAACCCACATCCGCGTCAGGAACAGGGCGGTAAACACGCTGGTGAACAGACCCACGATCAACACCACGGCAAAGCCGCGAATGGGGCCGGAGCCGAACAGGAACAGCAGGATACCGGCGATGAAATTGGTCACGTTCGCATCGTAGATCGCGCGGCTCGCTTCCTTGTAGCCATTCTCGACCGCCGCGACGATCCGCCGCCCGCGTTTGCGTTCCTCGCGGATACGTTCGTTGATCAGCACGTTCGCATCGACGGCGGCACCGATGGTCAGCACGAAACCGGCGATGCCCGGCAGGGTCAGCGTGGTGTTCATGATCGCCATAATGCCGAGCAGCATCAGCACGTTGAACACCAATGCGATGGTCGCATAGATGCCGAAGCGGCCGTAACTTGCGATCATCAGCGCGACGACCGCGATCGATCCGATCATCATGGCGAGCATCCCGCTACGGATCGAATCGGCGCCCAAATCGGGGCCGACCGTGCGTTCTTCCACGATAGTCAGATCGACCGGCAAGGCGCCCGACTGCAATGAAATCGCCAATGCCTGCGCGGAATCGGCGGTGAAGCTCCCCGAAATCTGCGCGCTGCCGCCCAAAATTGGTTCGTTGAAACTGGGCGAAGATATGACTTCGCCGTCCAGAATAATGGCGAACAGTTTGCCCGTATTCTCCGTACTCAAGGTCGCGAATTTCGCGCCGCCCTGCCCGTCGAACTGGATGTTCACGACCGGTTCGTTGGTCGTCGGATCGACGCCGGACCGTGCCTCGGTCAGCGAATCGCCCTGAATACCGCCAAGCCGGCGGACGGCGATGCCCGTCCCTTCCTGTGGCGTACCCTCCGCATAGGGATAGATGCGGCTTCCCGGTGGGGCGATGCCCGCCGCGACATCGGTCGGCAGCGCCTGATCGTCGACCAGTTTGAATTCCAGTTTCGCGGTCTGGCCGAGCAGTTCTTTCAACTGTTCCGGATCTTCGAGGCCCGGCACCTGAACCACGATGCGGTTGTCGCCCTGTCGGATAATGGTCGGTTCGCGCGTGCCGAGTGCGTCGATCCGTTTGCGCACCACATCGGTCGCGCTGTCCATCGCGTTGGTGACCGCCGTATCCGCGCCGGTGCTGGTCTGTGTGAGGACGAAACGCGTCTCGTCGATGATGTCGAGTTCCCATTCCGCGCTCACGCCCTGTCCGGCGATCGCGGGCAGCAGAGCCTCGCGCGCACGATCCACATCGGCGCGGCTGTCGACCATGAAGCTGAGGCGCCCCTCGCGGGTCGAAAAATCGCCCGCACGCACGCGCGGTTCCGCATTCTTGAGCGCGGACCGAACGGTTTCCTCCATATTCTCCAGCCGCTGTGCCGCAACCTGCGACGGGTCGGCTTCCAGCAGGATATGGCTCCCCCCCGCCAGATCGAGACCGAGATTGACCGTCGGATTGGGCAGCGCGTCGGGCCAGCGCACGCCGGTTCCGGCCAGCAGCGATGGCAGTGCGGCATAGACCGCCAGCAATGTGAGGCCCCACAGCCACACCTTCCTCCAGGTCGGGAAATCTAGCATTGCGGGGAACCCATCTTTCGCGTCATCCTATTTTACGAGCCTGTTATACGGGGCCGTCCGTCAGGCAGCCGGTATTCGTTCAATCGTTGGCGGCTTTGCCCACCGGCGGAACGATATCGCCGATCGTGCTTTTGACCGCCTTTACCTTCACACCCTGCGCCAGTTCGAGATCGACGTAATCGTCATCGACGCGGGTGATCTTGCCGATCAGCCCGCCTGCGGTGACCACCTTGTCGCCTTTCTTCAGCGTTTCGATTTTCTCGCGATGTTCCTTCTGCCGCTTCATCTGCGGGCGGATGATAAGGAACCAGAAGATCAGGCCCATCAGGATAAACGGGATGATCCCGGTCCAGCCCGGTTGGCCCGTGGCACCGGCGGCGGCGGATAAAGTGTCGAGCATTACGGCAACCTGTATCGTGAAAAAATGTGAACATGCACGAGGGCAGCACGGCGAAGCGCGCATCGATTGCGCGCATCCCCGGCCACCATCCGGCATCAAGTGGGCGCGCGTAGCAGCATTGCAACTTCCCCGCAACGCAATGCCGACCGGCTGGCGGATGCAGTACCGCGATAGAGCCGATTGAAGTCACTATCGGTTGTTGCGCTCCATCATGCACGTCCGTATAGGCGCAAGCTCCATTGATCGGGACGTGGCGCAGTCCGGTAGCGCACTACACTGGGGGTGTAGGGGCCGTAGGTTCGAATCCTATCGTCCCGACCAATGGACCTTCTTCCCCCGAACGCATGCACATTTTCACCCGCATCTCCGGCTTGTGCGCCATGCCGCGACGGATTATTCGGCGAACGACCAGGAGATTGTTTCGATGCCGAAGTCCTTATCGCAAGCCCGCCCATTTGCCGCCCGATCGTGGCTGTTCGCGCCAGGCGATAGCGTGAAGAAAATGCGCGGCGCCTGCGACGGGGCGACGGACATCGTGCTGCTGGATCTGGAAGATTCGGTCATGCCCGAACGCAAGGCGGAAGCGCGCACTCTGGTAAGCAACGTGCTTGCCGCGCAAAGCGACAAGCGCCGTATCTGGGTTCGCGTAAACCCCCTGTCCAGCGGCGAAACGCACGCCGATCTGGAGGCGGTGATGCCGGAGGGGCCGAGCGGCATTTTCCTGCCCAAGGCGGAGGGGCGCGAGGATATTACGGCGCTGGACGTCATGCTGACCGAACTGGAACAGCGGAACAATATCGAACCGGGCACCACGCGGATCGCCGCGCTCGTAACCGAAACCGCCGCCGCCATGTTCCGATGCGGGGATTATGCCGGGCGTTATCCCGGCTCGGCTCGGCTCGTCGGGTTGAGTTGGGGGGCGGAGGATCTTTCCGCTGTCCTGGGCGCGCGCGTGCAATTTCAGCCGAACGGGCAATATATGCCGGTGTTCGAACTGGCGCGCAGCCTGTGCCTATTGGGCGCGGTTGCTGCCGATGTGCTGCCGATCGAAACGATCCAGGCCGATTTTCGCGATCTCGACGGGTTGCGCGAACGGGCGATGATGGTTCGCAGTCAGGGGTATCGCGGAATGTTGGCCATTCATCCGGCGCAGATACCGGTCATCAACGAGGTGTTTACGCCGAGCGAGGCGGAACTGGCGGAAGCGCGTGCTATCATCGCAGCCTTCGAGAGCAATCCCGGTGCCGGAACGGTCGGCATTAACGGAGCAATGCTGGATCGCCCGCATCTGGCCCGGGCGGAGGCGTTATTGGCGAGCGTCGATGACACGCCGCTCAATTCCTAGGCATTCCAACACACGAACCACATATCTTTCCTACACGAACCGATTTGGTTAGCCCCGATGTTCCAACAACAGGAGTGTCCTCATGGCTATTATCGAATCCCTCATCGGCCCCATCGCCTCACTGATCGACAAGATTATTCCCGACAAGGAAGCGCGCGCGAAAGCGAAGCTGGAACTGTTGCGCCTGGAAGGGTCGCACGAACTGGCCGCCGTTCAGGCCCGCCTGTCGGCGATCGTGGCGGAAGCGCAATCGAAAGACCCCTGGACCAGCCGCGCCCGGCCGAGCTTCCTTTACGTCATGTATGTCCTGCTGCTGGCCGCCATACCGATGGGCATCCTGTCGGCCTTCAGCCCAATGGCGGCGCGCGATATTGCAGCCGGTATGAACGCCTATCTCTCCGGCCTGCCCGAACCGCTCTACGCTTTGTTCGGCACGGGATATCTCGGCTACACGGCAGCCCGCCAATGGGGCAAGGCCAAAGGCGTGGACGCATAGAATGCATGTCCGGGTGCATGACCACAGGACAGTGTCATATGTGTCAACACCCGGACTTTTTCCCCCATTCACAAGCTTGGTCGCGCCGGATTACGCAGGAACATCGGCTGGTCTATCGTGTAACCGGTGATGGAAGCAGCCAGGCACTCGAAATTCTGCAGTGTCGCAGCCATTATTAGGGCCATGACCCAAACCATCTACGTCCTCAACGGCCCCAACCTCAACCTGCTGGGTCTGCGCGAACCGGAGATATACGGGTCCGATACGCTCGATGATATTGCCGGTATGCTGGAGGATCGGGCACTCCAACTGAATCTTTCCATCGATATGCGCCAGACCAACCATGAGGGGATGTTGGTAGACTGGCTGCACGAAGCGCAAGCGACAGATGCGGCGGCGGTGCTGCTGAATGCGGGGGCCTATACCCACACATCCATCGCTTTGCTCGATGCTATTCGCGCGATCCGCACACCGGTGATCGAAGTGCATCTGTCGGACCCGACCACACGGGAGGAATTCCGCCATCGGTCCTATGTCGCGATGGCCGCCCGGCAGACCATTCAGGGACATGGCGCGAAAGGATACATTATGGCGCTCGACGCTGCGGCAGCGCTGTAGTTCGCGCCATCGCGAGATGTCTGCGTACACGTCATAAATCTGCCACAACCCTTGCCCTGCCTGGCTTTGCCGCGCATAGGCGACGGCGAGAAACAACAGGGAGGCACGAATGGCCACCAAGGGCGCAGCCGGCAAATCGTCCGGCATGAATGTCGATACCAAGCTGGTTCGCGAACTCGCGGAAATGCTGGGCGAAACCGGATTGACCGAGATCGAGGTCGAGGATGGCGAACGCAAGGTTCGCGTGTCGCGCGGAGGCGCCGTCGCAGCCGCGCCGGCACAATTCGCCGCACCTGCCCCCACCCCGCAACCGGCACCCGCGCCCCAACCGGCACCGGCGGGCGTCGAGACTGCAACCGCGCAGGCCGATCATGCGAATGCCCTGAAATCACCGATGGTCGGCACAGCCTATCTCGCACCGGAACCCGGCGCGGCGGATTTCATCAGTGTCGGGGCCGATGTGAAGGAAGGCGATACTGTTTTGATCGTGGAAGCGATGAAGGTGATGAACCCGATCGCCGCCGACCGTTCCGGCACCGTAAAGGCCATTCTGGTCGAGAATGCGCAGCCGGTCGAATTCGATCAACCGCTCGTCGTGATCGGCTAATCCAGCGATGGGCATTTCCCGCATATTGATCGCCAACCGCGGCGAGATCGCGCTTCGAATTCACCGTGCCGCGCATGAGATGGGCATCGAGACCGTCGCCGTGCATTCGACCGCCGATGCGGACGCCATGCATGTCCGCCTGGCCGATCATGCCGTCTGTATCGGCCCGCCCGCCGCTGCCGAAAGCTACCTCAACACCGCCGCGATTATCTCGGCGGCGGAGATCGCGCATTGCGATGCAATCCATCCGGGATACGGCTTCCTCTCGGAGAACGAAAAATTCGCCGAAATCGTCGAAGCGCACGACATCAAATGGATTGGCCCCAAGCCTGAACACATCCGCACCATGGGCGACAAGGTCATGGCGAAGAAAACGGCGGGCGCGCTCGGCCTGCCATTGGTTCCCGGCTCCGACGGGGCAATCAGCGATCCCGACGAAGCCGCGAAAATCGCGGCGGAAATCGGCTATCCGGTCATAATCAAGGCCGCATCCGGCGGCGGCGGCCGGGGCATGAAAGTGTGCGAAAGCGAGGATCAGCTTGCCGGACTGATGCAGGCGGCAGGCAACGAAGCGAAATCCGCATTCGGCGATGCGACCGTGTATCTCGAAAAATATCTCGGCGATCCGCGCCATATCGAATTTCAGGTGTTCGGCGATGGCGAAGGTAACGCGATCCATCTGGGCGAACGCGATTGTTCGCTTCAGCGCCGTCATCAGAAGGTGTTCGAAGAAGCGCCCAGCCCGGTTCTATCCGCTGAAGAACGTAACCGAATGGGTGACATCTGTGCTAACGCTATGGCCGATATGGGCTATCGCGGCGCGGGCACGATCGAATTTTTATGGGAAAACGGTGAGTTCTATTTCATCGAAATGAACACCCGCCTACAGGTCGAACATCCCGTCACCGAAATGATCACCGGCGTCGATCTGGTGCGCGAACAAATCCGGATTGCCGACGGGAAACCCCTATCGCTGACGCAGGATCAGGTCACTTTCACCGGTCACGCGATAGAGTGTCGGATCAATGCGGAAGACGCGTTCACCTTCGCCCCCTCCCCCGGCAAAGTCACCGCCTATCACGCGGCGGGCGGCATGCATGTGCGCGTTGATAGCGGGCTATATGCCGGCTATTCCATCCCGCCCTATTACGACAGCATGATCGCCAAACTGATCGTCTATGGCCGCACCCGCGAAAAATGCATTATGCGCCTACGCCGCGCTTTGGAAGAAATGGTGGTCGAGGGGGTGAAGACATCGATCCCGCTCCATCAGGAACTGATCCGGCAGGACGACGTGTTGTCCGGCGATTACAGCATCAAATGGCTGGAACAATGGCTGGCGAAGCGGGAAGAAGAATCGACGTAAGGCTGCGACCGCACGCGCCTTACGGCGCGACGGACGGCTGGAGCCGATCATCGCAGCGCAGGGAGAGGCCGAAATCGTCCAACCAGTCCGCTTCGGTCGGCAGTAGATATTGCAGGGCTTCTGGCAGAAGCCCGTGCAAAGTGTCGGCGTGAACGAGTTCGGTGCGACGATCGGCGAAACACGTGTTCGGTCCTGAATAACGTAGCAAGCGAATCATCCCCTCTTCAGTTGCGCCGCCTTCATTTGCGAGCGAAACATAAAGTGGTGGGCGTTTTGGCGAAGCCTCCCTTTCGACGACGCGCGAAAGGGATTGATCGTTCCACTGCAAGCTGGGTGAGATCGCCGCGTACCCATCGAACATATTCGGCGTATATGCCCAAGTTTCGACGACGAAATGCCCGGCAGCGCTTTCCCCGATCAGGAATGCCCGACCATCGTCGCGATATCGCGCGCGGATGAGCGGCAATATCGTATCGCCGATCCAAGTGCGAAATGTCGCACTTTCGCCCGCCGTTGGATAACGCTCGCGTTCTACCGGATCGTCGGTCAGCGGCAATAATTTGCGCTGACGATCCACGGTTTGTAGTCCGACGAAAATTGCGGGTTCACTTCGCTGCCACAACTGGTTCCAGCGATAAAGGCCGAAAGTCAGGTGAAAATCCTGATCCAATCCGCCATCCAGCATGATGATTAGCGGGTACGTTCGCTCATCGTCTTCGTAACCGGGCGGCACCGCCACATGCATCGCCCGATCCGCATCATGAGTCGATACGACATAAGTCGTACCGATTGTCAGGGGTTGGGACGAAACGTCGTCATTCGCGCTTACGCCGAGGAAAGGCGCACAACAAAGCACCACTAATGCAGTCCACCACCGTGCTGCCGGACCGCTCATTCCAATGGCACCCCCGGTGCATGTTTCGCGGTACGGATTGTCAGCGACGTTTTCACGCTGTCCACATTGGGTGCAGGCGTCAGTTTGCCGGTCAGAAACTCTTGAAAGCTCTGAAGATCGCGGCTGACGACTTTCAGAATGAAGTCGATTTCGCCATTCAGCATATGCACCTCGCGCACTTCGGGAAGCGTGTTCATGTGCTCTTCGAATTCGCGTAAGGCGCTTTCCGCCTGGCTTTTCAGGCTGACCATGGCGAACACCGTGATGGCGAAGCCCAACTGCGAAGCATCCAGATCGGCATGATAGCCCCTGATCACACCCGCTTCTTCCAAAGTGCGGACACGGCGCAGACATGGCGGCGCGGTCAGCCCGACCCGCTGCGCCAATTCGACATTGGTGACGCGCCCCTGATCCTGTAATTCCGCCAACAGCCGTCGGTCGATCTCGTCGAGATTGGCCATCTCCTGTTTTACACTCCCCTGACCCTGAATTGCCAACCCACCGGCGCAACGAATGTGTTCCCCCGGATAGGCTGCGCATTAGATTATTGTTTCTGACAGCAATTGTCCCGGTTTGCAACGCCGTCTCCACGACATGCGGCAGAGCGCAGGAAACTGTTAGAAACCCATTTCTGCGGGATACCAGCCCCGCCCATGAAATGGCATAGGACACGATGAGGACATTGCTGAAAATATGAGTTTCGACGACCGCCTTGCGACCGTGTTGCGCTTATGCGCAAGCGGCGAACACGCGGGTCGAACGCAATATCGGCAACTGCTCGATTTGCTGGGCGCGGCCGCCCCGCGACCATTATACGATGCCACTTTACTGGATATGGCGTGGGTGCGTCTGGGAGAATTGGGCGATGCCATTCCAGCGCTGGAACGCGCCGCGATCGTGCGCGATCTCAATCTGCGTCTGCGCAGCCCGGAGCTGACTGCGCATCTGGCCAATGACGAACCGGAGATCGCGATTGCAGCGCTGGCCCGTGCGCGACTTCACGAAAATGACTGGATGGCGCTGATCCCCCGTTTGCCCGTCCGCGCTCGCGGCTTTCTGCGCCTGCGTCGAGATTTGCCGACGGGCATTAACCGCCTGCTCGACGATTTGGGTGTGCACGACCGTGGCCTGCCGCAACCGGAAGAGGTTGCACCGGAACCGATGGTCGAGCCCGCAGCCCCCGGACCACCGGCCCGTCAGCGTCTGGTCGCCGCGAACGATCTGTCGGACGATCTGTCGGCGGGTGCGCAGGACGGCGCACAGGATAATGGCGATTCCGAAATCGGCGTGCTGGTCAAACGGATCGAGGCATTCCGGAAGGTCAAATTCAATGGCGCACCGGCCAGTTCGCTGCCCCCGCCGCTGACACAGCAATCGGATACACGCCGCGACAATGCGCGGCAGTTCGCATTCACGACCGACGCGATCGGGCGGATCGATTGGGCGGAAGGAAAGTTCGCCGCCATGACGATCGGCACGCGATTGCACGGCACCGCACTCGGCGAAAGAATGCGCCATCATCAGCCGTTGCGTCATGCCGCGGTTGAGTTCATGGGCGGCCCTGCAATTTTCGGGACATGGATCGTCGATGCGCAGCCGCGATTTACGAATGCAACCGGCAGCTTCTACGGCTACGCCGGACTGGCGCGGCGGATTTGGTCGAATGCAGAAGATACGGCTGGAAATCGTAAGCGCGAGGGCGATCAATTGCGGCAGGTTCTGCATGAGCTGCGCACCCCCGTAAACGCGATCCAGGGTTTTGCCGAAGTCATCCAGCAGCAATTGTTCGGCCCGACACCGCATGAATACCGCGCGCTTGCCGCAGCCATCGCCGGGGACAGCGCACGTATTCTATCAGGCTTCGACGAGTTGGATCGACTGGCCAAGCTGGAAACCGGCGCGCTTATCATCGATCGGGGCCGTAGCGATTTTGCGGGGATCGTCACCAGGCTGGTCGATCAGTTGAAGCCCGTATTGCATGCGCGCACCGCTGCGTTCGAACTGGATACTTACGGCAACGGGTTCATCCCCGTTACCGAAGGGGAAGCGGAAAAAATGGCCTGGCGCCTGCTGGCCACGATCGCCAACATGATGAATGCGGACGAGCATCTGGAGCTGGAGATCGTCGCACGGGGCGGAACGCTGGTGTTGAATTGCGAATTGCCTGTATCGCTAGCGGCGAAAGACGATCTGTTCGCCGCCGCGCCGCCGCAGGGGGAGCCGATCGTGACGGCTGGAATGTTCGGCGCCGGTTTCGCCTTGCGGCTGGTCCGCGCGGAAGCCACGGCGATCGGCGGCGGTCTGACGCGAACCGACGATTGGCTGTCGCTGTCGCTCCCTTTGATGATCGCGAATGTCGGGAACGGCAATGCCTCACAGGCCAACGGCGCTGCGTGATTGCGTACCTGTGTGTTCGCAATTTTATGGGTGCCGAATGAAAGATGCGCTTGCCACGTGCCGACCGCCCGGCTAGGCGACGCCCCGCTGCTGGGCATCGTTCGATCGTATCCTGGGGGCCTGTAGCTCAGTTGGTTAGAGCTGGCCGCTCATAACGGCTAGGTCGGGGGTTCGAATCCCTCCGGGCCCACCGGATGCCAACGCAGCTTTCGATCCATGGCATTTCTGCTATGGTTCGATGACAAAGTGTCGGGAAGTGGCGCAGCCTGGTAGCGCACCTGTTTTGGGTACAGGGGGCCGGAGGTTCGAATCCTCTCTTCCCGACCACTTTGTTTTTGTTTGCCGGGTTTCTGTTCTACGGACCCCGCGATGACCGCGCCCCGCCTCGCCACACCTTCGGTAATCGACACGCGCGCCATCTGGGCGATCGCGCTGCCCGCCATGGTTACGAATGTCGCGACCGCACTGATCGGACTTGGCGATATGTGGATCGTGGGCCGATTGGGCGATCCTGCGGCGCAGGGAGCGGTCGATATCGGTGCGCGGCTGTTCGCGGTGCTGTTTACCGTCATGAACTTTCTGAAAACCGGCACTACCGGGCTGGTCGCGCAGGCTGGCACCCGAACTGGAGCGGATGCGCAGGCGGCGACCCTTTGGCGGGCATTGGTGATTGCCATGACGATCGCTGCAACCCTGCTGATATTGAAACCGATCCTGCTACCGGCGTTTCTCGATGCGCTGGGGGCGGAAGGCGCCGTGTTGAACGCCGCGCGCATCTATGCGGACATACGATATTGGACGGCCCCGGCGGTCATGGCGAACCTCGCATTCGTCGGCTTTCTGGTTGGGCGGCGGCGGATGACGGCCGTGCTGATTTTCGAAGTCGCGTATAATCTGACGAATGTCGGGCTGGGCCTGTGGTTCGTGCTCGAATTGAATATGGGCATCGCCGGGATCGGCTGGTCCAGTTTCGCGGCGGAATATCTTAAATTGACCGTTGTCGCGGCCTTCGTATTTCGTGGTGAAACCGGACGTGCTTTGGCCGCTGCCATGCGCACGAGATCGACGATCCGGTGGGGAGCGTTGCGCCCCTTCCTGTCCGTCAATCGCGATCTGTTTCTGCGGACCGTCGTGCTGGTGATTGCTCTTGCTGCCATCACGCGACTGAGCGCGGAACGCGGCGCCGTGGTGCTGGCGGCGAACGGCATCATCTATCAAATGTTCGTGCTGACCGCGCTGCTGCTCGACGGGTTCGAAAATTCGGCGCAGGTGCTGAATGGCGAGCGATATGGCGCGAAGGACCGCGCGGGTTTCACCCGCTATATCGGCGCGCAGCTATGGCGCGGTCTGGCGGTTGCCGGCATCGTATCGTTCGGCTTCCTCATATTGGCCGATCCCGTCCTGACCAGCTTCGCCGCGACGCCCGATGTCGCCGCGGCTGCAAAGGAGAGCGCGATCTGGTTGGTCATCATACCCTTTGCAGGCATGGCCGGGTTCGTCTTCGACGGTGTGTATGTGGGCGCAAGCTGGACGCGGGCTCTGCTGGGCACGATGCTGGCGGCGGCAATGGTCTACGCTGCCGCCCTATGGCTGACCTGGCCGATGGGCAATCACGGATTGTGGCTCAGCTTTACGCTGTTCCTGATCGCCCGCGCCGCGTTTCAGGCAGCATGGCTGCCGGTTCAGACCAAACGCAGCTTCTAACTATTCGCTCTCGTCGGAGGCTTCCTGAATCGAGCCGGGGTAATTCGCCAGAATGCCCGCAATTTGCGTCCATACCGCCACGTTCTGACGCAATTGTGCAGGGTCGATCTTGTCCAGCGTATCGTCCGGCGTGTGATGCAGATCGAAATAGCGGGTACCGTCCTGCTGCAGATCGATGATCGCCGTTTCCTGATCGCGGGCGATATTGATGTCCGCCCCGCCGGTCGCCTCGATACTGGAATTGGCCACGCCGAAGCGGGCGACGGATTGCGCCAGCCGTTCGTGCAAATCGGGATTGCCCTCGCTGAAATTGCTTTCGAAGCGCCAAATGCGGTCCGCCCCGAAATCGCTTTCGAAGGCCACGCCGATCGGCTCGTCGATATGCGCATCGGAATAGGCGACGCTGCCAAACAGGCCAACTTCCTCCGCCCCGGCGAACAGCACGCGAATGGTGCGCAGCGGCTGGCCCGTTTTCGCCACATTCAGCGCGGCGGCGGCGGCAATGCCGCATCCCGCACCATCGTCGAACGCGCCGGGGCTGTTCCACCAGCTGTCGAGATGACACGCCAGCAGCACCGGCGGTAGCGATGGATCCCGCCCGACCACTTCACCCACGACGTTGCCGCTTCGGGTCGTGCCCAATTGCTGCGGTGTCAGGATCAGTTTCATGCGGATCGGCTGCCCATTCGCCCGGTCGAACATCCGTTCCAGATTGAGCGCATCGGGGATCGACAGCGCACCCGCCGGAATCATCGGATCGACCACGCGCGTGCCGCCTGTATGCGGGTTGCGATGACGATCGGTGCCGACCGATTTGATGACAGTCGCGACGGCGCCCTTGCCCGCCGCGATGCTCGCCCCGACCCAACGAGCCGGACCGGCAAACCCATATTGCGAACCGTCCTGCGTGCGGGTCATGGAATGGCTAATATAGGCGATCTTGCCTGCAAGGCTGCCTTCGGGTGCAGCCAGTAGCGCGTCGGTATTGGCGAATTCAACGACTTCCGCTTCGATACCCTCCGGCCCGGTGGAGGCGCTGCCGCCCAATGGCGCAATGGCGAAAGGCTGCGGGAATGGGGTAGTCACAGCGGCATAGGCCATTTCGCCCGGCACCCATGTGTCCATCATGAACGGTTCGTCCGCGACGTTGTCGAAACCGCGATCGTTCAGCCAGCGAACCGCCCAGTCGCGCCCGCGCTTCTCCGCCTCCGTACCCGCCTGCCGCGGGCCGACTTCGGTCGTGATGCCTTCGACGAAATCCCATGCGATCGTATCGTGATCGAGTGCCATGTCGGCCTGCCGTTCCAGCGACGGTCCCTGCGCGATAGCAATGCTGGAAACGGACAAGGCGGCAATGGCGAGAGCATGTTTGATCATGCAAGTTCGCTATCGCCGCCTTATGATAAAGTCGAGAGGGGTGGCGCGTTAAACGAACACCACCGGCGTGCCGGCCTTGACCGCCCGGGCCAGTTCCGCCGCATCCCAATTGGTCAACCGCACACAGCCATGACTGGCGGTTTTGCCAATCAATTGCGGATCGGGCGAACCATGGATGCCATAACCGTTCTTACCCAGATCGATCCAGGTGCCGCCTACCGGATTGTTCGGACCGGGCGGCAGGATGAAGGTCTTGTCCGGTCCCCAATCCTGCGATTTGGGATCGAAAGTATAATTGGGTTTGGGCGCAATCGCGCTGACTTTCATCGAACCGCTGGGACTTGGAAAATCGGAACTGCCGATGGTTGCTGGATAGCTGACGAGGATTTTGCCGGAACCGTCCAGCGCCACCACCATATCGTCCGCCTTGCGCACTTCGATCTTGGCGATGTCAGCAGAGAAATCGCGCTTGCCGTGGCTGATGATGTTCAGCTTCGTGCCCGCCTTGGCGAAATCCGCATTCGGGTTGAGCTGCTTCAGGAAATCGACATCCATGTGGAACCGTTCGGCCAGCATTTCCTCGGCGCTTTCGTAGCCCAGCTTATCCATTTCCGACATACCGGGATAATCGCTCGGCACATCGGCGAAACTGGTGGAGGCGTCTTTCTCGGTTACCGTATAGGTGCGGAAGATGTCGCCGCCATGTTCCTCGAACAGCGCCGTTTTCAGTTCGGCATCGACGGTAGTGCCGCCCGCCATATCCTTCGATTTGCGGTAATACTGGATCGCGCGTTCGGTGTTGCCGCCGCCCAAACCGTCGATCACACCCGGCGAGTGGCGCCCGCGGTCGAGCAGCACCTGCACGGCGATCATTTCCGGATCGGCCTCACCCAGCATCGCCTGCGTGACGCCATCGGGCAGAGTGACGGTCAGCGTGCCGTCCTTTTCCGTCGCTTCCGAGGCGGCGGCCTCGCTGTCGGAATCATACCCCTCGCGGTCGGTAAAATTGTCGGTGTTTTCGTTATTCGCGACGTTTTCGGTTTCGGAGGCCTGCGCGCCTGTATCGTCGGGCGATGAACAGGCGGCGATGGCAAGGGCGGAGGCGGCTAGCGGCGCGAATATATATGGTTTCATGCATCCCGAACGTGTGCTTGCGCCCCTTGTTCCGCCCCTTGTTACGGATCGCAAACTTGCCTATCTGCCCGAGCAACAATTTCTGACACATTTCCAGCCCCAAGGACCCGCCCGATGGCCGCGCAATACGCTTACGTCATGAAGAACATGACCAAGACTTTCCCCGCCGCGAAGAAGCCGGTGTTGGAGAATATCAATCTGCAATTCTATCAGGGCGCAAAGATCGGCATCGTCGGCCCCAACGGCGCGGGTAAATCGACGCTGATCAAGATCATGGCGGGCATCGACACCGATTTCACCGGCGAGGCCTGGGCGGGCGAGAACATCACCGTTGGCTATCTGGCGCAGGAGCCGGAATTGGACGACAGCAAGACCGTGCTGGAAAACGTGAAGGACGGCGCGCGTGAAACCGCCGATCTGGTCGAGAAATTCAACGCCGTATCCGCGCAGATGGCGGAACCCGATGCCGATTTCGATGCGCTTGGCGACCAGATGGCGGAATTGCAGGGCAAGATCGACGCAGTCGATGGTTGGACGCTCGACAATCAGCTGGAAATCGCGATGGAGGCGTTGCGCTGCCCGCCTTCCGACGCATCGGTCGAGAACCTGTCAGGCGGTGAACGCCGCCGCGTCGCCCTCACCCGCCTGCTCATTCAGAAACCCGGCATTCTGCTACTGGACGAGCCGACCAACCATTTGGATGCGGAATCCGTCGAATGGCTGGAAAACCATCTCAAGGAATATGTCGGCGCCGTTCTGATGATCACGCATGACCGCTATTTCCTAGACAACGTCGTGGAATGGATCCTCGAACTCGATCGCGGTTCGTACTACCCGTATGAAGGCAATTATTCGACCTATCTCGACAAGAAGGCGAAGCGCATGGCGCAGGAGGATCGCGAAGATTCCGGCCGTCAGAAAGCGCTGTCCGAAGAACTGGAATGGATACGTCAGGGCACCAAGGGGCGCCAGACGAAATCCAAGGCCCGTATCCGCAAATTCGAAGAGTTGCAGGACGCGCAGAAGGACCGCAAACCGGGCAAGGCACAGATCGTCATCCAGGTTCCCGAACGCCTCGGCAGCAAGGTGATCGAGGCCAAGGGACTGACCAAAGCATTCGGTGACAAATTGTTGTTCGAAAACCTCGATTTCATGTTGCCGCCGGGCGGTATCGTCGGCGTGATCGGCCCCAACGGCGCGGGCAAATCGACGCTGTTCAAGATGATCACCGGGCAGGAACAGCCCGACGAAGGCAGCATCAAGATCGGCGACACCGTGCATCTGGGCTATGTCGACCAGAGCCGCGGCGATTTGACCGCCAGCAACAATGTCTGGGAGGAAGTCAGCGATGGCCTCGATTACATGAAGGTCAACGGCCACGATATGAGCACCCGCGCCTATGTCGGCGCGTTCAACTTCAAGGGGCAGGACCAGCAGAAAAACGTCGGCAAGCTGTCAGGCGGCGAACGCAACCGCGTCCACATGGCCAAGATGTTGAAAGAAGGCGGCAACGTGCTGCTGCTGGACGAACCGACCAACGACCTCGACGTGGAAACCCTGCGCGCACTGGAAGACGCCATCGAAAACTTCGCGGGATGCGCGGTGGTTATCTCGCATGACCGTTTCTTCCTGGACCGGCTGGCGACGCATATCCTGGCTTTCGAAGGCG
>JBAUIN010000028.1:0-2273 GCA_049682975.1 Pontixanthobacter sp. | reverse complement strand
GGGGTGCGGACACGATCATGGATCTGTCGACGGGCCGCAACATCCACGACACGCGCGAATGGATCATCCGCAATTCCGCCGTGCCGGTGGGCACCGTGCCGATCTACCAGGCGCTGGAGAAGGTCGGTGGCGTCGCCGAAGACCTGACGTGGGAGATATTTGCAGATACACTGATCGAACAGGCCGAACAGGGCGTCGACTATTTCACCATCCATGCCGGGGTGCGCCTGCCCTACGTCCCCATGGCGGCCAAGCGCATGACCGGCATCGTCAGCCGCGGCGGATCGATCATGGCGAAATGGTGCCTCGCGCATCACAAGGAAAGCTTCCTCTACGAACGCTTCGACGAAATTACCGAGATCATGAAGGCGTATGACGTCGCCTATTCGCTGGGCGACGGCCTGCGCCCCGGATCTATCTACGACGCCAATGACGAGGCGCAGTTCGCGGAGCTTTATACGCTGGGCGAGCTGACCAAGCGCGCATGGGCGCAGGACGTGCAGGTCATGATCGAAGGGCCGGGCCACGTGCCCATGCACAAGATCAAGGAGAACATGACCAAGCAGCTGGAAGTCTGCGGCGAGGCCCCGTTCTACACGCTCGGCCCGCTCGTGACCGACATCGCGCCGGGATACGACCATATCACCAGCGGCATCGGCGCGGCGCAGATCGGCTGGTACGGCACCGCGATGCTATGCTACGTTACGCCCAAGGAACATCTCGGTCTTCCGGACCGCGACGACGTAAAAGTCGGGGTGGTGACGTATAAGCTGGCGGCTCATGCGGCGGATCTGGCGAAGGGCCATCCGGCGGCTCAGCTGCGCGATGATGCCTTGTCCAAAGCCCGCTTCGAATTCCGCTGGCGCGACCAGTTCAACCTGTCGCTCGATCCCGAAACGGCGGAGGAGTTCCACGATCAGACCCTACCGGCGGAAGGTGCCAAGATCGCGCATTTCTGTTCCATGT
Source organism: Pontixanthobacter sp. (assembly GCA_049682975.1). Taxonomy (GTDB): domain Bacteria; phylum Pseudomonadota; class Alphaproteobacteria; order Sphingomonadales; family Sphingomonadaceae; genus Pontixanthobacter. The sequence continues at coordinate 1,307 of JBAUIN010000028.1, read as the reverse complement.
GTGGTCCGAAATTTTGCTCCATGAAGATCAGCCAGGAAGTGCGGGATTTTGCCTCCAAACAAAACCAGAGTGCCGAAGGCTTTCTGGAAAGCGAGAAATGGGGCGCTGATACCGCCGAAGCCAGCCGCAAGGCAGCCGAGGAAGGCATGCGGGAGATGAGCGAACTGTATAAGAAAAAGGGTGAGCAACTGTATCTGGACGAGGCGGAGGCCGACACGCTGGTTACGCGGGACGATATCTAGGCCCGGCGGCCATCATGGCCCGCGCGAAAGATCACCTGGATAGCTCGGCCGCGATTGCGCGACCGCTGTCGGCGTTGGGGCCGGCGAAAGCGCGTATCGTTCTTGCACTGTTGTTTATCGCCTGCGTTTGGGCGGCAATCGTACCCGACCGAATGCATCTGCTTCCCGAGGCGGGCTCGGTTGCGCAGGAGACTACACTTTCGCCGAACGATACCGGTTCGGGCGACATCGCTCTGTACGAGGCCATTCATCGGCGCGTTGCCGATGGCGAGAATTATTACGCCGCCGCCCTGGCCGAACAACGGGAGCGCAATTATCCGACCGCGCCGTTCGTAACCGTAAGACTGCCGACCATGGCGATGGTCGAGCGATTTGTCGGCGTTCCAGGTTGGCGTGTGCTCGGCGCGGGTTTGCTGTTTGGCATGATCGGCTTGTGGATCGCTGCTTGGCGAACGCGAACATCGCTGGTGGAGCGCGGTGGGGCGGGGATCGTAATGGTGCTATGCGGGGTGGGCGCCTTTGGTCCGCTGGCCCATGTCCTGCACGAAGTTATGGCAGGGGTGCTGCTTTCGTTGGGGCTCGTCTTTTTCGGTACGAAACGCTGGATATTCGGATTGATCGCGGCGTTTTGCGCATTGGCCATTCGCGAATTGGCTATCCCCTTCCTGCTTCTGTGGAGCGCATTCGCCGCGGCAAACCGTTCGTGGCGTGAATTTGCGACGGTGATCGCGCTATGTTGCGCCTATGGTGTGGCGTTGGGGTTTCACGCCGATGCCGTGGCGGCGGAGAGGCTGGACGGTGACGGAACATCGCAGGGTTGGGGTGGGCTGCAAGGGCCGTCTTTACCTATCGCGAGCCTGATCATGTTTTCGCCACTCAAGAGCATGCCTGCGTGGATTTCCGGGCCATTGGCGGTGCTTCCGCTCATCGGATGGATCGGGTTGGGTGGGAAGCGCGCGATCTTCGCATGCCTGTGGTTCGTGGGGTTCGCGATGGCTGTCGCACTGTTTGCGCGGCCCGATAACGTCTATTGGATATTGCTCGTCATGCCGCTTTATGCTGCCG
>JBAUIN010000027.1:0-8351 GCA_049682975.1 Pontixanthobacter sp. | reverse complement strand
CCGACCAAGGGCGCCCGTACCCGCAAGAACAAGCAGACGGATAAGATGATCATCCGTTCGCGTCACGCCAAGAAGAAGAGGTAAGTCCGATGGCTCGTTCCGTCTGGAAAGGTCCGTTCGTCGACCTCCATCTGCTGAAAAAGGCAGAAGAAGCGCAGGATGCTGGCAACAGCAAGCCGATCAAGACATGGTCGCGCCGCTCGACCGTGCTGCCGCAATTCGTCGGCCTGACATTCAATGTCTATAATGGTCAGAAGTTCATTCCCGTATCGGTGAATGAAGACATGGTCGGGCACAAGCTCGGTGAATTTTCGCCGACGCGCACGTTCCCCGGTCATGCTTCCGACAAGAAGGGCAAGCGCTGATGGGTAAGGCAAAATCCCCCCGCCGCGTCGGTGAGAACGAGGCGCTGGCTGTCGGCACCACAATCCGTGGTTCCGCGCAGAAGCTCAATCTCGTCGCTCAACTGATCCGCGGCAAGAAGGTAGAGGATGCGTTGAACATCCTGACCTTCTCCAAAAAAGCCATGGCACGCGATGCGACCAAGGTTCTGGCATCGGCCGTGGCCAATGCCGAGAACAATCACGATCTCGACGTCGATGCGTTGATCGTCGCCGAGGCGAGTGTCGGCAAATCGATCACGATGAAGCGTTTCCATACACGCGGTCGCGGTAAGAGTACGCGTATCCTGAAACCATTCAGCCGCCTGCGTATCGTCGTGCGCGAACACGAAGAAGAAGAGGAGGCGTAAGATGGGTCAGAAAAGCAATCCGATCGGCCTGCGTCTGCAGATCAACCGTACTTGGGACAGCCGCTGGTACGCCGAAGGGCGCGACTATGCACAGCTGCTCAAAGAAGACATCGAAATTCGCAAGCACATCGTGGATACGGTTCCGCAGGCCGCCATTTCCAAAGTCGTGATCGAGCGTCCGGCCAAGCTGTGCCGCATTTCAATCTATGCAGCGCGACCCGGCGTCATCATCGGTAAGAAAGGCGCGGATATCGAGAAGCTGCGCGCGAAACTTGCCACGATGACCGAAAGCGAAGTGAAGCTGAACATCGTCGAGATCCGCAAGCCGGAAATTGATGCCAAGCTTGTCGCGCAGGGTATCGCCGATCAGCTCATTCGCCGTGTTGCCTTCCGCCGTGCTATGAAGCGCGCGATGCAATCCGCGATGCGCCTGGGTGCCGAAGGCATCAAGATCGTTTGCGGTGGTCGTCTGGGCGGGGCCGAGATCGCGCGGGTCGAACAGTATCGTGAGGGCCGCGTGCCGCTCCACACGCTGCGCGCCAATGTCGATTACGCAGAAGCCGAGGCACTGACTGCCTATGGTATCATCGGTATCAAGGTCTGGGTCTTCAAAGGTGAAATCCTGGGCCACGATCCGACCGCACAAGACAGGCTGATGATGGAAGCGCAGACTTCCGGTGTCCGTCCAGCTCGCTGATAGAATTCGAAAGTAAGCATAATGCTACAACCGAGAAAACATAAATACCGCAAGGCGTTCAAGGGTAAGATCCATGGCGATGCCAAAGGCGGTACCTCACTGAACTTCGGTTCCTATGGCCTCAAGGCGTTGGAGCCTGAGCGCATCACCGCGCGCCAGATCGAAGCCGCACGTCGGGCGATCACGCGCCATATGCGTCGCCAAGGTCGTTTGTGGATCCGCGTGTTCCCCGATGTCCCCGTATCCAAGAAGCCTGCCGAAGTTCGTCAGGGTAAAGGCAAGGGCTCGGTCGAATATTGGGCCGCTCGTGTGAAGCCGGGGCGTATTCTGTTCGAGCTTGACGGTATTCCCGGCCCACTGGCCGCTGCCGCTTTCGAGCGTGCCGCCATGAAGCTTCCCATTAAAACGAAGGTCGTTGCCCGTCTCGGCGACACCTCGCATCTGGAGGGTTGATCCGTGAGCAAGATCGAAGATCTCCGCACCAAGTCCGACGATCAGCTGACCGCTGATCTCACCGAGCTGAAACGTGAACAGTTCAATCTGCGGTTCCAGGCCGCGACCAATCAACTTGAGCGTCCTGCGCGCATCAAGGAAGTTCGCCGTTCGATCGCACAAATCAAGACGTTGCAGACGGAGCGTACCCACGCTTCGACCACTGCTTCGGCAAAGTCGTAAGGAGTATACGATGCCAAAACGTATTTTGGTCGGAACCGTAACCTCCGACAAGACCGACAAGACCGTGACCGTCAAGGTCGAGCGCAAGGTGAAGCATCCGCTTTACGGTAAGATCATGCGCCGGTCGAAAAAGTATCATGCCCATGATGAAGACAACAATTTCAAACTGGGTGACACGGTTCGTATCGAAGAGACGAAGCCGATTTCCAAGACGAAATCATGGAAAGTGCTGGATACGGTCAAGGCCAGCAAGGGGCAGGCCGTAGAAGCGGATATCGAGGTTGAAGCTGCGGCCGGCAGCACTACGTAGGCGCATTCCGGCTTTCGGGTCGGATGCGAAGTTTTCTGGAACTGCGGGACGGGTTTCCGCAAGCCGAATGAGAAGGAACTGAATCCATGATTCAGATGCAGTCCAATCTGGACGTTGCCGATAATAGCGGCGCGAAACGGGTCCAGTGTATCAAAGTGCTCGGCGGCTCCAAGCGCCGTACCGCTAGCGTGGGCGACGTGATCGTCGTTTCCGTCAAGGAAGCGCAGCCGCGGGCCAAGGTCAAGAAGGGTGACGTTCACCGCGCCGTGATCGTACGCACCCGCAAGGATGTGCGCCGCCCCGATGGCAGCGTAATCCGCTTCGACGGCAATGCGGCCGTATTGGTCAATAAGAGCGAAGAGCCGATTGGAACCCGTATCTTCGGCCCCGTGGTTCGCGAATTGCGCGGGCGTGGCTTCATGAAAATCATCAGTCTTGCACCGGAGGTTTTATAATGGCGTCCGCGAAGATTAAGAAAGGCGACAATGTCGTTGTGCTTTCGGGCAAGGATAAAGGCCGTACCGGCACCGTGCGTTCCGTCATGCCGAAAGAAGGCAAGGTGATCGTGGAAGGCATCAACATGGCCGCCCGTCACCGCAAGCCGAGCCAGGAAAACCCACAGGGCGGCATCGACCGCTTCGAAGCGAAGATGCATATTGCGAAAGTGGCGGTTGCCGATCCCAAGGACGGCAAGCCGACCCGCGTACGTTTCGAAGAAAAGGACGGCAAGAAAGTCCGTGTCGCCGTAAAGTCCGGAGAGACGATCGATGGCTGATTATACCCCCCGCATGAAGCAGCGCTACGACGATCAAATCGTCAAGGCGATGACCGAGAAGTTCGGATATAAGAACCGGCTCGAAGTGCCTAAACTCGAGAAAGTCACGCTCAATATGGGTGTCGGCGAAGCGAGTCAGGACAAAAAGAAGGTCACGACCGCCGCCGAAGAAATGGCGCTGATCGCCGGCCAGAAGCCGGTCATTACGAAAGCGAAGAAATCGATCGCCCAGTTCAAACTGCGCGAAGGCATGCCGATCGGATGCAAGGTTACTTTGCGCAAGGAACGGATGTATGAATTCGTCGACCGCCTTGTTACCGTAGCAATGCCGCGTATTCGTGACTTTCGTGGCCTGAATGCCAAATCGTTCGACGGTCGCGGCAATTATGCGATGGGTCTGAAAGAGCAAATCGTATTTACCGAAATTTCGTATGATAAAATCGAAACCGTTCGCGGCATGGATATTATCGTCACGACCACCGCAAAAACCGACGAGGAAGCACGTGAATTGTTGCGCCTGTTCGGTTTCCCGTTCCCTGCCCCCGAAAAGAGTGGCGAGCAGGAAGAAGAGAAGCAGGCCGCATGAGCCAGGCTTCGACAATGAATACGCAAGGAAAGAGAGCTTAAGTCCATGGCGAAACTGAGTTCCATCAACAAGAACGAGCGTCGTAAGAAGCTGGTGAAGAAGTACGCGGCGAAGTACGCGAAACTGAAAGCCGTTGCCGATGACAAATCGCTCGATGAGAGCGAGCGGATGATCGCTCGCCTCAAGATGGCGGAAATTCCGCGGAACGGTAACCCGACACGGGTGCGTAACCGCTGTGCAACAACCGGTCGCCCCCGCGGCTATTACCGTAAGTTCGGCTTGAACCGTATCGAGCTTCGCAATCTTGCCAATCGCGGCATGATTCCGGGCGTTACGAAGTCCAGCTGGTAAGGATCTGACAGATGGCTATGACCGATCCATTGGGTGATATGCTCACCCGCATCCGTAACGGACAGCGTGCGAAGAAGGATTCCGTCCTGTCGCCTGCGTCCAAATTGCGTGCGAACGTGCTCGAAGTGCTTCAGCGCGAAGGTTACATTCGCGGCTATTCCGATGATAGCTCGGGTAAGCATCCGGCGCTTCGCATCGAACTGAAATATTTCGAAGGCGAGCCTGCGATCAAGCATGTCGCCCGCGTATCCAAGCCTGGTCGCCGCGTCTATTCGGGTTCTCAGGAACTGCCGATCGTGCGCAACGGCCTTGGCATTACCATCGTCTCGACGCCGCGCGGCGTGCTTTCGGATAACGAAGCACGTACCGAAAATGTCGGCGGCGAAGTTCTTGCGGAGGTCTTCTGATGAGCCGCATTGGTAAAAGAGCGGTCGCGATGCCGGGTGGTGTGTCCGCCAACATCGAAGGCGATACGCTGAGCGTGAAGGGGCCGAAAGGCACCCTTTCCATGGGCATGTCCGACCAGATCGATTACAAAATCGATGGTGACGAGATCAAGGTTAATCCAGCCAACGATACCAAGATCGCGCGCTCCTATTGGGGTATGCATCGGACGTTGGTGTCCAATCTGGTGCAGGGCGTAACCGATGGTTTCACCAAGACGCTTGAAATTTCGGGCGTTGGCTATCGTGCACAGGCACAGGGGCAGAAATTAAAACTGCAGCTTGGTTTCAGCCACGATGTCGACCTCGACATTCCGAAGGATCTGGATGTGAAAACACCCGATCAGACGACGGTAATCATTTCCGGTATGGACAAGCAGGCCGTGGGTCAGCTCGCCGCCGAAATTCGCCGCTGGCGCAAGCCCGAACCCTATAAGGGCAAGGGTATCAAGTATCAGGGCGAATACGTCTTCCGCAAGGAAGGGAAGAAGAAGTAAGATGGCAAAACTATCTCTTTTCGAACGCCGCCGTCGCCGTGTGCGTACGGCATTGCGCAGCCGGTCCGGCGATCGGCCCCGCCTGTCCGTTCATCGCACCGGTCGGCATATCTACGCGCAGATCATCGATGATAAGGATGGTCGCACGGTGGCGGCCGCCTCCACGTTGGGCGCGAAGAATTCCGGCGCGAATATCGATGCGGCCAGCACGGTGGGCAAAGACATTGCCTCCGCTGCCAAGAAGGCAGGCGTAACGAACGTCGTGTTCGACCGCGGTGGCTTCCTGTTTCATGGCCGCGTCAAGGCGCTGGCCGATGCCGCCCGTGAAGGCGGGCTGGAGTTTTAAGATATGGCTGACGACAACAAAACGCCCGATACGAAAGCCGACGCACAGGCTCCTGCCGATGCCGAGAAGGTCGAGAACGCGCCTGTAACACAGACGCCGAAGACCGATGCGGACAAGCAGCCGGAGCTTGCAAGCGAGGGTTCGACCCCGACTCCGACGACAGCCGATACGGAAGCGGCGGCTAACCAGTCGGCGGCCAGCGGTGAACCATCGAAGCCCCGCACGCCGGACACGGCTCGTGGCGGTAACGATCGTAATGCCGGCGGAAATCGCGGCGGCCCCGGTGGCAATCGCGGTGGTCCCGGTGGTAACCGCGGCGGCGGCGGTGGTCGTGGCGGCCGTAGCAACAATCGCCGAGGCGGTCGTGATGAGCCGGATGACGGCATCGTCGAGAAGCTGGTTCACATCAACCGCGTCTCGAAAACCGTTAAGGGCGGTAAGCGTTTCGGCTTTGCCGCGCTTGTGATCGTCGGTGACGGATCGGGCCGGGTCGGCTTCGGTCATGGCAAGGCGCGCGAAGTGCCCGAAGCCATTACCAAGGCGACGGCGGCAGCACGCAAGAAGATGATCCGCGTGGCGTTGAAAGACGGCCGTACGCTTCACCATGACGGCAATGGTCGTTTCGGCGCAGGCAAGGTCACGATCCGGACGGCACCTGCCGGTACCGGCATCATCGCCGGTGGTCCGATGCGTGCCGTTTTCGAAAGCCTTGGCGTGGCCGACGTGGTGACCAAATCGGTCGGTACGTCCAACCCATACAACATGATCCGCGCCACTTTCGATGCGCTGACGAACCAGACTTCGCCGAAGTCGGTGGCGCAGCGTCGCGGCAAGAAGGTCGCCGATCTTCTGGGCCGGGGCGGCGTGGACGAAGCCGAGGCGCAAGCCGACGCTGCAGCAGTTGCGGAGTAATTCGACATGGCCGACAACAAGACCATCACAATCAAGCAAATCGGTTCGCCGATCCGCCGTCCGAAAGACCAGCGCCAGACGCTGATCGGACTGGGCCTCAATAAGATGCACAAGGTCGTTACCTTGCAGGATACCGCCGAAGTACGCGGTGCCTTGGCAAAACTTCCGCATCTTGTGGCGGTCGTTGATTGAATTTCACGAAGGTTCGGCGCACCGTCGAACCTTATCCTTTAGCGCGAACAAAAGCGAAAGCGAGTGCAAGATATGAAACTGAACGATCTTAAAGACAATCCCGGCGCCCGCAAGACGCGCATTCGCGTCGGCCGTGGTATCGGTTCCGGTAAGGGTAAGACCGCCGGTCGTGGACAGAAGGGTCAGAAAGCCCGTTCCGGCGTAGCGATCAAGGGCTTCGAAGGCGGCCAAATGCCGCTTCACATGCGGATCCCGAAACGCGGGTTCAACAATCCGTTCGGTAAGGATTATGCCGAAGTCAACATCGGCATGATCCAGAAGTTCATCGACGATAAGAAACTGGATGCCGGTAAGGATATCGACCATGCTGCCCTGAAGGCCGCCGGTCTTGCCAAGGGTGGCAAGGATGGCGTTCGTCTGTTGGGTAAAGGCGAACTGTCCGCCAAAGCCAAGTTCATTGTGAACGGTGCATCGAAGGGCGCTGTCGAGGCTGTCGAGAAGGCTGGAGGTTCGGTCGAAGTTCTGCCGAAGCCGAAACATTATGGTGGCCAGGGCGACAAACCCAACAAAGGCAAGGCGTTTGAGCGGGCCAAATCGGATGATAAGTCCGGCGGCAAGTCCGGCAAGAAATCGAAGTAATTTGAAATTGGGGCGGGGGGTTCGACATCGGACCCCTCGCTCCCTATGTACCTTCCGCAAGTCGGGTGAACCAGACCGATCCGGCACTTGATCAGGATTTGTGAGTTCTCATGGCATCACGCGCCGACAATATGGCGAGCAATTTAAGCCTCGCGAATTTCTCCAAAGCAACCGAGTTGAAGAACCGCATCTGGTTCACACTGGGCGCTTTGATCGTTTTCCGCTTCCTGAGCTTCGTGCCTCTGCCGGGTGTCAATCCGCAGGCCCTTTCGCAATTGGCGGCGCTGACCCAGGGTGGCGTTACGGATTTGCTGAACGCCTTCACCGGCGGCAGTCTGGAGCGGATGAGCCTGATCGCATTGGGTGTCATGCCCTACATTACCGCGTCGATCGTCGTGCAGATGGCATCGGCTCTTCATCCGACCCTAGCGGCGATGAAGAAGGAGGGGCAGTCCGGGCGGCAGAAACTCAACCAATATACGCGTTACGGCACCGTCGGGTTATGTGCCATTCAGGGCTGGTTCCTGGCCGCCGGTCTGGAAGCGTTCGGCGCGCAAAGCGGCATCGCCGCCGTGGTCGAGCCGGGATATATGTTCCGCATCGGCGCCGTTATCAGTCTGGTCGGCGGGACGATGTTCCTTTTGTGGCTGGGCGAGCAGATCACCTCACGCGGGATCGGCAACGGCGTATCGCTCATCATCATGGCAGGCATCGTCGCGCAATTTCCAACCTTCGCGTCGAACCTGTTCGAAGGCGGGCGTTCGGGCAGTATCAGCGCCGCTTTGATCATCGGCTTCCTCGCGATGGTGGTGGTCCTGATTCTGATCATCTGTTTCATGGAACGAGCGCAGCGCCGACTGCTGATCCAGTATCCCAAACGCGCCAGCGCCCGTGGCATGATGCAAGCCGATCGGTCGCACCTTCCGCTCAAGCTGAACACCGCCGGTGTGATTCCGCCGATCTTCGCCAGTTCGCTGCTGCTGCTGCCGCTGACGATTACGCAGTTCGCGGGGAATTCGCTCGATACGTCCACGGGTGGTGGCGGTTTTTTGCAGCAGGTTCTACAATATCTGCAGCATGGTCAGCCGCTCTATATGACCCTGTACGCTGTCGGCATTATCTTCTTCTGTTTCTTCTACACGGCAGTTGTGTTCAATCCGGAGGAAACGGCGGATAA
>JBAUIN010000026.1:0-6298 GCA_049682975.1 Pontixanthobacter sp. | reverse complement strand
TGGCGGCGGATGAACGGGAATGGCGCCATTGCGGGGCTCGTCGTTGGCGCGTTGACCGTCATGGCGTGGATCGCTCTTGGCTGGAACGGAAGCTTCCTGGGCGGCGAAGGTGTGTATGAAATCATTCCCGGTTTCACCGCCGCGTGGCTCGCGATTGTGGCGGCCAGCAAGGCAACTGCACCGACAGACCGGATTGCAACTGTAACGTAACGCGCGCTATCGGCGCCTACATGGTTAGGACCGTGTTCATTCGTCAAACGTCAGTGATTGGGTGATGATCCGCATATTGTCCGCCGTTCTATTGATCGTATCGCTTTCCGCGTGCGGTGCCCTGCCCGAACGGAGCGATACGCGGCCACCACGCAGCGGTTCGGCAGCGCCGGTGCTCACCCCATCTCCTGCGGCGCAGCAATGTTTGGCGAAGCTGGGGCAATCGGGATCGCGCTTTACGACCGTTCCCGATGCATATTACGGAACGGGGTGCTCGACTTTGAATGCGGTGACGCTACAGGATGTTCGTAGCGATACGGGGCCGGTCGGCATTCGAAATCTTGGCCCGGTAGCCTGCCCTACGGCGACTAGTTTTGCCGCATGGGGCCGATTTGCCGTCGACCGGGCGGCGCGGCAAATCCTGGGAAGTTCGCTTGTCCGGATCGACACGATGGGCAGCTACGCCTGCCGAAATGTTGCCGGTACGAGCAGACGGTCGGCCCATTCGCGCGCCGAAGCGATCGACATCGCAGGTTTCGTTCTCGCCGACGGACGACGCATCAGCGTGAGGGACGATTGGTTCGCGGGTACGGCGCAGGAACGCGAATTCTTGCGCATCATCCACCGCAGCGCGTGTCGCCGGTTCGGCACGGTTCTGGGACCGGATTACAACAATGCGCATCGCGATCATTTTCATGTCGAGCGCGGCCATGGCGGTGCCGCCGGATCGGGATATTGTCGATAGATACGGCCGCCGAAGCTAGGCCAGGTCCGCTTCGATCCGCATCCGCACCGCCTCCGCCGAATGCTGCGCACCCAGTTTCGTCATCATATTCGCCCGATGGATTTCCACCGTACGCGGGCTGATATCCAAATCGCGTGCGATCTCTTTATTGCTGTTGCCGAAACTCAGGCGATCGAGAACTTCGCGTTCGCGGGTCGAAAGGTTCGCAATCCGTTCGCGCGCGTCGAACATCGTTTGCCGCGCCGTTGCATAGGCTTCCGCCTCGGGCCCGATCGCATCGAGAACTTGCGTCAGCCTTTCACCGTCCAATGGCAGCTCGAGGTAATTTAGCGCGCCCGCCTTCATCGCCGAAACGATCCGATCCGGTATGGCCCGTTCTGCCGTGGCGATCACCGGCAGCCAAACATTTTTATCGGTCAGAGCCGTCATCAACGCTGTAATTCCACCGTTCTGGCGATCGTCCCGGGCCACGATGATACCGAATGGAACCGGTCGCCCGCATAATTCCTGCCAATCGGAATAAACCTCCGCATGGTGCCCGATAGAAATCGTCAAATTGGCCAATGCTGCCCGATTGCGGCTTTCAGGATCGATGAAATGTATAATGTGTCTGTCGGTCATGCAGACGATCATGCAACGGTGATCCGAGACTGCCACGCAGGGTAACGACCATTATGGAGGTAGTGCGTTTACTTACCGCACATATGCCTAGGGTTTTCCCCTAAGTAATTTATATTCATTCCGGTTCAATTTTCTTGGGCAAACTATCTATTTCGGATCTTTTCCGAAGGAATAGTCGGGCAGGGAATGAAAAGCTGCCCGTAATGCTGCGCCCCAATCGTCCGAAATTGAATTGAAATATTCATTTTCGTGCGTGATTCGCCGCTCATACGTCGTTTCGAAAGTATCGCGTTCGATCACCATCATATCGAGGGGCAGGCCCACTGATAAATTGGCCTTGAGCGTGGAATCGAAACTTACCATCAGAAGTTTCACCGCGTCTTCGAAACTCATATCCGCATCATATGCACGGATCAGGATTGGGCGCCCGTATTTGGTTTCGCCGATCTGGAAAAACGGTGTGTCGAAGCTGGCTTCGATGAAATTGCCTTCGGGGTAGATCATGAAAAGGCGTGGCTCCATACCGGCGATCTGGCCCGCCAGAATGATCGACGCAGTGAAACGGCCCTTGCCCCGCGTACCGTTCTTCTCCTGCGTTTCGCGTACGGTTTCGCGCAGCAGCTTGCCAATTTCGGATGCGACCTGAAACATAGTGGGCGCTTTCATCAGCGCGTTGTCGCGATCTTCCGGCGCCTTCGTGCGTTCCTCCAACTGGCTGATGACCGATTGGGTGGTCGCCAGATTGCCAGCGGTCATTACCGAGATTATCCGTTCGCCCGGCACACTCCAGTGGAACATTTTACGAAATACGGAAATGTTGTCGACGCCCGAGTTTGTGCGCGTATCGCTCATCATTACCAGCCCTTTATTCAGGACCATTCCCACACAATACGTCATTCCGATTTTCCTTTTGATTGGCACACCACGAGCGTCACGCATGTACATACAAGATGCAGCGTGTTCATTTCGGTGAAGCCATTTTTACTGTTGTTGTTGTTCGACCGCGACGTTGACTTCCAGGATATCGCTGGTCGTACCGTAACTAATTCCGGTAATCGGTGCGGCATCGCGATAATCACGGCCAGTGGCAACGCGGACATAGCGGGGATCGGGGCTGATGCCGTTCGATATGTCGAAACCGACCCAACCCAGTCCCGCAACATGCGCTTCCGCCCAGGCATGGGTTGCATCCTGATCGATGCGATCATTCATCATCAGATACCCACTAACGTAGCGGGCGGGAATATCCATCGCCCGCGCGGCACCGATGAAGATATGCGCATGATCCTGACAGACCCCGCTGCCATGTTGCATCGCCTCTTCCGCCGTGGTCGATACACCCGTTTCGCCAGTGCGATATTCCACATGATCGCGGATCAGTTGCGATAAACGGTGAAGCTGGTCCACGCCGCTATCCGCACCGCTTTCGATTTCCCGGATGACCGAACGAGTCTTATCACCTGGCTTGGTGAGCCGCGTTTGGCCGAGAAAACTCCATAGAGGCAGATGGCCGGAATGCTGGCCGATGACGCCAGCCTTGTCTTCCGTATCGACGAGGCCGTCGCATTTCACGACAACCTCACGCACGTCCTGATCGACCGATATCAGCGTAATCGTATTGAAATTCTGATCGTCATATTCCAATTCGCATTTCGCATTCTCATACGTCATGTTCCATTCGACGATGGACTGTCCCTGCGTTTCCTTCGGAGTCAGCCGCAATCGCTGTAAAGCGTGTATGACCGGATCCTGAAAACGGTAGGTGGTGGTATGGCGGATGGAAAGTCTCATAAGATCACGCGCTGAACCTGTAATCGTCCGCAATTGCGGCGCCGATGGCCGAATTGCGGTGGATGAAATTCTGAAGAAAGCCGTGCAGCCCGTTGTCGAATATTTGATCGATCGTAACTTCGGACATGCGCATGTCGGATGCGCGCATCATTTCGTTGCTTTCGCCTTCGCGCCCATGCAGCCGTGCCAGCGAAGCCAAATTATCGCGCAATGCTGCATGACAATAGGCAAGGCTGCGGGGGAAGCGTTCGTCCAACACCAGAAATTCGACGATCCCGCGCGCGTCGATATTGCCGGCATTAAGCCAGCGATAGGCACGATCGCCGGAAACCGATCGAAGCACATTGTCCCATTGGCCCGTATCCAGGCTAGAACCGACGTGCGAAAGGGACGGTAGCAACAGATAGTATTTGATGTCGAGTATGCGCGCGATACTGTCGCCGCGTTCGACGAAGGTACCTGCGCGGGCGAAGTGAAATCCCTCGTCGCGCAGCATCGAACCGGCCATCGCGCCATGCACCAGCATTCCGGCCTTCCGAATATCCGCCACGACGCTGCCGACCCGGCTCTGGGGCACGGGCCGCTTCATTTCGTCGTTCAGCTTCATCCAGCTTTCATTGATCGCTTCCCAAACCTCGCTGCTGATCGCATTACGCACCATTCGGGCATTCGTCCGCACCTGTTCGAACGTGCTGCGAATATTGGTGTGGTTGGCTTTATCACGCAGAACGAAATTCCATGCATTGGCGCCCGAATATTCCTCGTACGAATTTTCGAATACCGCTTGCTGGCCAGATGTCTTTATGACCGAACGCCACTCATCCGCCGCCTTTTCGTTGTCGCGGGTAATCGACATGCGCAGACCCGCGTCGAGAAGACGCGCGGTGTTTTCCGCTCGCTCCAGATAACGGAACATCCAGAACAAACCATTTGCCGTGCGACCTAACATGAACGTCTCTTTTCAATAAATATCACGCGCATCAGTCTTTCAGCACCCAAGTATCTTTCGTGCCGCCCCCCTGGCTCGAATTGACCACCAGCGATCCTTTTTTCAGGGCAACGCGCGTAAGGCCGCCGGGCGTAATGTCGATCCCGTTGGGGGACACTAGCACGTAAGGCCGCAAATCGACGTGGCGTGGCGCAAGCCCCTTCTTGGTAAAGATCGGTGTGGTCGACAAAGACAGCGTAGGCTGCGCAATGTAATTTTCCGGTGTTGCCTGAAGTTTTCGGCGAAACTCGGCAATTTCCTTGCGTGATGCGGTCGGCCCAATGAGCATACCGTAACCACCGGAACCGTGAACTTCTTTGACTACCAATTCTTCCAGATTGTCGAGAACATAGGCCAAGCTGTCATCATCCGCACAGCGCCATGTTTCCACGTTCGGCAATAACGGTTTTTCACCCGTGTAGAACTCGACGATTTCGGGCATAAAGCTGTATACCGCCTTGTCGTCGCACACGCCGGTGCCGGGGGCGTTGGCGATAGTCACGCCGCCCGCGCGATACACATCCATGATGCCGGGAATGCCCAGCATGGAATCCGGATTGAACGTCAGCGGATCCAAAAACTCGTCATCGATCCGGCGATAAATAACATCGACCGGCTCGTAACCGCAAGTCGTGCGCATTTGGACCCGACCACCAACGACGCGAAGGTCGCTGCCCTCGATCAGTTCCGCACCCATCTGATCGGCGAGAAACGCATGTTCGAAATAGGCGGAGTTGTAGATACCGGGCGTCAGCACTGCGACGTTGGGCTTACCGACCGTACCTTCCGGCGCACAGGCGGCGAGGCTTTTGGCGAGGCGGCGGGGATATTGGGAAACGGGCTCGACTTCGACTTCACTGAACACTTCAGGGAACATCGCCATCATGGTTTCACGATTTTCCAGCATATAGGACACGCCCGATGGGGTTCGCGCATTGTCTTCCAACACGAACCAGTCGTTCGGCCCGGTCCGCACCAGATCGATACCGACGATATGGGTATAAACGCCGCCCGGCGGGGTGAAACCGACCATCTGCTGCAACCAGGCCGCATTGTTTCGGAACAACCGTTCCGGCACACGACCGGCGCGGATGATTTCCTGCCGATGGTAGAGATCGTACATAAATGCGTTGAGCGCGCTCACGCGTTGTTCGATACCCCGTGTCAGCTTGCGCCATTCATTCGCGCCGATCGCGCGGGGCACCATGTCGAAGGGTATCAGCCGTTCCTCGGCCTCATCCTCGCCATAGACGTTGAAGGTGATACCGGTTTTGCGAAAATTGCTTTCAGCTTCGGAATGCTTGCCTTTCAGCCATTTGCTGTCCTGACCTTCGAACCATTCCTGATAACCTTCATAGGCTGGACGCACCCCGCCATCGGCATCGTGCATCTCGTCGAAATTCGCCGGAGTGTCGCTCATAGGTCCCTATCGTGCCATCTATAATACGCCGGGGACGTTAGCTCGTCGAAATGGCGACGTGCCCCCGCACGGTCGCGTCCGCAGTCAACGGCGGTACTCTAACATAAGTGCCGCGCCAACCTATAGTTCCGAGATTACCGCCCGGATGCATTGGGGGGAGTAGGAAAAGCCGATATGGTTGCAGTCGATTTCGACTGCGCGGTCGCGTTCCCCCGCTTCGCCCTTCGTGGTGGACGGGCTGACGATCCCGTCGCGGCTACTCCAGAAGGCCACAGTTTCGACCGGCGGTTTTTCGCGCACATCGCCGTCGATCGGCGGTTGGTCCACAGGATGCCCCGCGACGAATTGATAGACGCGCCAGGCATTGTTGGCCCGCGGATTACCGGAAAAGGGCGAGCCCATCGTGATGACTTTCACCACCGCATCCGGCTGCCGCTTCGCCAGTTCACGTGCGAACAGCCCGCCAAGGCTCCACCCGATCAACACGACCTTGCGGCCATAGCGTTCATGCACCTCGATCAGC
>JBAUIN010000025.1:0-3597 GCA_049682975.1 Pontixanthobacter sp. | reverse complement strand
ACGGCGGTCGTGCGACCGATACCGTGAATATAGGTGAGCGCGATAATAACGCGTTTGTTGGTGGGGAGGTTTACCCCGGCAATACGAGCCACTTACTTCTCCAAGCTCCACGAAGGCTCTGCATTCCATCCGCTTGTCGAACAGAATGCGCCTTCATCTCATAGCGTTCATCATCGAAAGGTTCGGTGGCGGGCCGCGGACGCGATCCGTTCGGTATGGCGCGCACATGGCTGTCGCACACCGAAATCCACCATTATTCCCGAATGAAACGCGCGCTTATAGCGATTCGTCCCACACGTCAACACGGGCCGACATACAGACTTGCTGCACTCGCTCACTTACACGACCCCAAAAGCCAGCATGGCATCGGCAACCTTCTTGAACCCGGCGATGTTCGCGCCTTTGACATAATCGACATGGCCATCTTCATCTTCGCCATATTCCACGCAGCGGCCATGAATGTCTTCCATCAGATCGGTCAACATATCGCCGAGCCGTTCCTGGTTCCAGCTGATACGTTCGGCATTCTGGCTCATTTCGAGGCCGGACACTGCCACCCCACCGGCATTGGCCGCCTTACCCGGACCGTACATGATCTTCGCATCATGGAATACGCGCACGCCATCCAGAGTGGTGGGCATGTTCGCGCCTTCCGATACGGCCAGCACGCCATTGTCGACCAGCGCCTTCGCTTCATCCTCGTTCAGTTCGTTCTGCGTCGCGCAGGGCAGCGCCAGATCGCATTCGACGTGCCATGGCCGCTCGCCTTCGTGGAAGGTCGCGCCTGAATATTCGTCGACATATTCGCTCATGCGTCCGCGGCGTTCGTTTTTCAGCCGCTTGACCCAATCGATCTTATCGGAATCGAAGCCGTCGGGATCGTGCACGAACCCATCGGAATCGGATAATGTCAGCACTTTACCGCCCAGTTCCGCGATCTTTTCCGCTGCATGCAAGGCGACATTGCCCGCGCCCGATATGACCGCCGTCTTGCCGTCGATATCATCATCCTTCTGCGCCAGCATATTGCGCAGGAAATACACCGCGCCATATCCGGTAGCCTCGGGCCGCATCTGCGATCCGCCATATTCCAGCGCCTTGCCCGTCAACACGCCCTCCCAGCGGTTGGTGATGCGTTTGTATTGCCCGAACATATAACCGATTTCGCGCCCACCCACGCCGATATCGCCTGCCGGTACATCCACATTCGGGCCGATATGGCGGTACAGTTCGGTCATGAAAGACTGGCAGAAGCGCATGACCTCGCTGTCGCTTTTGCCCTTGGGATTGAAGTTCGATCCCCCCTTCCCGCCGCCCATCGGCAGGCCGGTCAGCGAGTTCTTGAAGGTCTGTTCGAAAGCCAGAAATTTCAGGACGCTTTCATTGACGCTGGAATGGAAACGAATGCCGCCCTTATACGGGCCGATCGCATTGTTGTTCTGCACGCGCCAACCGCGCTGAACGCGGATATTGTGGTTGTCGTCCTCCCAGCAGACCCTGAAACTGACGACGCGGTCCGGCTCAGCAATCCGCCGTAAAATCTGCGCGGCGTGGTATTCTTCCCTGTCGTCGATGAATTCGAAGACGTCCTGCGCGACCTCCTGCACCGCCTGCACGAATTCGGTCTGCCCCGGATTGCGCTTACGCACCCCTTCCATAAAGGTTTCGAAATCGACGTGATCGGATACTGCCATCGTTCGTTCCTTGTCCGCGGTGCCGCTGTTGCCGCCCTTGAAGGCGCCTATTGTTCGCGGCTTAGATCGCCGAACGCTTCGTCTACCGAAGTTTCGGTATCGTCTTCCAGCGCTTCATCCGCCGGTACAGGCGTATTGTCTTCGTCGATCGGCCCGAGTAATTCGGACAGGCTCTTCAACTGCTGAGCCATCACATTATCGACCGCCTTGGCGATGACCGGCGTTTCGAAACGCATGAACCCGCCCACCGCATATTCGAAGGTCAATCGCGTGCCTTCCGGCACTATCGCCAGAGTGACCGTAAATACGCCATCCACCGGTTCGCTTTGCAAGGGACCGAGATTGCCCTGCATTCGCAAGGCCTGATCGGGAATGGCCAGGATCACGCGCATATGCTCGACGCTGCCTTCCAGCCCGACGGTCCCGCTTGTCTCGTCAGGCGGAATACGTTCGCAGAAACAACCGCTCGCTTTCGGCATGAGAGTGAGGTTGTCGGAATTACCGGAGAAGGTGTGTTCCGCATTCCACCATTTTGCTGGCGAGATCAACGCGAGCCAAACCTCGCGCGGTTGCGACGAAACCACGACCATATCGCGAGTGACGAAGGCGTTGTCGGCAGCCGCAACCACTTCCGCCCGGGCCGGGAAAGCGGTGAAGATCGCGGAAAGCGGAAGGGCAAACGAAACAGCTGCGAACAGTCGACTAGGTAAGCGCATCCGTCGTTCCCCCTTCACGTAGACCCGATCGATCAGCGCCCTATTTGGTCAGGATCGCATCGAGTGAAGCGGACACTTCCTCGATACTGGCCATGCCGTCAATCCGGCTGACAATATCGCGTTCTTCGTAAACCGGCAGGATCGGCGCGGTTTTCGCGCGATATTCCTGCATCCGCTTGCGCACGGTTTCTTCCGTATCGTCCGGTCGCCGTTTGAATTCCGTCGATCCGCATTTATCGCAGATGCCGTCTTTTTGCGGCACCTTGTGTCGCTGATGATAGTTTTCACCGCAGCTGGCGCAGGTGAAGCGCCCCGTTACGCGATCGACGAGTGCGTCTTCGTTCACGGATAATTCGATAACGTGGTCGAGTGTGCGACCGTTCTTCGCCAGAATTTCATCGAGCGAACGCGCTTGGGCTTCCGTGCGCGGATAGCCATCGAAAATCGCGCCGACACTTCCGGGCAGGCTCGCGAGCTTCGCATCGATCATGGCGGACACGATATCGTCGGACACCAATCCGCCGCTATCCATCACATCGGCCACGCGGCGACCAAGCTCGGTATCGGCCTTGCGCGTTTCACGAAGCATATCGCCGGTGGAAAGCTGCTGCATCGAATGGCGCGCTTCCAGATTGGTCGCCTGCGTTCCCTTGCCCGCACCGGGCGGTCCCAGAAGAATGATGTTCACGCCCAAAATCCCCAAAACCCAAATTCGATGCGGAAGTTCTTAACGGCTGGATATGTCATGCCAAGCCCGTTTGGCTAACGCATCCGGCCTTTTAGCTTCGCCTTCTTGATAAGATCGCCATATTGATGCGCTAGCAAATGCGACTGCACCTGACTTATCGTATCGACCGTAACATTCACGACGATCAGCAGACTGGTTCCACCCAGGAACAGCGGAATACCGGTTTGCGCAATCACATATTCCGGGATTACGCAGACCAGCGTGAGATACAATGCCCCCACCACGGTAATGCGCGTCAGTACATAATCGAGATAATCCGCTGTCCGCCTACCGGGACGAATGCCGGGAATGAACCCGCCGTTTTTTTTCAGATTATCCGCCGTTTCCTCCGGATTGAACACAACTGCCGTGTAGAAGAAACAGAAGAAGATAATGCCGACAGCGTACAGGGTCATATAGAGCGGCTGACCATGCTGCAGATATTGTAGAACCTGCTGCA
>JBAUIN010000024.1:0-2264 GCA_049682975.1 Pontixanthobacter sp. | reverse complement strand
TTGCCGAACTTCGTAGTCATGGCAGCGGCCGACGAGGCGGAACTCGCACATATGACCTACACCGCCGCCGAACACGATGATGGCCCGATCGCCTTCCGCTATCCGCGCGGAAACGGCACCGGCGCTGCGCTGCCCGAAAAGCTGGAAAAGCTGCCGATCGGAAAGGGGCGGGTACTGCGCGAAGGCCACAAGGTCGCGTTATTGTCGCTCGGCACACGTCTGGCGGAGAGCCAAAAAGCAGCTAACGAATTAGAGGCTAAAGGCCTCAGCACGACCGTTGCCGACATGCGCTTCGCCAAACCGCTCGACACCGAACTGATCGAACGCCTGATGCGCAGCCATGAGGTCGTCATTACGGTCGAGGAAGCCGCGATCGGCGGGCTGGGCGCGCATGTGCTGACCTATGCCAGCGACGAAGGTTTGACGGATGGCGGCCTGAAAATCCGTACCATGCGCCTGCCCGACATTTTCCAGGATCAGGACGACCCCGCGAGGCAATATGACGAGGCCGGTCTGAATGCCCCGCAAATCGTCGATACGGTGCTGAAGGCTCTTCGGCATAATTCGGCGGGCGTAGAGGAAGCGCGAGCCTAGCCCTTTCACGAAAGATTGGTGGCAAATGTCGCTTCTGAAGATCGAAATCGCAGGCCGGATTGCAACGCTGACTCTTGATCGCGCCGATGCGATGAACGCGCTCGGGCAGGCTGGCGATGGTGATGAATTTGCCGATGCGTGTGACGCGATCAACGCCGACACCGACATCCGTTGCGTTATCCTGACCGGCGCGGGCCGGGCGTTTTCGGCAGGGGGCGATATCAAGGCCATGCGAGACCGCACCGGTAATTTCGGCGGTAGCCCGATCGATGTAGCGAATGGTTATCGCACCAACATTCACAAGGTCTTGCGCGCACTCGACGGGTTGCAAATACCGGTCATCGCGGCGGTCAATGGCGCGGCGATCGGGCTGGGGTGCGATCTGGCATGTCTGGCCGATATTCGTATCGCATCCACGCACGCGAAATTCGGGGTGACGTTTCTTAAGCTCGGCATCGTTCCCGGCGATGGCGGCACCTGGATTTTACCGCGCGTGATCGGCGAAGCGCGGGCGGCGGAACTGTTTTACACCGGCGATGTGATCGATGCAGGCAAGGCGCTCGATTGGGGTCTGGTCAGCCGCGTGGTCGAGGGTAATGTTCTTATGAACGAGGTGCAGGCGCTGGCGGCTAGAATCGCCGCTATGCCGCCGCATGCGTTGCGGCAGACGAAGATGCTGATGCGGCAGGGGCGCTCGATTTCCTACGACACCGCGTTGCAGATGGCCGCGAACACACAGGCATTGATGCACCATACGCAAGATCATACAGAGGGCGTTGCGGCCTTGCTCGAAAAACGCGGTCCTGAATTCACCGGTACATAACGCGCATGCTCGCCATACGCGGATTGCTTGGCTTGGTGCTTATCGCTGCGTGCCTATATGCCGCAGTCGCAGTATTGGCGTATTTGTTCCAGTCGTCGCTTATCTATCCCGCCAATCAGGCTCGGATCGAGCCGACTGGCGATTATCGGGCGATAATTCTGCAAACATCGGACGGGTTGGATCTCCGCGCGTTTTATCGGTCGGCGGAGTTCGGATTACCGACGATCGTGTATTTCCACGGAAACGGCGGAACTTTGGCGGGCAGCATGGCGGCGAATATGAAGTTTGCGCAGGCAGGTTACGGACTGCTGCTCGTCAATTATCGCGGATATGGTGGCAATCCCGGATCGCCATCGGAGGCCGGGTTTTATCGCGACGGCCATACGGCAATGGATTGGCTGACCGATCAGGGGGTTGGGCAAGAAGACAGGATCATTGCTGGCAACTCCATCGGCGGAGGAACCGCGGTGGAAATGGCGAAGGCTTACACGCCGCGTGCGCTGATATTGTCGGCACCGTTTACCAGCCTGACGGATGTTGCCAGTGAGAAAATCGGATGGCTGCCGGTCCGCTGGTTGCTCCGCGACCGTTTCGACAACGCGGCCAAAATCGGCGACTTGTCGATGCCCATACTGATCCAGCACGGCACTTCGGATAATCTTATATCGGCCGCACATTCGCGCATTCTGGCGAAGCGCGCCCCGAATGCGACGTTGAAACTGTTCGACGGGGCGGGGCACGATGTCGCGTTTCTACCGGAAAGTCGGACGCAACGGTTACGCTGGGTCGAGGCTTTGCCGGACTAAATGCCCCTTTACCCAGCGATATCGAACAGTTCGATTTTGAA
>JBAUIN010000023.1:0-6064 GCA_049682975.1 Pontixanthobacter sp. | reverse complement strand
GGGCGTATAGCGGATAGTCAAGGTGCCATCCCCCGCATCCTTGTCGAAAGTCGTTTCCGCCGCCGCCCAATAGGCGCGATCTTCGCTGACCCGTGCATTGTAATCGGGCCATCCGCCGGGATAGGCGGTGGAATTCATGCCTTCGATCTTCAGCGTCGTGGGCTGTCCGGCTTTGCCGCAAACACGGAAATGGAACCATTGCTTGAACTTAGATTGGTGATCGGCCCGGATCGTCAGAGTCGCGCCGTCTGAGCTGGTGGAAACGACCTCGATATTGCCGCTGTCGAACGCAGCATCCACTTTCACAGTATTCATTCATCCACCTTCACTTCTATGGTTTCACCATTGTTGCCGGGAAATTCGCGGAACATCGCATCGGCAATCGCGGCAGCATTGGCGCGCGGTTCCACATATTCGGAATTGTCGCTCGCGCTGATCGATGCGCGCCCTTCCCACAGGACATCGCCCGAACTTTTGTCGCGGATGGAAACGGCCAGATCGGTGCCGACCATTTCGCGCTGACCGCCGCCCAGATTGATGCCGATGCCCAAGCCTACGCCCGAACCGAATGTGCCGGTAGACGCACCGCCGCCAACGCTGACCGGGCCGCGCCGGTCGCCCGGCCGGTCGACATAGCGTTCAACCCGGACCTGCGCGACCTGATCCGCCGCCGCGCGTGTTGCTTCGCGATAGCCGAGAGTGGTCAGTTCGGCAGCGATCGCGGCCTTGTAAAGCGCGCTCAGTTCCGCTTCGCCTTCAGCGCCGCGATCGTTGAACCCCGCGCCTGCCGCGGTAGGTGCCGTTTCGACAAAGATCGTGCCGCGCCCCAGCTCGGCCAATGCGGTGTTCTCGTGAAACCGCGTAACCTGCACCGGGCTGACGCGCGGCCCAGCCGCACAGGCGGCGAGGCTGGCGGTGGCAATGGTCAATACGGCAATGCGGGCAACGGACATGGCGTTTCTCCTGATCGGTGGCATCGCCGGAAGTCCGGCGTCGGCGACACACAAATGGTAGCCTGAAACGAGAGCGGCGTTAATAGAGGCTTCGTCGTATCATGTTAACGGGTAAACCATGCAAAAAGCTCCCCAATCTTCCGCAGGCACTCCCACAGCTGCGCGACCGACGGTTCTGGTCACGGGCGGCGCAGGCTATATCGGCAGTCATGCGGTGCTGGCGCTGCGCGATGCGGGGTGGCCGGTCGCAATCATCGATAATCTGACCACCGGGTTCCGCTTCGCCGTGCCGGACGATGTGCCGTTTTACGAAGGGGACATCGAAGACGCATCGCTTATCGCGCGGATCGTTTCCGAACAGGCCATCGGTGCGATCATGCATTTCGCCGGCTCGATCGTGGTGCCCGAATCGGTCGAGGACCCGCTGAAATACTACCACAACAACACCGCCAAAAGCCGCGCGCTGATCGAAGCGGCGGTTAAGGGCGGCGTGGCGCATTTCATCTTCAGCTCCACCGCCGCCACCTATGGCATGCCGGATGTGTCGGCAGTGACGGAGGATACGCCGCAATGCCCGATCAACCCATACGGTTGGTCGAAATTGATGACCGAACAGATGCTGGCCGACACAGCAGCCGCGCATCCGATGAACTATTGCGCCTTACGCTACTTCAATGTGGCGGGCGCCGATTCCGAAGGGCGCAGCGGCCAATCGACAGCGGGGGCGACGCATCTTATCAAGGTGGCGGTGGAGGCGGCGCTGGGTAAGCGCGATAGCGTGGCCATATTCGGCACCGATTACGACACACCGGACGGGACGGGGGTGCGCGATTATATTCACGTTTCCGATCTCGCCGCCGCGCATGTGCTGGCGCTGGAGGCGTTGATTGCACAGTCGCAACGATCGCTGGTGATGAATTGCGGTTATGGCACCGGATTTTCGGTTCGCGATGTGCTGGATGCGGTGGATCGCGTGACGAACCGCAAGATCACCCGCGTCGAAAAGCCGCGCCGGGCGGGGGATACGGGATCGCTCATTTCCGACCCGTCGCGCATTCGAGCCACGCTGCCCTGGATGCCGAAACATGCCGATCTCGACACGATCGTCGCGCATGCGGTGCAATGGGAACGGACGCTGGACGACAAACGGTAGGCGTAAGGACGCGCGTGAGCAGGCGAATCGCTTGACTCGACCGGGGGTGGGGCTTAGGCGGCGCGCTTGAAATTCTGCCGGTCGACGCTATCTTTTCGTGACAGCGATCGTCCGCGACAATTTTTGAAAAAAGTAGAGAAATCATGAAAGTCCGCAACAGCCTCAAGTCGCTGAAGAACCGCCATCGCGATTGCCGCGTCATTCGCCGTCGTGGCCGTACCTATGTAATCAACAAGACCAACCGCCGGTTCAAGGCGCGCCAGGGCTAACGCCCGCGATATAGTCTTGTTACGGTCCGGCGCGACTGGACCCATAAACGGCCCGCACTCCCATACCGGAGCGCGGGCCGTTTCTATTGCGAATGAAGGATCAGGCAATGGGCGAAAGTGAAAATCGCTGTAAGGTCGCCGTGTTCGATGTCGGTCGCGTGATCGTCGAATGGGATTTGCGGCATCTGTTTACGAAACTGATTGGCGACCCCAGCGAACTCGACTGGTTCCTGCAGAATGTCGTGACGGAAGCATGGCATTTTCAGCACGATGCGGGTGTCCCCCTGTCCGAAATGATTCCGCCCCTGCAGGCGCGCTTCCCCCGCCATGCGGCGCTGATCGAAGCCTATCGCGCGCGTTTTCTGGAGACGGTACCGGGGCCGGTTCCAGGGACGGAGGGGCTGATCGAACGGCTTGCCGACAACCAGGTGCCCCTGTTCGCAATCACCAATTTCGGTGCGGAATTTTGGCAGATGTTCCGCCCGACCCGCCCGATACTCGATCGGTTCATCGACATCGTCGTATCCGGGGATGAAAAGCTGGCGAAACCCGATCCGGCAATTTTCGAACTGGCGCAGTCACGGTTCGGCCATGCCCCGCAGGACATGCTGTTTATCGACGACAACGCCGCGAACATTGCGGCGGCAGATGCGCTCGGCTGGCACACGCATCTGTTTCGCGGCGCCGCCGATTTGGAACGCGATCTGGTCGCGCGGGGATTGCTCGACTGACCGAATGCGCCCTCCGCGAACAGACGAGGTTCGAGAAGAAAGCGTTTTATCGCTATGGTCCCTGTCGCGATTGTCGCTAAGGTCGCCGCCGGAGAGAAGAAAATGGGTGAACTTCGCGAACCGCTGAAAGAGCTGACCGCTTGCGGCCTGCCGGAAGCGCTCGAGGTCATGGGCGAAAAATGGGCGTTCATGATCCTGCGTGCCGGCTTCAACGGCGTACAGCATTTCGAGGAATTCCTGCACGAATTGGGTATTGCGCGGAACATCCTTTCCAACCGCCTGACTCGCCTGGTCGATCACGGCATCCTCAATCGCGAACCGTGCGCCGAGGATAAGCGACGCATCGAATATCGGCTGACGCGGAAGGGTTACGATCTGTTGCCCGCCATGTTGAGCCTGCGCCAATGGGGCCAGAAATACGGCGTCGAAATGGCTGAAAATCCTGTGCTGGTGGACGAGCGCGATCGGCAGCCGATCGGCCCCATATCCATCCTGGCGCATGATGGTCGTGTGCTGCATCACGAAGATCTGGCGTTGGTCGAACCTTCGACGATCGGACAGCGTCCGACCGATGTCACGAATGGCGATCTCGCAACCCGTCGGCGTGAAGCGGCGGAAGCCGTTTAGGTAGCGGTTCGGCGACGATGGCGCGCGCCGAAAAATCGGTCCTGAAAACACCGGACGGGCGCTATATCGTGGTGCGTGGCCGTTTATGGCGCACCAGCGATCCCAACCTTTCTGAACCGGACCGGCAAGCCATCGTCAACCGGCTGATGGACGCCCGCCGTGCCGTCCGCGATGCGCTGAAGGCGGAAGATGATGCTGCGTTGAAGCAAGCTCGTGCAGCCGTTCAAGCGGCAAAGGTCGATCTGGGCGAACGCGGACCGGTATGGTGGAGCGACGACGCGCCCGATTACACCCGTTATCTCGCAAAGAACACGCCATACGCATCGTGGTACTCCACCCTCGCAAGCGCATGCGACCCCGAAATTACCGATAATTAGCAAGCAAGCGCACCAGTTCGATCCGGTTCGCAACGCCGATCTTGGCGAGCACCGCGCGCGAATGCGATCGCGCGGTTTCGTAACCGATGCCCAACCTTTCCGCGATCGCGGGCAGTTCATCCGCGCAGGTCGCAAGCAGGCTGGCCATCTGCGCTTCTCGCGGGGTCAGATCGAACATGGCGCGCAGCATGTCGGGATCGATGGCGTCATCCCGTGCCTCCCCCGTTATCGTGATGGTGCAGTAATAGACACCGCCGGCCACGCCCAGACTGAGCAGAGGGAAGGGTTCGAATTGCAACAGCCACGGCATACGCGGCGGTTCGCGCGTGACGCTCATCCAGCGTCGTGCGCCGGAGCGCATTCCGGGATGACAGGCATCCTGTATTCGCTGACGAAGCACGTGCTGTTCATCCCTGCGATGTAGCTGGATCGCGCCATGCCTTACCGTCAGGCCCGCTCCACGCGATAGGGCAGCTTCTCCGGCGGGACTGGCGTCGACGATACGCCCGATCGCGTCGACCATCACCACTGCCTCTTTCGTCAGCGACAGTTCCGGCGGCGTACTGGCGAGCTGTGCGGCACGGCCCAGATGGTCGAACACCGCAGCATGGAGCCTTTCCTGTTCCGGGGCCACGGCGGATTGGTCGCGATGCGTGTGTAGTGCGAAGGAGACGCTGATATCGGATCCCGCCGGGCTGGTCCGGCTGTGATAATCGCCGCTGCCGAAGACGTCGCGAATAAATTCGCGCCACGTCTCCGGTTCGCTGGTCATCGCTTCGCTGGTCTCTGCGAACCGGAATATGGTTTGCTTGCGCCGATGCGATTCGAAGCCCGGATCGAATTGCACCATTTCGCCGCGATACAGGTCCATCGCATCGGCCATGGCCGAAGTTTCCGGCCCAACCACGGTACTGGACAGAAGTGTATTTGTGCGATCATCGACGATCGCCAAAAATGCGGCACGACCGCCGGACAGGTCGAGAAATCCGCGCATGGCACTGTGCCATTTCTGCGGATCGGTCGACCCTTCGTAAATCTGTCCGATGATGTCCGCATACGGATCGAGATCCGCGCTGCTTATGTCCCCCATGCCCCTGTTCCCCCCAAACGGTGCAACGTTATGTGTAAGGGCGCGGTCTGGCGGAGTCTACCCCAGCCGGGGGATGCGACGCATCCGAATCGGCCCTAAACGAGACTTGCGACCCGAGGAGCTTTAATTAGCTTCTAACTTGGCGGGGGCGGTCTCGGCCGCTCCCGTCCTTTCTATGGCAGCGATAAAGCGGCTACGCGACAGTTCAGGCCCGCGGCGCCTGTCTGCGATAGCTGAGCGCCTCTGCCACGTGAACGCGGCCCACATCCTGCGCGCCGGCGCAATCGGCGATGGTGCGTGCGACCCGCAGCATGCGGGTATAGGCGCGGGCGGACAGGCGTAGCGTTTCGGCCGCCTGCATCAGCAGCTTGCGCCCATCCTCATCCGGGGTGGCGAAGCGTTCCAGCGCGTCGCCGTCCAGTTCGGCATTGGTGCGCGCGCCGGTTTCCTCGTATCGGGCGGTCTGGATAGCGCGCGCCTGTGCGACGCGGACGGCAACCTCCGCGCTGCCTTCTGCGGGAGGGGGCAGGGCCAGATCCATCGCGCTGACGGGATCGACGTCGACATGCAGATCGATCCGGTCCAGCATCGGTCCCGACACCTTGCTTTGGTAATCGACCGCGCATTTGGGGGCCCGACTGCAGGCGAGCGCGGGATCGCCGAGATGTCCGCACCGACAGGGGTTCATCGCCGAGACGAATTGTACCCGTGCCGGGAAACTGACATGCGCGTTGGCGCGCGCCACGTCGATTGTCCCGGTTTCGAGCGGCTGGCGCAGACTGTCGAGCACAGCGCGCTGAAACTCCGGCAATTCGTCGAGGAACAGCACGCCCAGATGGGCCAGACTGACCTCGCCCGGCTTGA
>JBAUIN010000022.1:0-3737 GCA_049682975.1 Pontixanthobacter sp. | reverse complement strand
CGACGGCACACGCATCTATGTCGCGGAAACCGGGACCGATACGGTGGCCGAAGTCGACTATGCGAGTGGCACCGTTCTGCGCCGGTTGAACGTGGGCAATGGCGGTGATGGCCTCGCAATTCTCGGTTCGAACTGAGATCGCTGTGGGGCCGGACAAACAAAAAGACCAGCATCGCAGATCGGCCACCAAACCGATCGTAGGCTGGCGTGAAGTGGTCGCTCTGCCGGAGCTTGGCATCGGCGGCATTCCCGCCAAGATCGACACCGGCGCGCGCACATCCTCGCTCCATGCGGTCAATATCGATCTGTTCGACCGCGATGGGGAGGAAGTCGCCCGGTTCGATCTCGATTTCGGCACCACCGGTTCCGGGGCAAAGCCGTTGTGCCATTGCGAGGCGGTGCGGGTCGCCCACCGCACAATCACCAGTTCCAACGGATCGGCCGAAGAACGCCTGATCGTCAAAACGCTCATCGCGATGGGCGGCATCGAATATCGCGCCGAATTCAGTCTCGCGGATCGATCGGATATGGTATTCCCCATGCTGATCGGACGCACTGCGCTTCGCAAAAGATTTCTCGTCAACCCCGGCAGGTCGTTTCTCGTATCCGACCGGGACGATGCAAAGGAAGAATTTTTATGAGAATAGCCATGCTCGCCCGCAATCCGCGCCTCTATTCGCACAAGCGCCTGGTCGAAGCGGCCGAGCAACGCGGGCATAGCTGCGACATTCTCAACACCACCCGTTGCACGGTGAACATCGCCAGCCACCGCCCGACGGTAATGTATAAGGGCGAAACCTTGACCGGTTACGACGCCGTCATTCCGCGTATCGGTGCGTCGATCACCAATTACGGTCTGGCGGTTCTGCGGCAGTTCGAGATGAGCGGGGTATGGTCGCTTAACGAAAGCGTTGCGATCGGGCGCAGTCGCGATAAATTGCGCTCGACCCAGATCATGGCGAAGCATGGGTTAGGCCTGCCGCTCACCGCCTATGCCAACGATCCCAAACAGGCGGAATCTATTATCAAAGCCGTCAACGGCCCGCCGGTGGTGATTAAATTGCTGGAGGGCACACAAGGCATCGGCGTGGTGCTGGCGGAAACGCTGAAAGGTGGCGCGTCGATCATCGAAGCCTTTCGCGGTGCCAATGTAAACATCATGGTGCAGGAATTCATAAAGGAAGCGGGCGGATCGGATATCCGCTGCCTCGTGGTCGGTGGCAAGGTAGTCGCTGCGATGAAGCGTCAGGGCGCGGAGGGCGAGTTCCGTAGCAACCTCCACCGTGGCGGCAGCGCGCAATTGATCAAGATCACACCGGAAGAACGCTCGACCGCCGTGCGCGCCGCAAAGCACATGGGACTGAACGTCTGCGGCGTCGATTTGCTGCGATCGAACCATGGGCCGGTCATCATGGAAGTAAACTCGTCCCCCGGCCTAGAAGGTATAGAAAACGCGACCGGCAAGGACATCGCCGGCCAGATCGTAGATTTCATCGTAGCGAATGCGAAGCCGGGCCGGACGAAAACGAAGGGAGCGGGGTAGTTAGCGGCTGGATCTTCTTACCAGCTTCCACGCGCCGATCTAAGCCGCCCTCAATCGTCCGACGAAACCGCGCGTCGCATTCTGCAGCGTGTCGGCCTGTTGGAGCAGGGCGCTGGCCGAATTGCGAACTTGGCCAGACAGTTCTTCCGTCGTACCCACACTGGTGACCAGCTTACCGATGCGATCGCTGATCTGGTTGACACCCTGGGTGGTTTGCAACGCACTGTCTTCGATATCGGCGGCGGTTCGGCGCTGTTCATGAACCTCACGTTTGATGGCCAGCGCCGCTTTGGTCACATCGTCGATGGCGGTGGCGATCTGGGTAAAACTCGTTTCCGCATCGGTAACACCGGAATTCATGGCCGATAACAGATGATTGATTTCCTCGGTTGCGAGCGCGACCTGCTTTGACAGATCCTTGACCTCCGTCGCGACCACGGCAAAGGCTCTGCCCGCGTCACCGGCCGCGGCCGCTTCGATCGTTGCGTTGAGCGCCAAAATATTGGTGGTGTTGGCGATCCTGGAAATCGTTTCGGTCGAGGTGCCGATGGTGTTGGATCGATCGGTCAGCGAACGCAACGCTTCATCGGCTCTCGTCGATCGCTCTCCTGCCTGTTCCGACAGACTGCTTTGGCGAAGCGCGCTATCGGCGACGGTATTAATGGAACCGGACAGCCCTTTGATACTTTCGGCCACATTGCGAACCGCATCGAAGGCCTGATTGGCGCTGCTGGCGACATCGGATGCCTGCTGGCCGGTCGCGTGCGCAATCGTATCGAGTGTTTCCGCCGCCGTGCTCAGCGATCTTGCCGCAGTCCCGACCGCATTGGCCACCTGCGCAACGGAACTTTCGAACTCGTCGGCGAACTCGATCAACTCCGCCTTGCGGCGATCGGCCTGGCCGCGTTCGCTTAGCAGCCGCTGTTCGCGCTCCGCTTCCACAGCGACCAGCGCGGCTTCCGCGTCCTTCTGGGCGTCCTGCGCCCGCACGGCCATCGCGGCGCTTTCGTCGCGCGCCGTATGCAGGCGGGCAAACATAGATGCGAGACGGGTCGCGATGAAACACAAGGCAGTGGCTTGCAATATGACCGCGAGGGCGTGGATCGCCACGCGGCCCAGCCCGCCGCCGCCTGAAAATACCCAGCTCGGCGCGGCGAAGGAAAGCACCAGATGATGCACCGCAATCAGGACGGATGCGGCAATGATCGGTCGGATATCGCACAACACCGTCAACGTCGCCAGGGCGACGAAAAAATACATATGCATGTCGAGCTGCCATTCCGATCCGCGCATTGCATATAGGAGGAGGGCGGGTTGCGCCGCCGCCATCAGTGCAATCGCATTACGTGCCGCCGCATCGAACCGTTGTTTCCATGCGCTGTAGCTGGGTAACAGATTGACGATCGCGCTAACCAGACATGCTTTGGCGGAAGCTATCCCAAGCACGGGAATCAGAAAGCCCAGCACGACGGTGGCGAGCCAGCCCGCCCATGCGATCCAGACCACACCCGTCCGGCGTAACCGATCGAGCTCGTTGAGATCATCCGTGCGTTGCATCAACCACACCCCGAAATAGGAACGGCGAGCACCAGTACGCCGCGATCGACCAGCGAATTCCAGAAAGAAGGACGTTGGCCGAGAATGACCAGCGATCCATCGATCGATCCCGTCGATACGAGCCGGTTGGTGTTCTGGAAGGCCATATGCATCACTTCGCGCGCTGCATCACCGCTCAGTGGAACCAGCACCATTTGTCCTTGCTCCGGGGGGGCAAAGATCAGCGTTCCCAAAGCGGCGACCACAACCGCTATTTGCGAAAGTAATATGCCGGGTATGCGTAAAAGGCGCAATGGCGCAGAATTATCCATAGCGACCGCCATGAATGCGCTTGGTTGCTCAACCGTTAATCACGATGCCCGCATTTCTGCGACCATAAGCAACGGACCGCATCGCGGATACGAAGTTTGCGTTTACCGAAACGGTGGTTCGTTGAATGCGCGCAACTTGCGCGAATGTAGTCGATTGCCTTCGTTTCTCAGCCGTTCGCAGGCATTCACACCGATCATCAGATGGGCGGCGATGGCTTCTTCGTAGAATTGGTTGGCTTGCCCCGGCATCTTAATTTCGCCGTGCAGGGGTTTGTCGCTGACACATAGGAGCGTGCCGTAAGGGACGCGGAACCTGTATCCTTGCG
>JBAUIN010000021.1:0-12908 GCA_049682975.1 Pontixanthobacter sp. | reverse complement strand
CGTTCGTATCCGACGAAGAGGTCGAGGCGGTGGCCGATCACTGGCGCACGCAGGGCAAGCCCGACTATGTCGATGCGGTCACGGAAGAGCCGGAAGATGGCGGCGGGTTGAATTTCGAAGACGAACTGACGGCCAGCGACGATCCCGAAGAACGCAAATACCGGCAGGCCTGCCAGATCGTGATCGAGAACCAGAAGGCGAGCGGGTCGTGGCTGCAACGCCAGATGAGCGTCGGCTACAACACTGCCGCCAAATGGATCGAGCGGATGGAAAGCGAAGGGCTAGTCGGTCCCGCCAACCATGTCGGTCGGCGCGAGATATTCCGCGATCAGGACGGCAATCCGCTTTAAGACGGCAGTGTCGAACGCGGGAACCATTGACACCGGAAGGGGGTTGCGCGCCGGTGTCAGCCCGTGTGACTTACCGTGCTACCCGATGCCGTCGGCCGCGACCGGTCGAGCCGCGACAGGAGGCTCAGAAGCGCGGCATTGTCGCCTTTCCGCCATGCCAGCTTGAACACGCCGCGATAGAATTTAAGCTGCCACAATCCGGTTTTCACGCGCCAGTGCAGCTCCGCATTCGTGACCATCCGCCTGCGTTTGGGCGCAGCCTGTGACGTTCCGTCGTGATCATCCGCTGTGACTTTCGAGTGCGATGTGTCGTGCCCGATCGCCCTCTCTCTGGTTGCCCCCTTCTCAATTACAGCACTCCCAACCGCAACATCCCACGCCGCGCAGAAACTTTCCGACCATTCGCGGCTTCGCAACCGATAGGCGGTTTCGCGCGCCATTCCGACCAGCCGCGCCGCCTCGGTAACGGATCGCGTCTGCGCCAGATGTCCGATAAACTCCGCCTGCCGCTGCGGCGTCCACCCATCCTCGCGAATGCGGATCTTCACTGCATGAAATTGCGGGATACGCGGCGGGGCCAAAGCGGCTTCGTGCGGAATAGTGCGGGGATAGTGCTTCATTCCGCAGAATAAGGCACATTCCGGCCATGTAGGAAAACCGTTTCCCGTAACCGTCCTCGCGATGATCTTTAATATGGCGCGGGCAAGGCGCTCGGCGTAAAAGCGGCGCGATGAAGTCCAGTTTCAATCCGGTCCGCCTGATACCGCTCTTGTTTCTGGGTGCGATCGCATTCGGTACGGCCTTGCTTATGCTGCCGGTCATGACGGCGGACGGGCAATGGACCGGGTTCGTCACGGCCCTGTTCACATCGACATCGGCGGTTGCGGTGACTGGACTGATCGTGGTCGACACCGCCACCTATTGGTCGCCGCTGGGCAAATGCGTCATCCTGTTCCTGTTCCAGATCGGCGGGTTCGGCATCATGACCGCTGCGACATTGTTGGGGCTGGCCGCCGGGCGCGGGGTAAGCCTGTCGCACAAGATGGCGACGCAGGTGGAACGCAGCCGCCTGGACATCGGGAACGGTGCCTCGGTGCTGAAACTGGTGCTGGCGATTACCGTGGTGGTGGAAGCGATCGTGGCGGTCATCCTGACCCTGCGGTTTCGCCTCGCCTATGATTTCAGCTGGGGCCAGGCGGTGTGGCACGGCATTTTCCAATCCGTCAGTGCGTTCAACAATGCCGGTTTCTCCAGCTTTTCGGACAGCGTCGCATCCTATCAGCTGGACGGGTTCATCCTCATTCCGATCATGGTGGCCGTCATCATCACCGCCTTGGGCTTCCCGGTCATGCAGGAACTGCGCGCACTTCCCTTCCAGCCGCGTCGCTGGACGCTGCATTCCAAGATCACCGTTTCGGGCACGATCATTTTGCTCGCTTTCGGGTTCGTCACCATCCTGCTGGCCGAATGGAACAATTCGGATACGATTGGCGGGATGAATATCGGCGGCAAAGCGATGAACGCGATGTTCCATTCCGTGATGCCACGCACCGCCGGGTTCAACAGTCTGGACGTGGGCGCGTTCACCGATATCTCGCTCATTGCGAATTATCTGATGATGTTCATCGGCGGCGGCAGCGCGGGTACGGCGGGTGGTATTAAGATTACCACCTTCGCGCTGTTACTGGCGATCGTCTGGTCGGATATTCGCGGGCATCAGGACCCGTCGATGTTCGGGCGGCGGTTCGGTCGCGGGATGGAGCGGCAGGCGGTTACCGTCGCGTTCTTGGCCATCACTCTCATTGCGATCGGCACGCTCATCATCATGGCGATCACCGAATTGCCGATGCAGGACATATTGTTCGAAACCATTTCCGCCTTCGCCACCGTCGGCCTGTCGACCGGCATTACCGCCGACCTGCCGGAACCCGCGCGGATCGTGCTGGTCGTGCTGATGTATGTCGGGCGGGTGGGAACCATTACCGCCGCCACTGCGCTTGCCCTGGGCGCAGGGCGCAAACCGTTCCGTTATCCAGAGGAGAACCCGATTGTCGGCTAGAAAGAAACCCATCATGGTCATCGGCCTCGGCCGGTTCGGCAGCGCGGTCGCCAATTCCCTGTTCAATATGGGGCACGAGGTGCTGGGCATCGACGCCAATGGCGACATCGTCCAATCCTTCGCCGGATCGCTGACGCAGGTGGTGGAAGCGGACACGACCGACATCAAGACATTGCAGCGGCTAGACGCGCAGGATTTCGACGCGGCGATCGTAGGTATCGGCGACGATATCGAGGCGAGCGTGCTGACCGTCCTCGCTTTGTCCGATCTGGGTGTGCGCGAGATCTGGGCGAAAGCGGTCAATGCCAATCATGGGCGCATCTTGGAACGCACGGGGGCGACCAACATCGTCTATCCCGAAGCGCGGATGGGCGAACGGGTCGCGCATATCCTGTCGGGCAAGATGATCGATTTTATCGAATTCGACGACGATTTCGCGATCGCCAAATTCCGCGCGCCGGGCAAATATGCCGACATGACGCTGGAGGAAAGCGGCGTTCGTACCAAACATCAGGTGACGGTCGTCGGCGTCAAACGGCAGGGCGAAGATTTCGTCTATGCGCAGCCCGACACGATACTGCGCGAAGGCGATCTGATCATCGTATCGGGGCCGAGCGATCTGGTAGAGAAATTCGCCGCCACCGCCGGAAAATAAAACGCCGCAGTGGGGCGATCGGTGGGGCGATCCCTCACGGCGGCGCGTTTAATTTATGAGTGGACGATTATTTCAGTTCCGCCATCGTCAGCGTCGTGAAGTCGGTGGTTTTCTGCAAGTTCGCCGCACGCACATCGTCGGGGGATGCGACCAGACCCAGCTTGGTGAGGGCACCGCCCTTGTCCCACACCTTCGCCCAATGCGCGACATATTCGCGCAGGCCGGGAATGGCATCGAGATGCTGTTTCTTCACATACATATAGAGCGGCCGCGCGCCGGGATAGGCGAAGGTCGAGATGTTTTCATAGGTCGGGTCCGACCCGTTCATCGGCAGACCCTGAACCCGGCCCGCATTCTCTTCCAGGTAGGAATAGCCGAACACGCCGATCGATCTGGGGCTATTGCTGATTTTCTGCACGATCAGATTGTCCTGTTCGCCCTGATCGACATATTTGCCGTCGCTGCGGACTTCGGTGCAGACCTGGGTAAACTTGTCCTCGTCGCTATCCTTCAGGCTCTCCATGCGCGGATCGGTGGTGCAACCCGCTTCCAGAACCAATTCCTTAAGCGCGTCGCGCGTGCCCGATGTGGCCGGCGGGCCATAGACCAGGATCGGTTCGTCGGGCAGCGACGGGTCGACATCGGCCCAGGTTTCGTTCGTCTGCTCCCCGCCATAGGGGCTGGCGGCCAGCGCCTCGTACACGATCTTGGGCGTCAGGTTCATCATGATGCCACCCTGTGCGGATGCGAAGGCAATGCCGTCCAGCCCGACCTGAATTTCCACCACATCGGTCACGCCGTTGTCGAAACAGGTCTGCAATTCCGATGCCTTGATCCGGCGCGATGCGTTGGCGACATCGGGATGCTCCGAACCCACGCCGTTGCAGAACAGGTTGAACCCGCTGCCGCTGCCGGTGGATTCGATCAGCGGTGCGGCCAGACCGGGATTGTCCTGCCCCACCAGTTCCGACACGCGTTTGGCGAAGGGGAATACGGTGGACGAGCCGACGACATGCACCGATTCCGATGCCGTTTCCCCGCAACCGGTAAGGGCCAGAGCAGAAATGGCCGCAAAGGCCAGTTTGGATGAAAGACGCATAGAATGGGGTTCCTGTTGACTGGATTGCCGCGGCACATATCGCGATAGTGTGACGCGGCTGTGACAATTATGGGGCAGGGTTGCTTCGGCGTTAGAAATCCACCTGCGCGCGCACGCCGATGGCATCGACGCCGTAGGATGTGTCCCCATCGGCATCCGGAAATACGGTGTCCTGATAATTGAGACGCGCGTAATTTATCAAGAAACGCGCATAGTCGGTCGTCGTCCAGATGAGGGCGAATTGATAGCTGTCCTGCGTGCCACCGACTACGCCGTCATCGTTCAGATCCAGCCGATCGTATCGCGCGTTGAATTGAACCGCGCCGAAACCGCCTTCGCCGACCGGGTTCGCCGGTTTTACGCGGTCGAACTTACCATTTTTGTAACCGCGGCTGTCGCCGGTGGTCAGGAAGTATCCCGCTTCGATCGATCCGCCGAAGAATGTGGGATCGGACAGATCGCCCGGACGCTCCACCGTCTGCCAGAAAGTTTCTGCGCTTGCAT
Organism: Pontixanthobacter sp.; assembly: GCA_049682975.1. Classification (GTDB taxonomy): domain Bacteria; phylum Pseudomonadota; class Alphaproteobacteria; order Sphingomonadales; family Sphingomonadaceae; genus Pontixanthobacter. The sequence continues at coordinate 8,241 of JBAUIN010000021.1, read as the reverse complement.
GGAACGGACCGCGAATAAGGGCCGCTTCCAGCCCCAGGCCGAACTCCTCGTCCGCGTCGAGATTGCCGGTATTGATGAAGCGAAGATCGGTAAAATGGACAAGCGGACGCTGGCGGTATCGAACGGTCGAACCGCTTTCCAGCTCGCGCCGATGAATGCTCGATCCCAAATGGACTTGCGTTTCACCCAGCTTCGGCGCGAACACGACCCGGCCGTCCAGGCTCCAATCGTCCGCCGGTAAGTCGGCGCTGTTGCTGGTGAACACGCCGCCCTGCAACAGGATGTCGCCGGTGCCATATTGCAGCGATGCGCCCAGACGCCGCTCGAAACCGAATGCGTCGGTGAAGGCGGCACGTTCGATAAAACTGGTGTGCAGACTGCTGGACAATTCCTCCAGCGACTGAAAATTGTTATGCTGGCCGATCGACACTTCCAAGCCATCGTTCTCGTAGGTGACGATCGCATCGGTCAGCGCGACCTCGTCACCGGCGAAATCGGCTTCGACCTTGTATCCGAACCCGCCCGGAATGTCGCCCGATACGCCCAACCGGATGCGCCGTGCTTCGCTGCCGAACCCGTCATCGACATCGGTGCCGTCAGGAGCCGCAACGATACCCGCATCCACGTTGATGCGCCCGCGCGGTTTGAACGACCAGCCGTTGTCCGCATTGAGTTGCGGCGCGCCTTTCCATTCCACCGTCGGCGATGCATTTTCCGCCGCGACCGCCGCTGCGACAACCGGTGCAGCGTCTGCTGCGTTCAATTCCTTTTCGAGCGTTTCGATCCGCGCAGCCATCCGCGCCAGTTCCGCCCGCATCGAAGCAAGCTCTTCTTCCAGCGTAACCGCGGTTGTCGGCTGCGCGAATGCCGGTTGTGCCAATGCGCTCGTTGCCAAAAGCACGATTGCGAAACGGCTTGTCGCAGAAAGTCCGGCGGCCACAGATACCCTCGATGTCGTGGAAAAAGAGTGACGCATGTATGACAAAGAGATTTCATTTTTGTGACAGCGCAACCGCGTATCAGACTTCGCTTGCCGGGCCATCGTTGCACTTGTAACCAAACAAGCGAAATCAGGGAGTTTTTTTGAATGCGCATCGGCTGTCCCACGGAAATCAAAAACCACGAATACCGCGTCGGCCTGACACCCGAAAGCGCACGCGAATTGGCGGAAAATGGGCATGATGTCTGGATCGAAAGCGGCGCGGGTCTGGGTATCGGCGCGACCGATGCCGAATATGGCGATGCGGGCGCGAAAATCGTCGATGGGCCGAACAGCATCTTCGCGGAATGCGAGATGGTCGTAAAGGTCAAGGAACCGCAGGCGGCGGAACGCGCCAAATTGCGGCCCGATCAGATCCTTTACACCTATCTCCATCTTGCGCCCGATCCCGAACAGACGAAAGACCTGATTGCGTCAGGCGTCACGGCCATCGCGTATGAAACGGTGACCAGTCCGAATGGCACATTGCCGCTGTTGAAACCGATGAGCCAGGTTGCGGGGCGCATGAGCATTCAGGCGGGTGCCAATGCCTTGCAGAAAGAACATGGCGGACGCGGCGTTCTGCTGGGCGGTGTGCCGGGCGTGCTGCCGGGCAAGGTCGTGGTGATCGGCGGCGGTGTCGTCGGCTTCAACGCGGCGCAAATGGCGGTTGGACTGGGCGGCGACGTCGAAATACTCGATCGCGATCCTGAGGTATTGGAAAAGCTTGGGAATTTCTTCGAAGCGCGCGCATCCACCCGCTTTTCCAACAAAACCAATCTGGAAGATTCGGTGCGGCAGGCCGATCTGGTCATTGGCGCGGTGCTGATTCCCGGTGCGGCGGCGCCAAAGTTGATCTCGCGCGATTTCCTCAACGAAATGAAACCCGGTGCGGTGCTGGTCGATGTGGCGATCGATCAGGGCGGCTGTTTCGAAACGTCGAAAGCCACGACGCATGCCGATCCGACCTACACGGTGAACGGCGTGGTGCATTACTGCGTGGCGAACATGCCCGGCGCGGTGGCGCGGACCAGTACCTATGCGCTCAACAACGTGACCCTGCCCCACGCCATGCGGATCGCGCGCGATGGCTGGAAAGGCGCGCTGGCCCGCGACCCGCATTTGGCGGAGGGGCTGAACGTTCATGCGGGCCATGTGACATATAAGGCGGTCGCGGACGAGCTCGGCTACGACTACATGCCGGTGGCGGAAGCGATTGCGGGCTAGCCTGCTTTCATATCGGCGCGCCAAGCCCGATATTTCTTTGCGCGTCGAACCGTACGCCATTGATCGGCCAACATGGCGCGAACGGGCGACACGTCCGGCTGCACCGGTTTGCCGACCGCCATCCGTTCCATCTGCGCTTTCGTAGTCGCCATTGCGGCCAGCCCTTTCAGCGACTGATTGGACCAGTCGGGTGACGGGATCGTCATATCGGTAGCCCGCCCCGCCTGCCAATCGTTCGGCAGGTTCGGATTGAACGCCAGCGCCCGCGCAATGCCGAGCATCGCGACGCCGAAGCCTGCACTATCGGTTTCCAACGCCTCCTCCGCAGTCGCCAGCTTCGTAATGCCGCCGGTGACCATGATCGGCATCGATGCGACTTTGGCGATCTGCTGTGCGAAATCGATGAAATAGGTTTCGCGTTTGCTGGTCGATGTCTGCGCTTCCGTGTCGGCGCCGGACCCCGCCATCGCCGGGCTTTCATACGAGCCACCGGACAATTCGACATAATCGACGCCCTGCCCGTCCAGCCATTCGACCACCTGCCGCGCATCCTCGAATGCGAAACCGCCTTTCTGAAAATCCGCGGAATTGAGTTTGACCGCCACGCCGAAAGTCGGAGCCACCGCCGCGCGCACACGCTTCACGATCGTCAGCAGGAACCGTGCGCGGTTCTCCAGACTGCCGCCCCACTGATCGGTCCGCTGGTTCGTAAGCGGTGAGAGGAACTGGCTGGACAGATAGCCATGCGCGGAATGTATCTGCACCCCGTCGAAACCGGCTCGCTCCGCCAGAATTGCGGTATCGACGAAACGCTGGATGATCGCCTCGATCTCCGCATCTTCCAGTGCACGCGGCTGCGCGAACAGGGCCGACAGCTTGCCCAGATCGAGCGCCGTGGCGGAAGGCGCGACTGCTTCCTCACCCAGATTTTTGTACATCTGACGGCCGGTATGGTTGATTTGCATCCACATCTGCCCGCCATGCGCCTTGCCGATTTGCGCCCAGCGTTCGAACGGCACGATGTGGGTGTGCTTTTCCAGCACGACCCCGCCCGGTCCGGTCAGCGATCGGGGATCGACCATGACGTTCCCGGTCAGCATCATGCCGACCCCGCCCTTCGCCCAAGCCTCGTATAAGGCGAACAGCCGCTCGCCCGGATATTGGCCCGGCTGCTCGGCGAGGTTTTCCTCCATCGCCGCCTTGCACAGCCGATTGGGTACGGTGCTGCCATTGGGCAGGGTCAGGGGCTGGAACAGGGTGGAACGGGTCATGCGGTATCTTTCATGAAAGGTTCGTAGATATGCGGGCGGATGCGCAACAATCGCCCGCTCGCCCGGTCGATCATCGCCCATCGGGTGTTCGCCGCGACGAGGACCTTGTTCGCACTATCGCAAAAATCCACCCGCCGCTCGAACGTCGCTCCGCGTGGCGGCACCGGCAAATAGGTTTCGCCGGTCACACTCTCGCCGACCCCGATATTGCCGCGATAATCGATTTCGTGCCGTACCACGATCCAGGCGAGCTCGTCCTGCTGCTGCGGGGTTGCGATCGCCTGCCAATGGGCGGTCGCCATATCCTGCACCCATTGGACCCACACGGCGTTGTTCACATGTCCCATTACATCGATATGTTCGGGCGCAGCAGTGAAGGATCGCGTGAAAGGCGCCGTCATCCGCGCATTACTCCGAAATCCCATGATGCGACAGGATGAAGGCGTATTCCTCCGCCGTGTCGTAAAGCGAGCTGAACCGGCCCGACTTGCCGCCATGGCCCGCACCCATATTGGTCTTGAGCAGCAATTCGTTATCGTCCGTCTTCGTGTCGCGCAATTTGGCGACCCATTTGGCAGGTTCCCAATAGGTAACGCGCGGATCGTTCAGTCCGGCAGTGACCAGCATCGGCGGATAATCCTGCGCCACGACCTGATCGTAGGGGGAGTAGGACAGGATATAGGCGAAAGCCTGCTTGCTTTCGATGGGATTGCCCCATTCGGGCCATTCGCCCGGCGTCAGCGGCAGGCTGTCGTCGAGCATCGTGTTGAGCACATCGACGAAGGGTACATGCGCGGCAAGGGAGGACCAGAGCTGCGGATCGGTGTTGGCGATCACGCCCATCAGACTGCCACCCGCGGAACCGCCGCTGGCGCTGATCTTTCCCTCCGCCGTGTAGCCTTTTGCCGCTAGCCCCTTCGCCACATCGACGAAATCGTTGAACGTATTGGTCCGTTCGTTCATTTTACCCTGCAGATACCAGGCGCGGCCCAAATCGTCGCCACCGCGAATATGCGCGATGGCGTAAGAAACGCCGCGATCGATCAGGCTCAACCGGCTGGTGGAGAAGCCCGGCGGCACGGCGTAGCCGTAGGCACCATAGGCGTAGAGGTGCAGTGGGCCGCCGCCTTGCGTCCCCTTGCGCCGAACCACGCTGACGGGGATTTGCGTACCGTCACGCGCAATTATGCTTTCGCGCATGGTTTCGTACAGCGCCGCGTCGTAGCCGCTGGGAATTTCCTGCGTCTTCAGCGTCTCCAGCCGCCCATCCGCGATATGATAGTCGTAGACCGTATCGGGCGTGACCATGCTTTCATAGGACAGGCGGAGGCGATCGACGTCATATTCGGGATTGTTGGACACGCTGGCCGAATAGCTCGCTTCCGGGAACGCGACCGGCGTAATCTGCGCGGGGTCGTCATAGCGGCGTATCTGCACCTGATCGAGGCCGTTCAGCCGCCCGGCGGTGACGTAGAAATCCTTGTAAAGCCCGAAATCGGTGAGGTAAAATTCGTCCGACCCTTCGATCAGCGTAGTCCAGTTCGCAGGATCGTCCATTGATGCGGTAACGAGCCGAAAATTGAGATGATCGTCATTGGTCATGATGAACAGGCGGTCGTCCCGCACATCCGCATCATATTCCACGCCCTTTTCGCGCGGTTTCACGAGGATTTGTTCGCCGGTAGGATCGTCGGCGCGGACCAGCCGTATCTCGCCGGTTTCATTGTCGCCGGTTTCGATCATCAACCAATCGTCCTGCGCCGATTTGCTGGTCGATACGCGGAACCCTTCATCCGCTTCCTTGTACAATTCCACATCCTGCGTCACCGGTGTGCCGATGATATGCAGGCGCGCATTGTCGACCCGCCAATTCGCATTCGCCAGCCCATAAACCAGCGCAGTATCGTTCGCGACCCATAGCAGGCTCGACAGCGTTTCGGGGATCACATCGTCCAGCAATTCCCCCGTTTCCAAATTCTTGATCCGCGCCGTGAACCGCTCACTGCCATTATCGTCGTAGGAATAGGCAAGGAACCGGCCATCGTCGCTTTTGGAAATGGAACCGAGACGGAAATATTCCTTCCCCTCCGCCAGTTCGTTTTCATCCAGCATCAGCTGTTTGGCGGCATCCGTCTGCGGGCCATCGACGGGGCGGCGATACCACAGGCGATATTCCTTCCCCTCCTCGAATTCGGTCCAATAGAAGTAGTCGCCATCTTTTTGCGGAACGGAGGAATCGTCTTCCTTCATCCGGCCCTTCAATTCTTCGAACAGCGTTTCGACCAGCGGTTTGCGATCCGCCATTTCCTGTTCGAACCAGGCGTTTTCCGCCTTCACGTAATCCAGCACATCCGCATCGTCGATCTCGGGATAGGATTGGTCGTGCAGCCAATGATACGGATCGGCGATGGTGATGCCGTGATGGGTGTAGCTATGGTCTCGCTTATCGGCGACGGGGGGTGCATTCATCGGTTTATCGGGCAAAGCGGTGTCCTTTGAACTGGCTGTATTTTGAGCAATAAGCGGCGCGGCGATACTGCCGAGCGCCAGAGCGATCAGGCTGGTCGAAATGTGTGTCGTCATCGAATGCTCCGCTGGTCATGGGTGTGCGAATGAATGGGCGAATGAATGGGCGAATGGGTGCATGGCTGGAAATGCGGACCGGAAAGCTGTATATTCATCCCCATACTGCGCACATGCGCAAAAACCAATTCAGGAACCCGCCCCATGCTGATGCAAACCCACGAAGCCCGCCTTTCCGCCTTGCGCGAGGAATTGAAACGCCGCGATCTCGATGGGTTCATCGTGCCGATTTCGGATGAGCATATGAGCGAATATGTCGGCTCCTATGCGCAGCGGCTGGACTGGCTGACCGGTTTTGCCGGGTCGGCAGGCAGCGCGATCGTGCTGAAGCACAAGGCGGCGATGTTCGTCGACGGGCGTTACACCATCCAGGTGCGCGAGCAGGTCGATGCCAATCTGTTCGAATATCAGTCGACGCTGGAAACCACCCATGCGCGTTGGCTCATTGAAAATGGCGGCAAAGGCGCGCGTATCGGCTTCGATCCCTGGCTGCATACCAAGGGTTTCGTTGACGATCTGACCGCGAAACTGGCGCGCAAGGGCGTGGAACTGGTGCCGGTGGACGGCAATCCGATCGATGCGGTATGGCAGGATCGGCCCGAACCCTCCCCCGCACCGGCGATAATCCATCCCGACGAATATGCCGGGCAGTCGTCTTCCGAGAAACGCAGTGTCGTGGCCGACTGGCTGAAGGCAGAAGATTACGATGCGGCGGTCATTTCCGCGCTCGATTCCATCGCCTGGATGCTGAACATTCGCGGCGCCGATGTGGACCGTACGCCCGTCGCGCTGTCCTATCTGATCGCGCATGCGGACGGTACGGCGGAACTGTTCATCGCGCCGGACAAAGTCACGCCCGAACTGGAACAGCATCTGGGCAACGCCGTGACCATTCGCGATCGGCTGGATTTCGAAGGCGCGTTGGGCGAAATGGCGGGTAAGACCGTTACTGTCGATCCTGCCTATGGCGTAGCTGCGATCCATCGGGCACTGGAAGCGGGCGGCGCAACGGCGGCGGCGGTTCGCGATCCGGCGATCCTGCCCAAAGCGGTCAAGAACCCCACCGAACAGCAGGGCCATCGCGATGCACAGGCGCGTGATGGAGCGGCCATCGCGAAGTTCCTGCACTGGCTTTCTCACGAACCATCGAAGGGCGGCCAGACCGAACTGTCCGCCGCTGCGAAGCTACGCGAATTTCGCGATGAAACGGGCTTGCTGAAAGACCAGTCTTTCGACACGATCTCCGCCACCGGCCCCCATGGTGCGTTATGCCATTACCGGGTGGACGAAGATAGCAATATGGCCATCGAACCGGGCACGGTGTTCCTATGCGATTCCGGTGGCCAATATCTCGACGGTACTACCGACATTACCCGCACCGTATGGATTGCGGGACCGGGTGACAAGGCGCAGCCCACCGCCGAAGTGCGCGACCGCTATACCCGTGTATTGAAGGGTCACATCCAGATTGCCCGCGCGGTCTTCCCGGCAGGCACGGCAGGCAGTCAGCTGGACGCCTTCGCGCGCCAATACCTCTGGGAAGCGGGCGTGGATTACGCCCACGGCACCGGTCATGGCGTCGGCAGTTTCCTGTCGGTGCACGAAGGGCCGCAGCGGATTGCCAAACCATCGGGTGGACAAGCGGGCACCGATCAGGAATTGATGGCCGGGATGATCCTGTCGAACGAGCCGGGCTATTACAAGGACGGCGCATTCGGCATCCGCATCGAAAATCTGGTGTTGGTGGAGGAACGTGCAATCGACGGGCAGGAAGGCACCTATTTCGGCTTCGAAAATCTCACCTGGGCACCGATGGCGCGCGACATGCTCGACCAATCGCTGCTGACCGACACGGAAAAACAGTGGTGGAACGATTATCATGCGAAAGTGCAGGAACTGCTGGCGCCGCAGTTGGACGGGGATGTGCTGGACTGGCTGAAAGACGCTTGCCACCCGATCTGAAGCCTGCGCGTTTGCGGGTTCTGCCGATCATCCTGCATTCAGCAAGGTCGGACCAGTCTTGGACTTTACGGGTTGCGGACGGCAATGTGCCGGGCCGCTTCCATAGCCAAAGATTGGAGTTGTCCGCATGTCCTTCAAACCTCTTACACTCGTTTCCTCCGCTGCCGCATTACTCATCGTCGGCGGCGGTTCCGCATTGGCCGCACAAGCCAATGGCGG
>JBAUIN010000020.1:0-1938 GCA_049682975.1 Pontixanthobacter sp. | reverse complement strand
TACGCAATCGGCGTGTCGCAGCCGCTTTCCCTCTATGTCGATACGCATGGCACCGGCACGCATGACGACGCCGCGATGGAGGCCGCGATCAAACGGATCGATGCGTTGGGCGGATTGACCCCGCGCGGTATCCGCACGCATCTGGGCCTCAATAAACCGATCTACCGCAAAAGCGCCGCCTATGGCCATTTCGGTCGCACGGCCGATGGCGACTTTTTCCCATGGGAACGCACCGATCTGGGCGAGGAACTGAAGGCGGCGCTTCAGTCGTAGAAATCGATCGGTCGGCCTTTATCCGATGGTTGATGTTCGCCCAAGCGGGGCGACGGGTCTGCTATGGCTAGCTCGGCGTTGGAGAAGGCGAACGGACTGCGCACCGTGGCAATGCCGTCCAATTCGCGCTGCATCCCGCGCGCCTTCACCTGCGGATCGGCGAACACCTGATCGATAGCGTGAATCGGACCGGCAGGCACGCCTGCCAGTTTGCAGGCGTCCAGCAAATTGTCTCTTTTCCACGGCCGAACGGCGGCGACAATTTCCGTTTCCATCCATTCGCGATGCGCGATTCGCCCTTCATTGTCTTGCAACCGCGGGTCGTCGGCAAGATCGTCCCTGCTCAGCAAACGCATCAGTTTGATGAACAGACCGTCATTCGCCGGGGCCAGTACGACCGCACCATCGGCCGCTTCGAACACGCCATAGGGCACGACCTGCGCATGGGCATTACCCATACGCGGCGGGTTCGTGCCGCTCGCAAAATAGCTCATCGCCTGATTGGCCAACAGCGCCACCGAACAGTCGAGCAGTGACATATCGATATGCTGACCTGCGCCCGTGCGTTCGCGCATCAAAAGCGCCGACTGGATCGCGATGGTGGAGTAGAGTCCGCAAGTCAGGTCGGAGATCGACACCCCCATCTTCATCGGATCGCCGGTCGGTTCCCCGGTGATCGACATCATGCCGCTCATCGCCTGCACTACAAAATCATATCCAGGTTCGTCGCGGCGCGGCCCGGTCTGGCCGAAGCCGGTAATGGAACAATAAACGACCGCCGGGTTCTCCTTCACGACGCTGGCGTAATCCAACGCAAATTTCGCCAGCGTACCGGGTTTGAAATTCTCCAGCACGACATCGGCCTTGCCCGCCAGTTCGGTCACCCGCTTCAGATCGTCTGCATCGTTGAAATCGGCCACGATGGACCGTTTTCCACGGTTGCACGCGTGATAATAGGCCGCCTCGCGCACTGTCTCGCCGTCGGCATCTTTGCGCTCGATCCAGGGCGGACCCCATTGCCGTGTACCGTCGCCTTCGGGGCTTTCGACCTTGATAACGTCTGCACCCAGATCGGCCAGCGTTTGCCCGGCCCACGGCCCCGCCAGCACGCGCGCCAATTCCAGCACCCGCAGACCAGCCAGAGGTGTGCCCGGATTAAACGTCGTATTTCGCCGTCGTCTGCGCCGAAACTTCGTCAGCTGTCACCCCCGGTGCCAGTTCGATCAGTTCGAAGGCGCTGCCTTTTTCCGCGCGGCGAAATACGGCAAGGTTGGTAATGATCATGTCGACCACATTCTGCCCCGTCAGCGGCAGCGTGCATTCGGGAATGAATTTGGGAGAGCCGTCCTTCGCCGTGTGATCCATCACCACAATGATCTTCTTGACGCCCGCGACCAGATCCATTGCGCCGCCCATACCCTTGATCATCTTGCCGGGAATCATCCAATTGGCGATGTCGCCGTTCTCGGCCACTTCCATCGCGCCCAGTACGGTCAGGTCGATATGTCCGCCGCGGATCATGGCGAAACTTTGCGCACTGTCGAAATAGGCGCTGTGATCCAACTCGCTGATCGTCTGCTTGCCCGCATTGATCAGATCGGCGTCTTCTTCGCCCTCAAAAGGGAACGGGCCGATGCCGAGCATGCCGTTTTCCGATTGCAGCGT
>JBAUIN010000019.1:0-7830 GCA_049682975.1 Pontixanthobacter sp. | reverse complement strand
GCAGCGCCGCGCAGACCGTCCAATTCCGGCCCGAGAACAATCTTTCGGTCGTACCTATCGCGGCAAATCGCTTGCGCCCATTAATGCCGCATCCACCGCCCGGGCGCATTGGCGGCCTTCGCGGATCGCCCAGACGATCAGCGACTGGCCGCGGCGGATGTCGCCGCACGCGAACACGTGTCGCTTGCTGGTGGCGTAGCCTTCCGTATCGGCCGCGACATTGCCGCGTGCGTCCAGTTCCACGCCGATCCGTTCCAGCAGACCGCGCTGTTTTGGGCCGGTGAAACCCATCGCCAGCAGAATGAGATCGGCGGGCAGGGTAAATTCGCTCCCCGCAACTTCCTGCATCGCGCGGTCTTTCCATTCCACCCGCACGCATTCGAGGCCGGTCACGTCGCCGTCCGTATCGACGACCCGCTTCGCCAGTACGGACCAGTCGCGCGCCGCGCCCTCTTCGTGACTGGATGAGGTGCGCATCTTCATCGGCCAATTGGGCCAGGTCAGCGCCTTGTCCTCTTTTTCGGGCGGCTGTGGCATGATTTCAAGTTGGGTTACGCTGGCCGCGCCCTGCCGGTTGGACGTGCCGACGCAATCGCTGCCGGTATCTCCGCCGCCAATCACGATGACATGCTTGCCGGTCGCGGTCAGGCTACCACGCGGAGCGGCGCGTACTTCGTCGTCGCCGGCATTGCGCTTGTTCTGCTGCGTCAGGAATTCCATGGCGAGGCGCACGCCGGGCAGTTCCGCGCCCGGTACGTCGAGCATCCGCGCATTTTCCGCACCGCCCGACAGCACGACCGCATCGAAATTTTCTTGCAGCGCGGTGAAACTGATCTCCACGCCGACTTCGGCGCTGGTTTTGAAAGTCACGCCTTCCGCTTCCATTTGCACGGCGCGGCGATTGATAAGGTGTTTTTCCATTTTGAAATCGGGAATGCCGTAACGCAGCAGGCCGCCGATCCGGTCGTTCTTTTCGAACACGGTGACGCTGTGTCCGGCCCGCGCCAGCTGCTGGGCGCAAGCCATGCCCGCCGCGCCCGATCCGATAACTGCGACCGATTTGCCGGTCTGTTTTGCGGCAGGCTGCGGCTTGATCCAGCCTTCCTTCCACCCACGATCGACGATGGCGCATTCGATGCTTTTGATGGTCACCGGCTGATCGATGATGTTGAGCGTACATGCCGCCTCGCACGGGGCGGGGCAGACACGGCCGGTGAATTCCGGGAAATTGTTGGTCGAATGCAATACGGCCAACGCGTTCTGCCAATCGCCCTTATAGACCAGATCGTTCCAATCCGGGATAATGTTGTTCACCGGGCAACCATTATGGCAATAGGGAATGCCGCAATCCATGCATCGGGCGGCCTGTTTCTGTAGCGCGCCGGGTTCGGACGGAACGGTGAATTCCTTGTAGTTCTTCAATCGTTCTGCGGGATCGATATAGGTTCGATCGCTGCGTTCGATTTCGAGAAAACCGGTATCTTTGCCCATTATTCACTAATCCATATTGTGTTCGTCGTTGCGAGCGAAGCAAAGCAGTCCAGAGTGGCACGAGGAAGCCCTGAATTGCCGCGTCGCTGCGCTACACGCAATGACGGAAGGCTGCACATCACTCCGCCGCTACCATTTCGGCATCGCGCCGCTCGGTCTCCTGCATTTCCAGCGCCCGGCGATAATCGCGGGGCATGATCTTGCGGAACTTGCCGACACTCGCGCCCCAATCGTCGAGCAATTCGCTCGCAAGCTTGCTGTCCGTGTGCAGCTTGTGCCGCTCCAACAGGATTTTCAGCCGATCCGCATCGTGTCGTAACGGATCACCCATACCACTGTTATTAACCGAAACGGTACGTTGCTGTGGCCTCCCCGTACCATCGTCCTCATCCGGTTCGGTTCCGATGTCCTCGACATCCACCTGCGCCATGTTGCACAGTTCGGCGAAATTGCCGTCCGGATCATAGACATAGGCGATGCCGCCGCTCATGCCCGCTGCGAAATTGCGACCCGTTCTGCCGAGCACGCAAACCACGCCGCCGGTCATATATTCGCAGGCGTGGTCGCCGGTCCCCTCGACCACCGCGACCGCGCCCGAATTGCGCACGGCGAAGCGTTCTCCCGCAACCCCGCCCAGATAGGCTTCGCCCGATATCGCGCCATACAGCACGGTGTTGCCGACGATGATGTTGTCCGACGGCTGGCGCGGTGCGTCGTCCGGCTGCTTCACGATTAGGCGTCCGCCGGACAGCCCCTTGCCGACGTAATCGTTGGCATCGCCGGTCAGCGACAGGGTTACGCCATGCGTGACCCAGGCGCCGAAGCTTTGCCCGGCAACCCCGGTGAAGTTGACCCGGATCGTGTCGGCGGCCAGTCCGGCGTGGCCGTGGCGACGTGCTATTTCGCCCGACAGCATCGCGCCGACCGTGCGGTTCACATTGCGGATCGGCAGGTCGAGAACGATCGGCTCGCCGCCCTCGATCGCGCCCCGGCACCGTTCGATCAACGTGTTGTCGAGCGCTGCGGCGAGCCCGTGTTCCTGCGTCTGCGTATGGTACAGCGCCTTACCTTCGCCCGGATCGACGGCGTGGAGCAATCGGCCCAGATCGACGCCATCCGCTTTCCAGTGTCGCTCGACCCGTTTGGTGCCGATACGGTCCACCCGGCCGACCATTTCGTCCACCGTGCGGAAACCCATTTCGGCCATGATGCCGCGCAATTCTTCGGCGACGAAGAAGAAGTAATTGATGACATGTTCGGGCGTACCGGTGAAACGCGCGCGCAGAACCGGATCCTGTGTCGCGACACCGACCGGGCAGGTGTTGAGATGACATTTGCGCATCATGATGCAGCCCGCCGCGATCAACGGAGCGGTGGCGAAACCGAACTCGTCCGCACCCAATAACGCGCCGATCGCAACATCGCGCCCGGTCCGCAATCCGCCATCGACCTGCACCGCGATCCGGCTGCGCAGATCGTTGAGCAGCAGGGTCTGCTGCGTTTCGGCCAACCCGATTTCCCACGGGCTGCCCGCATGCGTCAGCGATGTCAGCGGCGATGCACCCGTGCCGCCTTCGTAGCCGGAAATCGTCACATGATCCGCGCGCGCTTTCGACACGCCGGCGGCTACGGTGCCCACGCCTACTTCGGACACCAGCTTTACCGACACGCGCGCCGTTGGTTGCACGTTTTTCAGATCGTGGATGAGCTGCGCCAAATCCTCGATCGAATAGATGTCGTGATGCGGCGGCGGGGAAATGAGGCCCACACCCGGCGTCGAATGGCGCACCGCGCCGATCCGCGCATCGACCTTGTGGCCCGGCAATTGCCCGCCTTCGCCCGGCTTCGCCCCCTGCGCCATCTTGATCTGGATATCGTCCGAATTGACCAGATATTCCGTGGTTACGCCGAACCGTCCGCTCGCCACCTGCTTGATCCGGCTGCGCATGGAATCGCCGTTGGCCATCGGAGTGAAGCGGTCGACTTCCTCGCCGCCTTCGCCGGTGTTGGAGCGTCCGCCCATGCGATTCATCGCGATCGCCATGGTCGAATGCGCTTCATGGCTGATCGACCCGAAACTCATGGCCCCGGTGGAGAAGCGTTTGACGATTTCGCTGGCCGGCTCCACTTCATTTAGCGACACTGGCGTATCGGCCGATTTCAGCTCCATCAGCCCGCGAATGGTCAGCAGGCGTTCGGATTGCTCATTGATGGATTTGGCGAATTCTTCGTAATTCTTGATACCGTCGTTGGAAGTTTTGGCCCGCACCGCGTGTTGCAGATTGGCGACGTTACCAGGGGTCCAGGCGTGGTCCTCGCCGCGCAGCCGGAACTGGTAGATGCCACCGACATCCAGCATGCCCTTGTACAGCGGATCGGTGCCATAGGCGGTGGCGTGACGGCGCACGGATTCCTCTGCGACTTCGGCCAGGCCGATCCCCTCGATCGTGGTTGCGGTGCCTTTGAAATAGGCGTCGACAAAGCCGCTCGACAGGCCGACGGCGTCGAAGATCTGCGCCCCGCAATAGGATTGGTAGGTCGATATGCCCATCTTGGACATGACTTTCAGGATACCCTTGCCGACCGCCTTGATATAATTCGCCTCGACATCGCTGGCTGCCAGATCGGGATAGGTCGTGGCGCGTAGATCCTCGATCGTTTCGAAGGCGATATAGGGATTGATCGCCTCCGCGCCGTAGCCTGCCAGCACGCAGTAATGATGCACCTCGCGCGCTTCGCCGGTTTCGACGACCAAGCCCGTCTGCATCCGCAAACCCTGGCGCACCAGATGATGATGCACGGCCGCGGTGGCCAATGCGGCGGGCATGGGAATGCGGTCCGGCCCTTGTGTGCGGTCGGACAGAATAAGAATATTGTGGTCCTGCAACACCGCCTCCGTCGCCGCCCAGCACATTTCCTTCAGCGCGATCGCAAGCCCGTCCGCCCCGGTCGCCGCGTCCCAGGTGATGTCGATCGTTTCCGTACGAAACGCGCCATCCAGCGCCACTTCGACCGAGCGAATCTTCGCAAGATCGTGATTGGTCAGGATCGGCTGGCTGACTTCCAACCGCTTATGCGTGCCTGCATCGCGGCCGAGCAGATTGGGGCGGGGGCCGACCATGGACAGCAGGCTCATCACCAATTCCTCGCGGATCGGATCGATCGGCGGATTGGTGACCTGTGCGAAATTCTGTTTGAAATAATCGTAGAGAAGGCGGCTTTTCGCAGACAGGACCGCAATCGGCGTATCGGTGCCCATCGACCCGATCGGATCTTCGCCGCGCGTGCCCATCGGCTCCAGGAATTTGCCCAGATCTTCCTGCGTGTATCCGAACGCCTGCTGCGCTTGCAGCAGCGTGGGCGTTTCCTGATTGTCGTCCTGCGGCAATTCGGCGAATTCGGGATCGACCGTGTCGAGATCGTCCAGCTTGTACTGCGCAGCCTCCAGCCATTTGTTGTAAGGATGCGCGCCGGCCAGATCGGCTTTCAGCTCGGCATCTTCCACGATACGACCTTTTTCCAGGTCGATCAGCAGCATCTTGCCCGGTTGAAGGCGCCATTTGCGCGTGATGTCGGCTTCGGCGAACGGCAGCACGCCGCTTTCGGAAGCGAGGCAGACGATGTCGTCTTTCGTGACGCAGAACCGCGCGGGACGCAGGCCGTTGCGGTCCAGCGTCGCGCCAATCTGTCGGCCATCGGTGAAGCAGACGGCGGCGGGTCCGTCCCACGGTTCCATCAGCGCGGCGTGATATTCATAGAAGGCGCGCCGTTCGTCATCCATCAACGGGTTCTTCGCCCACGCTTCCGGCATCAGGATCATCATCGCATGGGCGAGACTGTATCCACCCGCAACCAGCAATTCGAGCGCATTGTCGAGGCAGGCAGTGTCCGACTGGCCGTGCGGTATGAGCGGCCACATCTTGTCCAGATCGGCGCCGAGCAGTTCGCTTTCCATCGTGCGGCGACGGGCATTCATCCAGTTCACATTGCCGCGAACCGTATTGATTTCCCCATTATGCGCCATGAAGCGATAGGGGTGCGCGAGCCGCCAGCTGGGGAAGGTGTTGGTCGAGAACCGCTGATGGACCAGTCCCAGAGCGGACACGCAGTTCGGATCGCGCAGATCGTCGTAAAACGAACCGACCTGGTTTGCGAGCAGCAAACCTTTATACACTATGGTTCGGCTCGAGAAGCTGGGAATGTAGGTTTGCACCAACCCCGGCAACTCGTGCTTTTCCGCCAGTTTCGCCAGTGGATTGAGCGTCTGTTTACGGATCACGACTAGCTTGCGTTCGAAGGCGGCCTGATCCGCACAATTATCGCCCCGCCCGACGATACATTGGCGGATGACCGGCATGGATGCGATGACCGCTTTGCCCAGCCCGTCCACCGTCGTTGGCACATCGCGCCAGCCGATCAATCGCTGGCCTTCCTTCTCGATGAATTTTTCAAGCTGCCCGGTCACGAAATCGCGCGCATCCTCGTGTTGCGGCATGAAGCACATCGCCACGGCATAATCGCCGACCGGCGGCAAGTCGGTCCCTTCGCCATTCGCCCAATCACGAAGCAGGGGGTCGGGTATCTGCAGCAGAATGCCTGCACCATCGCCCAGCAACGGATCCGCACCGACCGCGCCGCGATGATCCAGATTGTCGAGAATTTCCAACGCCTGACTTACGATGCCGTGCGACCGTTCGCCTTTGATATGCGCGACCATACCGACACCGCAGGCGTCGTGTTCGTTGCGCGAATCATACAGCCCTTGCGGTGCCGGGTAACTCATGGTCGGATCCCAATCATGTCAGATGCCGAACAGCCGAGACAATCGGGTTTCGGCAATGTTCCGCTGCTTTCGTCGCTCAATGGCGCAAAAAGTGTCGCGAGTAGGCATCTTGGCGACATGATATGATTATTGCAACTGCGAACGGAGTAGTTTCGTTTTACGTACCGAAAGTTGATTTAGGTACGTTCCGTCAGGTTTGTGGTAGGGGTGCCTATGCGGCGGTCATGCGTTGCAACTGATCGAGGGCTTCGCGTAGCGCCATCTCGGTATCGCGCGTTTTCGCAACCAGTCTTGGCCGCGCCGGGGGCTCGCTCGCCCAGTCAATACCCTGGCGATTGGGCGAAGCCGTTGTCGGGGCCTGCAATGCGGCCGAAAATCGATCGAGCATCGCTGTCATGCTGAATACCGGCGTGCCGGTACCGTCATTCGCTTGTTCTACCGGTGTCGCAACCTCCGGTGCCGGTTCGTCCTGTTCGTATTGCCCAAGATCGAGCGGTTCTAGTGTCGGCGCGTCTTCGACCCCTTCCGGCAGCCCAGGAAGCGTATCGATACGAAGCGGCGCATGGTCCAATTTCGTCCAACCGCCCCCGTCGTCGGGATCGATCGAAGGGCCGGCAATGCCGCGTCGTTCCACCCGGCGTCGCTCCGATTTTGCGAATTGCAGCACGCCCAGTAGCCCGGCTAAAAACCCGGCAAATGTGGCGAAGGCGCAGAAGACCAAGCGAACGCCCGTTTCCAAGCCATTCGAATAGGGTGCTTGCGCGCCGTCGATCATCCCCAGCGGTGTCATGACGAACTCCGCCGGGATCAACAGGCTACCGATGCCGAAAAACGCGGCGCACCACATGCCCGCCACCAAAGGGAAGATCGGGTGCGTGAGATTACCCGCACCGCGCGGTACGGCCGGTGCCCCCGCAAAATCATCCGTTTCCATCATCGCGCGCATGGCCGCATCGTCCACCCCATATCGTACCGGACAAGGCCGATACTTCGATGCGACCGTATTAGTGCCGATCAGTAAACACTCCGCTAATCGTAAGGGCACACACCGCCGTGCCGCGGTGCCGTAGGGGCGGGTTGACGTTTACGGAAACCGCGTTGCGCAAGCCCGCATCATGCTGCATGATAGTGACCAATCGCAGCAGTTTGCGTTAAGTCAGCATCAGGAGAGACAGCATGAAGCCACAGGATATTGCCGCTAAAACGGGCGAAGTGATCGGTACCAGCCAATGGGCCGAAATGAGCCAGGAACGCATCGACCAGTTTGCCGAGGCGACCGGCGACCATCAATTCATCCATGTGAACGAAGAAGCAGCCAAGGCGACACCTTTCGGCGGCACCATCGCGCATGGTTTTCTTACGCTGTCGATGATCCCCTATCTTTCCGCCGAATCCGATATGCCGCGGATGGAAGGCATCAAGATGGGCGTGAATTACGGCGGCAACAAAACCCGCTTCATTGCCCCGGTGCGCAGCGGCAAGCGCATTCGCGGTCACTGGAAATTGCTCGAAATGACCGAGAAGCGCCCCGGTCAGTGGCAACAGACCTGCGAAAT
>JBAUIN010000018.1:0-2055 GCA_049682975.1 Pontixanthobacter sp. | reverse complement strand
TGGAGCGTTCGCCGATCACGATCCCGATCGTATCGCCGCGCAACACGCAATTGTACCAGACGGAGCTGTCCGCCCCCACTTCGACATCGCCGATCAGCGTGCAACCGGGCGCGATAAAGGCGCTGTCATGAATTTTTGGTGTTTTACCGTGGATCGATATAATGTTGACGGCGGATCGTTTCATTGCGTTGTGTCCCATTGTTCGCGTGAAATCGAATAGACGATATGCGGATTGAGTTCAGGTCCGACGTCTGGGTCAATAAAGTCGAGATCTTCGCGCCGCTGCATTCCCAACCGCTTCATCAGACCCCAGCTCGCCGCATTGCCTTCAACTGTTAGCGCTACGATTTCCTCAGCACCGAACCTGTCGAAACCCAAAGCAAGCGAAGCGATTGCTGCTTCTTTCGCATAGCCGCGACCCCAGGCCTCTTCGCGCAGGCGCCAGCCAACTTCGACCATGCCGGACACTTTCTGATCGACCACGTTGGATCGTTTCAGGCCGCAGAAACCCAGTACTTCGCCCGCCAGATGTCCGCCATCATTCTTACGTTCCAACAACCAAAAGGTGTGCCCATAATCCCGCGCATAACCCTGCAACCGGTCCCATGCCGCCTGCATTCCGGCCGGGTCCAATTCGTCACCAAGGTAACGCATAACCGCGGGCGTGTTTGTGACATGCCAAAACTCGTCCCAATCTTCCGACGTCCAATCCCGTAAGACAAGCCGCTCCGTTTCATGTCGAAACTCAGCCATCGAGCAGCCTCGCCGCATGCGCTGCGTGATAGGTCAGTACACCTGTGCACCCGGCCCGCTTGAAGCCCAGCAGTGTTTCAAGAACCAAAGCGTCGCGATCGCCTGCGCCCGCAGCGGCGGCGGCTTCGATCATCGCATATTCGCCGCTAACCTGATAGGCGAAGACCGGCACGTCGAAGCGTTCTTTTACGCGGGCCACTATGTCGAGATAGGGCATGCCCGGCTTGACCATCACGCTATCCGCGCCCTCCGCCAGATCAAGCGCAACTTCGCGTATAGCTTCATCGCCGTTTGCCGGGTCCATCTGATACGTTTTCTTGTCGCCCTTCAACAGTCCACCCGACCCCACGGCATCGCGAAACGGGCCATAAAAGGCGGAGGCGTATTTGGCAGCATAGGCCATGATCTGAACGTTCGCATGCCCATCCCCTTCCAGCGCCGTGCGGATCGCATCGATACGACCATCCATCATGTCGGACGGCGCGATGATATCGGCGCCAGCATCGGCTTGGTTCAGCGCCTGCGTTACCAAGCTATCGACTGTGACGTCATTAGCGACGTAGCCGTTTTCGTCGAGCAATCCGTCCTGCCCATGACTGGTGTAGGGATCCAGTGCCACATCCGTCAGAATGCCGATATCGCTGCCACACGCATCGCGGATCGCGCGAATGGCACGGCATATCAGATTGTTGGGATTGTGCGCCTCCGCCCCATCGTCGCTTCGGCGGTCGGGCTGCGTATGTGGAAACAGGGCAATACACGGAATGCCGAGCGCGATGGCCTCTTTCGCCTGCGTAACGATCCCATCGACGGACCAGCGCGCCACTCCGGGAAGCGACGCGATCGGCGATCGCACATTTTGGCCCTGCGTGACGAATAAGGGCCAGATCAGATCATTCGATGACACCGCATTTTCGCGATGCAGCGCACGGCTCCATTCGTGGGCACGCGTCCGGCGCATTCGTAATTTGGGGTAGGTTGCCGACATAAACGCGGTCTGGCGCAATCGGCTTGGCTGTTCAATGGCCGACGCACTGGGCGTTTGCGAATTAGTCGACTGTTTTGGAACGTTGCAGTCGGTCGATTTCGCGTTTGGGCGTAGCTTCAACGGGTTTTGCCGACTTCATCCGTGTCAGTGCCGCCCCCACCTCGACCTTGCGCAACTTTTCCAACGCGGCGCGGAACGCAGCCAGATCGGCGCCCGATAATTGTGCGCGGGTCACGAATTTGACGGAAGCAGGATTGATCGCCCGCCCGCCGCGATACATTTCGTAATGCAGATGCGGCCCGGTCGAAAGGCCG
>JBAUIN010000017.1:0-3167 GCA_049682975.1 Pontixanthobacter sp. | reverse complement strand
CGCCAATACGACGCAGGGTACTGGTGCAAAGCGCGTCGTAGCTTTCGGTACTATCGCCTTGGCCCCGCTTCGCCTGCGCGCGATAGGCGATGACGATCAAGCCTTCTTCGGGCCGTTCGACGCGGGTCCCGCTAAAATCGACGCTGTCCCAACGCGGCGTGTCCTTAACCGCTTGGCGCGCTTCCTTAGCATCGAGCAGCCACGGGTCGGTCGGTAGCGCCATAATGCAATCGTCGGCGACCTTGCGATCATAGGCTTCGGTCGGGCCGGTCCACAGTTCGGTTTCGAAATTCCAGATGCGTTCGTCGTTCATGGGTGCGTCTCCTATTGGTTTACGTTGCAAACGCACGACGGCGACGATCGTTCATACCTACCCTACTGACAGCTCAAACACTCCTCGTAATCCGTCTGTTCGCCTGCTCCGGCGGCCAGTTCGAACTTCGCGGGGTCGGCGGTGTTGTCCGCCTCTACACCGCCCGCGAAGCCCGCGCGTTGAACCGACTTCGAACGCAGGTAATAGAGCGATTTGATGCCCTGCTCCCATGCGCGGAAATGCAGCATCATCAGATCCCATTTGTCGACATCGGCGGGGATGAACAGGTTCAAACTCTGCGCCTGATCGATGAACGGCGCGCGATCGGCGGCGTATTCCAGAAGATAGCGCTGGTCGACTTCGAAGCTGGTTTTGAACGTCGCCTTCTCGGTTTCGTCGAGGAAATCGAGGTGCTGGACGCTGCCACCCTGCTCCAGGATCGAATTCCACACATTGTTGGAATCTTTCGACTTTTCGCGCAATAGCTTTTCCAGATACGGGTTCTTCACCACGAAGCTGCCCGACAGGGTTTTGTGTGTGTAGATGTTGGCCGGGATCGGCTCGATGCATGCCGACGTACCGCCGCAGATGATGCTGATCGACGCGGTCGGCGCGATCGCCATTTTGCAGCTGAACCGCTCCATCGCGCCCATTTCTTCCGCATCGGGACAGGGGCCGCGTTCCTTGGCCAGGATCAGCGAGGCTTCCTCCGCCTTACCGCTGATGTGCTTGAACATCTTGAGGTTCCACACCTTCGTCATCGGGCCTTCCAGCGCGATGTTCTTGGATTGCAGGAAGGAATGGAAACCCATGACACCGAGGCCGACCGAGCGTTCGCGCATGGCCGAATATTTCGCCCGCGCCATTTCGGGCGGTGCGCGGTCGATATAGTCCTGCAGCACGTTGTCAAGCATGCGCATCACGTCTTCGATGAATGTCTTGTCGGTGTTCCACTCGTCCCATTTTTCGAGGTTCAACGACGACAGGCAGCACACCGCCGTGCGGTCGTTGCCAAGATGATCGACACCGGTCGGCAGCGTGATTTCGCTGCATAGGTTCGACGTCGAAACCTTCAGCCCCAACTCGCGATGGTGCTTGGGCATCATCCGGTTCACCGTGTCGTTGAACACGATATAGGGTTCGCCCGTCGCCAGCCGCGTTTCGACCAGCTTCTGGAACAGCGAGCGCGCATCGACATCGCCGCGAACCTCGCCGGTCTTGGGCGATTTCAGCTCGAACCGCGCGCCGTCGCGCACCGCTTCCATGAATTCGTCGGTCAGCAACACGCCGTGATGCAGGTTCAAAGCCTTGCGGTTGAAATCGCCGGACGGTTTGCGGATTTCGAGAAATTCCTCGATCTCCGGATGCGACACATCGAGATAGCACGCCGCCGATCCGCGCCGCAGCGAGCCTTGTGAAATCGCCAGCGTCAGGCTGTCCATAACGCGCACGAAGGGAATAATGCCGCTGGTCTTGCCGTTCAGCCCGACCGGCTCCCCGATGCCGCGCACATTGCCCCAATAGGTGCCGATACCGCCGCCCTTGCTGGCGAGCCAGACATTCTCGTTCCAGGTGTTGACGATCCCGTCGAGGCTGTCGCTAACGGAATTCAGATAGCACGAAATCGGCAGGCCACGCGCAGTGCCGCCATTGGACAGGACCGGCGTCGCGGGCATGAACCACAGGCGGCTGATGTAATCATACAAGCGCTGCGCATGATCCTGATCGTCGGCATAGGCATCGGCCACGCGGGCGAACAGATCCTGAAAGCTTTCGCCGGGCAACAGATAGCGATCGATCAGCGTTTCCTTGCCGAAATCGGTCAGCAATGCGTCGCGCGACGCATCGGTCTGGATCGTGAAGCGGCGATCGTTCACTTTCTTGCTGTCGTCGACGGGCGCATTGGCAGTCTTGGCCGCCTCGGTCATAGCTTCCGTCATTGTGAGGGCCGCCTTTTCGGCGATCAATGCGTCGCTGCCCATATCCGTCTTGTCCATCCTTACCGCTTTCTTTTCGGGTGCCGGGGATGCCTTGGCGCGAATGGTGGTCGTGTTTCCCGGCGATCCGGAAACGTCCGCATCGCTGTCATGCTCCAGTCCCATCGCCGCATCGTCTCCGCTCTTGAATTCCATTGCTGTATCGCCCTTGATTCTCATTTCAACATAGCACCGCAAACCCGATCCGATGCGAATTACTTATCCCCGAACTGCCCACAATAGAGCCTTGTATCTCGCGCTCTCCACCCCGAATCAACCGAAGCCCCCTGCCGGTCGCTAACCGTAAATCACAAGGTCTAGTGGGTGCCCTCACCGTCCGACACATCCGATAGTGAATCAGGCATGAGTCCGACGCAAGTGGTTAATTACGATTAACGTATCGAAGGCGCTTCGAAATGGGACCGATCGGTTTGCTGCAACGCAGCGACGCGCCGGAAATCCAAGGCTCGGCCAAAGCGCAAGGGCCAACCGAAATCGGGGAAGAAATATTTCGATGGAAAACCGGATTTTGAACGCTTGGCAGCAATCGAATCGGGCCGCGCAATTTTCGGTCGCGCGACTTCGTCTCAGCGTGCCTGCTTGGCGTGATCGGCGATCTGGTTGGCCAGCGTATCGACCAGTTCCAGCGGCAGATCGTGGCCCCAACCGGGATAAGTCTCTATCCGTGCGCCTTCGATATTGGCGGCGGTGTCGCGCCCGCCCTCGACCGGGACCAGCGGATCGTCCTCGCCATGCAGGACGAGTGTGGGCACGCGAATGTCTTTCAGCATCGTGCGGCGGTCGCCATCGGCCATGATCGCGGAGAGATGCCGCGTCGCGCCTTCGGGATAGGTGCTGCGCCGCACGCTTTCACGCAC
>JBAUIN010000016.1:0-5650 GCA_049682975.1 Pontixanthobacter sp. | reverse complement strand
AGGGGCTGAGCATCGCCGACGTGCTGGACATGACGGTGGAGGATGCGGAAAGCTTCTTCAAGGCGGTGCCGAGTATTCAGGGCAAGATGGCGATGCTGAACGAGGTGGGGCTGGGCTACGTCAAGGTCGGCCAGCAGGCGACGACCCTATCGGGCGGCGAGGCGCAGCGCGTGAAACTCGCCAAGGAACTGTCGAAACGCAGCACCGGCCAGACGCTGTACATCCTGGACGAACCAACCACCGGCCTGCATTTCGAGGATGTCCGCAAACTCCTCGAAGTGCTGCACCGGCTGGTGGAGCAGGGCAATTCGGTCGTGGTGATCGAGCACAATCTGGATGTGATCAAAACCGCCGATCACATTCTCGATCTCGGTCCGGGAGGAGGGGTGCGAGGGGGTGAAGTGGTCGCCGAAGGTACTCCGGAAAAAGTCGCGAAGGTCGCTGGAAGCTACACTGGCAGCTATCTCAAACCGATGCTGGAACGCGCCACGCCTGCTGCAAAATGAGAATGTGATCGGTGGTTAGCCCGCCCCGGACATGATCCGGGGGCGGACTGCATGCTGGATTTGGCGCCGGGCGGCGGTGTTCATGGCGGCGAGGTTGTGGCGGAGGGGACGCCGGAGAGGGTGGCGAAGGTGGAAGGGAGTTATAAGAGGCGGTGCATCGCTCAGATACTGGAGCGGCAGGTTGAGGTGTAAATCCTTAAATAATCACAAGGGAGTTAAGGGAAAAACTTGTTGCAAAACGCTTATATTTGTACGAATTATATAAAAACTGGGATTTTATAGATCGTGTCAAATGCTACAATCGAATTATATCGCGCGACGATAGTAAAGCAATCTGAATTGGCGGAGACGTGTTTCTCTAATAGCGCCGGAAAGGCTATTTTTTTGCGATGTCACTGTTTTCTGAACGATATAGAAAAACTGATGAAAGCATTCGAAGCGCGTCCGGAGAATTATTGTATAATAGAGGCATATCGTGAGTATCAATTTGCGCTATCTGCTTTGTTAACTGGGCATTACCGGCATGCATTTTCAAGCCTACGTCTTACTTTTGAGATGCTGCTTCATTGTGTGTACTTTTCCGGTCATGAGGTGAAGTTCAAGCAATGGATAATGGGGCAGCGCGACCTAACATGGCGAACGTTGGTCGATGAGGATAAAGGAATTTTCTCTGCTTCTTTTGTACGCGCCTTTAATTCCGACCTTATGGATGATCGCAAGCAGTTCAAAGCTTTGGCCGAAGCAGCTTACCGGGAATGTTCTGAGTTTGTGCACGGCAACCCGGAGCGCTCTATACGGTTGACTGGAGAGCTTTCGTTCAAAAAAGATATTCTAGCAGAATGGGAAGGTACCATGCAGAACATGCGATTGAGTGCCTTGTTTTGTTATCTTTATCGCTATGGTGGAAATTTATCTGATGGACAGAAAATAATTTTAGCGGCCCCAATGACGGACGCGTTCGGACATATGCCAGCTGTCCAATCTAGTTTTAAAGGTTTTTAGCAGTGGCTGAGTTTTTTTACCGCACCGAAGATATTCCTCCAAAAGAGATTATCAAATTTTTCGCTGAAACTGAAAAAGACAGGAGTATTATTGATGTTCTAAAAAATAGAACGCCTGCCGTGCTGGTGGGAAGTCGCGGGGTTGGCAAGTCTTTTTTGCTAAAAATCGCACAAATTGAATTACTTAGTACGTTCGAGAACGACAGATCGTTTCCAGTATATGTGAGTTTTCAGAGAAGCTCATTAATACGTGGTGAAGATCCAGATCGATTTCAACATTGGATGCTTGCGAAGCTATGCTCGGCAGTGCTTCGAGCTCTTGAGAAAGAGGGGATGTTTGGTCGTGTTCCGAAAGGTGCATCTTTAATTGCTGGTAGCGAGGTTGCTGCTAATCTTCCAAATACCAAAATTGAGGAAATTGCTAAACAATACGAAGGCTCATATCGTGACCCAGAATTAGCAATTGATAGAACTGCGATTCCATCAGTCGAAGAATTTAAAGATGCCATTGAAGATCTGGCGGAAGATCTAGATATTTCTCGCTTCAATTTTTTAATTGATGAGGCGGCTCATATTTTTTTACCTGCACAGCAGAGGCAATTTTTTACCTTGTTCCGTGATCTGCGGAGCCATTGCCTGATTTGTAACGCCGCAGTGTATCCTGGAGTTACAAGTTTCGGCGAGACTTTTCAGCCGAGTCACGATGCGACTATGATTGAGATTGACCGAGACGTCCTTGATCAGGGCTATATCAGCCATATGCGTGAGATTGTTGAGAAGCAGGCCGATGCAGCCACTCAACGTAACATAATTCAAAACGGTCAGAATTTTGCCACGTTGGCTTATGCGGCTTCTGGGAACCCTCGTTTGTTGTTGAAGACGTTGGCAGATGCACCATCCGTGGTAAGTTCAGAGCTTAACGAGACAATTCGGAAGTTTTATCGGACAAACATTTGGTCGGAACACTCCGACCTTGCGGAACGGTACGTAGGACACAAGGCTGTCATTGATTGGGGAAGGCAATTCGTTGAAACGACTATCTTGCCTGAAATCAAGAATAAGAACGACAATTATTTAAGTTCCGATAGAAATACGAGTTGTTTTTTTTGGGTGCATCGTAATGCACCAGAAGGTGTCAAGGAAGCACTTCGAATTCTGTCGTATACTGGTATAGTGAAAGCATTGGAATCGGGTATTAAGGCCACTCGCGGGGAGGTCGGGAAGCGGTATGCGGTAAACCTTGGGTGCCTTTTCGGACTTGAGGCCACACCTGCATCGTCTGCGTTCGCTATTGCTAGGAACCTTACGCCCAAGCGAATGACTGAATATGGGTCCAATCACGTTGCCTTCGTAGCGATGAAGAGCCTCGATGAGGGAATTTTGGAGGCAGAAGAGGGGTTTGCATTGGAACCTCAATTCGCCAAGCCAATTAGAGTATTAGACCTTACCCACTGGCAGAAAGAGAAACTTGAAAGCCTGGAAATCAAAACAGTAGGAGAAGTCCTTGAAGCTTCAGAAGATGACTTAAAAAAAGGTTATTACGTGGGTGACGTACGGGCTCGCACTATGAAAAACGCGGCATATGCTGCTGTACTAGAGTATCTTTCGGGATAATTCTGTCCTACACGCCCATCCCCCTATAACTGGTCTGGTTCCCTGAACACCAAACACAGGTGAACCGATGACATATCTACTCATACTTCCCCCAATACTCCCGTCCAACCATCCCGACCCCATCGAGCATGAGAAGCGGTGGCTCGCGCATGTGCGGGCCGGGCGGATCGGCTCCAACCCGGGCACGAGCCGGGCGCTGTTGCGGCGGCATATTAATAATGAGCTCGTGCTGCTGGGAGAGCGGTCGTGAGCGGCGCCCTCGAAACCCAAACGCCTGACAAAACGCACGACGAAGCGCAGGACGGTCGCGAGCGGTTGGTGGCGACTTTGCGCCGCCGGGGCGCGTGTTCCGTGGGGGCGGGGCGTGGGGAAACTGCGCCTCTCGCTACGGAGCTGGATTACGAACGGGCAAACGCTCCTGCCGGTTTTGACGAACAGGCGGCGGCTCGCGATGAGGCGCTGACAGCCTCTCACGCTTCGACGTTAGCCCCCACGCAGAATGGCGCGGACGAGCCGACGCAGGATCAGTCCAAATCGCCTCCGCTTTCCGCCATGATCGACGATTTGCCCGATGACGATACGCGTGTCGCGCAGCATCAGTTTTCGCGGGAGCGGCAGGCGAAGTTTCTCAATCGGTTGGCCGCGTGCGGATCGGCGCGGTCGGCGGTGCGCAGTACGGGGGTCTCGCATCAAACGGCCTATCGCCAGCGACGGGCCTGCGCCGCGTTTCGGCGGGCGTGGGATGCGGCGCTGCTGATCGCGCGCGAACAGGCCGAGGAGATGCTCGCTTGCCGCGCGATGGAAGGGGTGGAGGAAGAGGTGTGGTTCCACGGCGAGGTCGTGGGCACGCGCAAACGCTACGACACGCGGCTGCTGCTCGCCCATCTCGCGCGGCTCGACCGGTTGAGCGATCGGGCGGATGTTGCAAACCTGGCGGAAGATTTCGATGCGGCGGTCGAGGCGCTGGAGCAGGGGCGCGCATTGCCGGAGAGTCCGGCGGACGATGCGGGCGTGGCGGATGCCGGGGTTGCGGATACGCCAGATGGGGGTGCGCAAGGTTTGTCGTCAGGACCGTGTAAAATGCGGTCCAAGTCTCTGCCGGATCGTGATCGCCCCGCTGCAACATCTAAGTGGAATATGAATGGCGATGGTCCATGCTGCGATAGTCCCAGCTGGCCCAAATGCGATGCTTGCCCGCATTATCCGATCCTTGGCAAATTGCTGAACCGGATGGATGCGGCGCGCCCTGCGCATGCTCCGCAGCCGGGTGCGTTGGGTAATCCCGCCGATGTCGAAGCGTGCCAGATGGAGGCGTTCGAGGCGGGGGATGAAAACTGGTGGCGCTACGGCGCGGATTTCGTGGTGTTCGCGGTGGATGCGGAAGGCGCATGGAGGCCCGAAGGCGACGTTGTCCCGGCGGTGCGGGAGGATGCGCTAGTTCAGTAGCGCGAGTTCCACCTTGCCATGACCGCGCTGCACGATGCCGACCTTCTTGGCCGCGGCACGGCTCAGATCGATGGTGCGGCCATGCGCATACGGCCCGCGATCGTTGATCCGCACGGTCACGGTCTTGCCGTTGCGCGGGTTGGTCACCAGCACGCGGGTGCCGAAGGGCAGCGTCTTATGCGCGGCCGTCAGCTCGTGCATGTTGAACCGCTCGCCATTGGCAGTGCGGCGGCCGTGAAAACGCTTGCCGTAATAGGATGCGATGCCGGTGCCGAGCGAGTTGGTGGCCGCCGGTTCCGGAACGATCTCGATCGGCGGCGTAAAGTCGGCGATATCGACGACGTTGCCATCGGCTTCCGGCATTTCGGGAAGCTCCGCGAATTGCTCGAAACTGTCGTCGAACGCGATGGTCGCCGTGGAATCCTCCGCCCCCGCATAGCTGGCGAGGGGGAGGGGGGTGAGCAGCGCCATCGCCATCACGCCGGTGCGACGACGGGTGAGTTTGATGCGGAAAGGCTTGCGGGTGTTACGTAGAAAGCGGTTCATGCGGGCAGGTTATAGTGATGGAATTAAACGACCCCAAACCCGGCAAACGGTTCATCGACGCTTGCGGGCGGCTCATCGTCGAATTGTGTCGGCATTGCGACGTATAGCACGTTTGTCATTGTCGCGAGAACGCGATCCCGCACCCGAATCGCCACATTTCGGCCTGAATTCAGCCTATCGCCCCCGTTGTGCTAGCAATCGCAAACGCAAGGCGTTCAGCCGAATGAACCCTTCCGCATCGCGTTGGTTATACGTGCCTGCATCATCTTCGAACGTGACGACATCCTGACTGTAAAGGTTGAAGCTGACATCCGCCCGGCGACCGACCACGCTGGCATTGCCCTTATACAGTTTCAGCCGCACGTCGCCCGATACCATCTGCTGGCTCTGATCGATCGCCGCCTGCAACATCTCCCGCTCCGGCGCGTACCAGAAGCCGTTATAGATCGTTGCGGCGTATTTGGGCATCAGTTCGTCCTTCAGATGCATTGCCCCGCGATCGAGCGTCAATTGCTCGATCCCGCGATGCGCCCGCGC
>JBAUIN010000015.1:0-15486 GCA_049682975.1 Pontixanthobacter sp. | reverse complement strand
GCCGCTGCCGGAAATCCGCCGCCGCGCACAAGGTGCGCCGCCGGTTCCCACGACCACGCCCGCACAGACGGGAGGACAGTGACATGAACATCAACTGGAACCAGATCTGGGATACGTACAAGGCCGCCATCATTGCGGTGGTCGTATTGATCCTGGTCCTTCTGTCGACGCTGTTCGTCGTGCCGGAAGAAGAACAGGTCGTCATCGTACGTGCCGGTGAACCGGTGAAGATCGTCAACCGTTTCCGCGCCGACGAACCTTTTGGTGAAACCGGTGCGGGCGTTTCCTGGCGTATCCCATTGATCGACAGTTTGGTCCATATCGACAAGCGCGTGCTGGACCTCGATATGAGCCAGCAGCAGGTTCTATCAAGCGATCAGCAGCGTTTGCTGGTCGATGCCTATGCCCGGTTCCGCATTATCGACCCCGTGCAGATGGTCGAATCCGCCGGAACGACCGACGGCGTCCGTTTACAACTCGAACCGATCCTCAATTCCGTATTGCGGCAGGAACTGGGTCGTCGCACTTTCGCCTCCATGCTTACTGCCGAACGTGGCGACGCGATGACGAATATCACGCAGAAGCTGGATGCGCAGGCCCGCCGTTATGGTGCGCAAATACTCGATGTGCGGATCAAGCAGACCGATTTGCCCGACGGTGCGCCGCTGGCCGCTGCCTTCACCCGGATGCGGACCGACCGCGAACAGGAAGCCCGCGCCATTCGCGCCAAAGGTAGCCGCGATGCCCGCATCATTCGCGCGGAAGCGGACGCCGATGCCGCGCGTATCTATGCCGAAAGTTTCGGCAAGGATGCGGAATTCTACGATTTCTATCGTGCGATGCAAAGTTACGACGAGACATTCGCGCAGGGCGAGAACAAGGGCGACAGCAACATTATCCTGTCACCCGACAACGAATATCTGCGGCAGTTCAGAGGCCGCTGATAGTCGTTCGTCGAACGGAACACCGGCGGCAACCCGCCGTTCAATCGGTATTCAGGGCGTCAGCGACACTCGACCGCCTCATGCGAAAAGGCGGGAGACGACCGAATGCCGGGAATACATAAAAAGGAACAGAAGGACGTGAAGCCTGTGCGATACGCTTATGGACTGACTTCCGCGCTGCTGGTTGGCGGCGCATTCGCAACATTGGTCGGCGGATATCCCGCCGGTGCACAAGTGGCGCAGAACGACGGCAGCCGGATGTCGCAAATGGTGCCTCGCGCCGGCGCGCCCGCCAGTTTTGCCGATCTGACCGAACAATTGCAGCCCGCCGTCGTCAATATCTCCACCCGCCAGCGGGTTGAGGTGCAGCAGCGCGGCGGATCGCTGGCCGAATTGTTCGGTATGCGTCGCCGCACACCGCAACAGGACGAACCGCAAACGCGCGAAGGCGGATCGCTCGGTTCCGGCTTCATTATTTCCGCCGATGGCTTCGTCGTCACGAACAATCATGTCATCGCGCCCGCGACCGACCGGCAGGGACGGGTTCGCGGCACGGTGGAAGAAATCATCGTTACCCTGCCCGACGGTACGGAATTCGAAGCGGAACTGGTCGGGGCCGATCCGTCATCCGATCTGGCCGTGTTGAAAATCGATAGCGGTCAGTCCTTCCCGTTCGTGAAGTTTGGCGATTCGAGCAATTCGCGCGTCGGCGACTGGGTCATCGCAATCGGCAACCCGTTCGGACTGGGCGGCACGGTTACGTCGGGCATTATCTCGTCCGTATTGCGGACGGCAGGCGGCGGTGCCTATGATCGCTATTTACAAACCGATGCCAGCATCAACCGGGGCAATTCCGGCGGTCCGCTATTCGATATGCAGGGCAATGTGATCGGGGTGAACAATGCGATCATCTCGCCCACCGGCGGCAGCGTCGGTATCGGTTTTGCCATCCCTGCGGAAACGGCTGCACCCATCGTCGAACAGCTGAAACGCGGGGAGGAAGTCGAACGCGGTTATCTGGGCGTCAGCATCCAACCGGTCGGTGACGATCTGGCGGACTCGCTCGGCCTCGACCGCAAACGGGGTGAAATCGTTCAGTTGGTCGAACCCGATCAGGCGGCCGCGCAGGCGGGGATAGAAGCAGGCGATATTGTCCTTTCCGTGAACGGTGAGCCGGTAACGTCGGAACAGACCCTGTCCTTCCTCGTCGCCAATATCGAACCCGGCACGACCGTTCCCATCGAACTCATCCGCCAGGGCGATCGCCGCACGGTGCGCGCGCGTATCGGCAAACGCCCCAGCGACGACGAATTGCGCGATCGCCAAATGTTCAGTCAGGACGACGATTCCGACGAAATGCCGGAAAATGGCGGGGACGATGCCAGCCCGGTCATCGAAAAGCTGGGATTGCAGGTGGTCGAAATAACACCGCAAATCGCACGCCAGCTTGGGGTGTCGAGCGACATGGAGGGCGTTGCCATCCTGCAGGTCGATCCCAATTCCGACGCCGCCCGCAAGGGGCTGCGCCGCCGCGACATTATCATCTCGGCCAATTACCAATCGGTCGGATCGATCGCGGAATTGGAAGCGCAAGTCGCCGCAGCGGAGCGAGCGGACCGCAGCGCAGTGCTCCTGCGCGTACAACGCCCGGGCAGCGGTGCGCCGCGCTATGTCGCCGTACGACTGAACTGAGACGTAACCCGCCCATCTTACCAAAAGCCCCGCCGGTGCGATCGCCGGCGGGGCTTTTTGTTTCATCGTGGTTGTGATGGCCCGGTAGGCTCGACTGCTGCCGGTCGGCGCGGCGGCGGGCGTGACGGTTCTTCGCGCCGTGGTTGCATTGGCGGGCGCGCAGCAGGGCGCTGTCCGGTCGATCTTCCTTGGCCCGTGGCCCGATCCAAAAAGTCGTCGCTTGCGGCTGCGGGTGCTTCGTTGCGGGGCACTTGCGGTCGATCGCCGACTTCGCCCTCCGAACCCCGCCCACGCACCGGTTCCTGCGATCGGGGGTATTCTTCGCGCACGTCGTCTTCGCGCCCGTAATCCTCACGCCCATAACGGCCCGGCTCGATCAGATTGCCCTGTTCGTCGATATAATAATAATCGTCCGGATCGCCGAAATAAAACTCGTCGTCAGGCTCCAACTGCCATTCCGGCAATTGCAGTTCGGTGTCGAATTCTTCCACCGGCCGATCTTTTACGGCATAGCGCATGAAAGCGGCAAAGGCCTGCGCCGGCGCGCGTCCGCCCTGAAGGCCCGAAACCGGCTTCGCATCGTCGCGGCCCATCCATACGCCGGTCGTGACGCCGCTGGAAAAGCCGATGAACCAGCCATCCTTGTTGGACGATGTCGTGCCGGTCTTGCCCGCGACCGGCCGACCGATCTGCGCTGCTCTGCCGGTGCCGGTATTGACGGCGGTCTGCAACAGATCGGTAATTCCCGCCGCCACGTAATCGGGGATCAGCCGTGTGCTGCGCGCTCTGTCATGTTCGTAGATGATCGCGCCGTCCCCGGTCGTCACGCGCGTGATGGCATAGGGTTCGACCGATTGCCCGCCCGACGATATGCCCGCGAAAGCCTGCGTCATTTCGATGACCCGCGCCTCCGAACTGCCCAGCACCATCGAAGGGTATGTCGCAATCGGCGATGTTATGCCGAAGCGTTTGGCCATGGACGCGACCGTGCCGAAACCAACCTCGTTGCCCAATTGCGCCGCCACGGTGTTCTTGGAATAGGCGAAGGCGGTGCGCACGTTGATATCACCCGCATAGCTGCCGCCCGAATTGCGCGGGCTCCACCCGTCGATCGTCACGGCAGTATCCTTGACGGCGGATTCTGGCGTATAGCCCGCCTCCAGTGCCGCAAGATAGACGAACAGCTTCCATGCCGAACCCGGCTGGCGCAGCGATTCCGTGGCGCGGTTGTAATTGGTTTCGACGTAATCGGTGCCGCCGATCATCGCCAAAATTGCCCCGTCGCGGTCCAGACTGACCAGCGCACCCTGCGCCCCGCCGGGCGTGTTCGCCTTGATCGATGCGGCGGCCGCTCGCTGCATGCCGACATCCAGCGTGGTCCACACCTCGATCGGTTCGAAGGTTTCGGGCAGCAGCAGATCGAGCTGCGGCAGCGCCCAATCGGTGAAATAGCGCGCCGAGTTCTGCCCTTCCTGTTCCTTCAGTTTGACGGCGGACAGGTCCACCGTGACGGAATCGCTGATCCGCCCCTGTTCCTTCATCAGACGTAGCACGACCTGCGCGCGATCGACCGCGGCGACCACATCGGCGGTGGGGGAATAGCGCGACGGCGCCTTCACCAGCCCTGCGATAATCGCCGCTTCCCCGGTGCTGAGGCCGGTTGCCGGATGGCTGAAGAACCGTCTGCTGGCGCTGTCGATGCCATAGGCACCGCCGCCGAAATACACCTTGTTCAGATACAGTTCGAGGATCTGGTCCTTGGAAAATTTCCATTCCAGCGCCATCGCCAACACACCTTCGCGCATTTTCCGGTCGAGCGTGCGATTGGAATTGAGGAAGATGTTGCGCGCCAGTTGCTGAGTGATGGTGGACGTCGCGCCGACACGTTTGTTGCCTGTCGCCGCAACATAGACCGCCCGGCCCAACCCGATCGGATCAATGCCGAAATGGCTGTAATACCGGCGGTCCTCCACCGATATCATCGCCTCTTTCATGATCTGCGGAATCTCGTCGCTATCCAGCCATTCGCCGTAGCTGGGGCCGAGTTCGACGATCACCGACCCGTCGCGCGCGCGCACGATGATAGTTTGCGCGTTCTGCGTGGCCTTCAGTTCGGAATAGCTGGGGAGCGACCGCGATGCGAACAGTACCGCCAGCCCGAGGAACAATCCGCCCAGCAGCGCCAATGCCGTCCCCCACAGGAACAGACGGCGGAACCATAGGCGAAAACCCGAAGGTTTGGACTTATCCCGCCCACGCCTGTTTCCACCGCGACCGCTCTGCTGTCGGTTTTTGCTTGCAGCGCGGCGGCTGCCCCTTCGTGCCATCTCGTCCCGGTCGTCCTATCGCCTGCACCGCATGCCAGCGGATGCCTGACCCCATTGTCCGTGCCTGTATAGGCAAGTTCTAACCGGGCGTGAACGTCTAAAGCGTTTGCGGCAATCGCGGGCGGTCAGTCGGTACCGCCATCGGCGAAATCCAGCGCCGCGCTGTTGATGCAATAGCGCATACCGCCTGCCTCCGCCGGGCCGTCGGGAAATACATGGCCCAGGTGCCCATCGCATTTGGAACAGGTCACTTCGGTGCGGATCATGCCGTGCGTCGTATCGCGATGTTCATCGACCTTGTCGCTGTTCGCGGGTTTGGTGAAGGCGGGCCAGCCGCAGCCGCTGTTATATTTGTCGTCGCTGTCGAACAGTTTTTCACCGCACGCCGCGCAGACATATTCGCCGGACGCGTCGTGCTTGTCATATTGCCCGGTAAAGGCACGCTCCGTGCCCTTTTCGCGCAGGATATGATATTGTTCGGGCGTCAGTTCCTCACGCCATTGTGCATCGGTTTTGGTTTTGGGATCGGTCATTCGGGTGTCTCCTTTAAGAAGGAATATGGTGTTTGTTTGTTCAGCCTCAAGCGCCGGCGCTCGCATGCGCTCGCTTAGGCTACCGCCCTAACGGGCGACGGCCGGTCGGAATTACGAACCCTTTCGGGTCCGGTCCATTCCTAGCCAGCAATATTGCACTGGTTCGGTTCGCGGCAGCGGACCGCAAGGGCGGAGTCAACGCCGCAGGCGCAGACGGGCAAAAGCCACCTGCACGCCCGCCCGAGCTTATGCGAGGCAACAAGCGGGGCGGATGCCCGCGCCCGCAGGGCCCAAACCAACAAATCACCCATCGACGTCGGCGTAGTGTTTGGGCGGATGGATGTTCTCCATACGCTCGCTCAAAAGCGGGCGGAAGCTGGGGCGGCTTTTGAAGATGGAATACCAGCCGCGCGTCTGTTCATGGCCCGCCCAGTCGATCCCGCCCAGATAATCGGCAACGCTGATCTGCGCGGCCGCGGCCAGATCGGCCAGGCTCATACGCGATCCCGCCAACCACGGGCGATTGTCGATCAAATAATCGATGTAGTCGAGATGCCCATGCGCCATTTTCATCGCATCACGCAGTCGGCGCGAATCCGGCGGTTGGCGCAGGATCAGGCGTTTCTTCATCCGTTCCTGCAGCAGGGGGCCGGTGACATCGTTGAAGAAGTTTTCATCGAACAGCGCAATCAGGCGGCGGATTTCCGCGCGGCCTTTCGCGGTACCGTTGATCAACGGCGACTGATCGACCGTTTCTTCGAAAAATTCGCAGATCGCCCGGCTGTCGCACAGGGTGGTCTTCTTTTCCGGGTCGTGCAGCACCGGCGTGCGCCCTGCGGGGTTAAGCGCCCAAAAGGCATCGTCACCCTCCCACGGATTTTCCCGCACCAAATCGTAACCGACGCCCTTTTCACTCAGCAGCAGGCGAACCTTGCGGCTGAACGGGCATAGGGGAAATTGATGAAGGCGCCACATGGATTGCTCCCATGCCCGAACGCCGCGCCATCGTCCATAATTACCGGCTTACAGGCCTGACGCTTCCAGCAAGGTAAGACAGGCCGGCATAATCGGTTCGATTTCCTGACGATCCCAGAGATTTTGCGCCTCGTCGCGCAGCAAACTGGCGATCTGTTCGCGCGTCAGATCCGTCTGATCGATCATCTGCGCGGAATAGCGCACGAAGAATTCGCGGCCCCGTTCGGCGAGCGGCGGATATGTCAGCGCATCCGCATTGCCGATGCCCTGCCCCTGCGCGACGATCGCGAACGCCGCCGCGCATCGCAGGCCGGTCTGTTGTTCCAGCGTCAGTTCGGATGCAGGGGCTGGGGACGACGTTTGCGCCATCGGAACGGAAGGAACGAGGATGGTGGATGCCAGGGCGGCAAGAACGAATTTGGCTGTCATGCATTCCATCCTACACACGCCCAGATGAATATGGGCCGTAAAATTTCAAACCTTTGAGGAAACCGCCATGAGTAATTTCGCCCCCCTTCACCTTCTGATCGACGGCCAACAGATTACCGGCGATGGCCGCGCGGATGAAGAAGTCGTCAATCCGGCGACCGGCGAAACCATCGGATCGCTGACCCATGCCAATGCCAGCGACCTCGATCGGGCGTTGGAGGCGGCGGAAAAAGGCTTCAAGGAATGGCGCAGGACGTCGGCCGACAAACGCGCCGGTATTCTGACGAAAGCCGCTGGCCTGATAAAGGAACGCCGCGACGACATCGCCCGCGGCCTGACCATGGAACAGGGCAAGACGTTGGCCGAAGCGAAGGGCGAAGTAACATACGCCGCGATGTTGCTGGAATTCTACGCCGGCGAATGCAAACGGCTATACGGTCGCACGCTGGTCCGTCCCGAAGGCAGCCGGGTGGAGGTGCAGTATCACCCGGTCGGCCCGGTCGCAGGCTTCGCACCATGGAATTTTCCCGCCATCAACGTGATGCGCAAGATCGGCGGCGCGCTGGCGGCAGGCTGTTCCACCATCGTCAAGCCGAGCGAGGAAACCCCCGCCACCGGCATCGCGATCGTGCAGGCGCTGCTGGATGCAGGCGTACCGGGCAATGTGGTGCAATGCGTTTTCGGCGTGCCGAGCGACGTCAGCGAACATCTGCTGGGATCGCCGATCATCCGCAAATTGACATTCACAGGCTCGACCGAGGTCGGCAAGCAATTGGCGAAACTGGCGGCGGACGATCTCAAGGTCACGACCATGGAATTGGGCGGACACGGGCCGGTACTGGTGTTCGATGATGCCGATATCGACGCGGCGCTCGATACGATGGTGCCGACCAAGTTCCGCAATGCGGGGCAGGTCTGCGTCAGTCCCACGCGCTTTCTGGTGCAGGACGATGTGTTCGAACACTTCCGCGACGGCTTCGTCGAACGGGCCGAAAAGATCAAAGTCGGCGATGGTCGGGAAGACGGAACCGATATGGGGCCGATGGCGAATGGACGCGGGCTTGACGGTATGGAAAAGCTGATCGGCAATGCGACGGAGAACAGCGCCAACCTGCTGATGGGTGGCAACCGCATCGGCAATCAGGGATTTTTCCACGAACCGACCGTCCTGTCGGAAGTGTCGACCGACGCCGATATTATGAACGACGAACCGTTCGGCCCGGTCGCCATCCTCAACCCGGTGAGCAGCGAAGATGCCATGATCGCCGAGGCCAATCGCCTGCCTTACGGATTGGCCGCCTATGCCTGGACCAACGATCCTGCACGCCAGCGCCGATTGGCGGCGGAGGTCGAGGCGGGCATGCTGGCGATCAATGGCGGCAACGTATCGGCGGTGGATGCGCCCTTCGGCGGCGTCAAATGGTCCGGCTATGGCAGCGAGGACGGCCCCGAAGGTGTCATGGCCTGCATGGTGACGAAGACGGTGCATGTCGGGTAAGGCACCACAAACCCTAACATTCACCTTGAAGGAATTCCCAGAATGAAAACCCGCGCCGCCGTCGCTTTCGAAGCGAAACAACCGCTGGAAGTGGTCGAGCTCGATCTGGAGGGCCCCAAAGCGGGTGAGGTGCTGGTCGAGATTATGGCGACCGGCCTTTGCCACACCGATGCCTACACGCTGGACGGGCTGGATAGCGAAGGGCTTTTCCCTTCGGTCCTGGGGCATGAAGGCGCGGGAATCGTGCGCGAAGTCGGGCAAGGCGTGACCAGCGTGACGCCTGGCGATCATGTCATCCCGCTCTACACCCCCGAATGTCGGCAGTGCAAAATGTGCCTGTCGGGAAAGACCAATCTATGCAGCGCCATTCGCGATACGCAGGGCAAGGGACTGATGCCGGATGGGACCAGCCGTTTTTCCTACAAAGGCGAGACGGTCCATCATTATATGGGTTGTTCCACCTTTTCGAATTTCACGGTCCTGCCCGAAATCGCGGTAGCAAAAATTCGCGACGATGCTCCGTTCGAAACGAGTTGCTATATCGGCTGCGGCGTCACGACCGGTGTCGGCGCAGTGGTCAACACGGCTCAGGTCAAACCCGGCGACAATGTCGCGGTGTTCGGGCTGGGCGGCATCGGCCTCAATGTGTTGCAGGGCGCGAAAATGGCGGGCGCGGCGCGGATCGTGGGGATCGACATCAACCCCGCGCGCGAGGAATGGGGCCGCAAATTCGGCATGACCGATTTCGTCAATCCGAAAGACGTGCCCGACATCGTTTCATATCTGGTCGACATGCTGGACGGCGGTGCTGACTACACCTTCGACTGCACCGGCAATACCGATGTCATGCGTCAAGCCTTGGAAAGTGCGCATAAGGGCTGGGGCACATCGATCATCATCGGTGTCGCCGAAGCGGGCAAGACCATCGAAACGCGCCCCTTCCAGCTCGTCACCGGCCGGAACTGGCGCGGCACGGCGTTCGGCGGGGCGAAGGGACGGACGGACGTGCCCAAAATCGTCGATTGGTATATGGACGGAAAAATCGCGATCGACCCGATGATAACCCACACGCTGACCCTGGACGAAATCAATAAGGGGTTCGATCTAATGCATGCAGGCGAAAGTATCCGCAGCGTGGTGCTGTACTGATGCTAAGCCATGCGATGGTGGGAACGAACGACCGCGCGGCGGCGGGTGCGTTCTATGATAAAGTGCTGGCAACGTTGGGTTACACCCGAGCTGGCGATGGGGATCGCGGAACGTTCTACAGCGACGGGTTGAACAATTTTATTGTCGGAACACCCGCGAATGGCGAACCCGCCTTTCCCGCCAATGGTGCGACGATTGGTTTCACCGCTTCATCTATCGAAGCCGTCGACGCATTCGCCTCATCGGTGGAAGACGCCGGAGGTCGGATGATCGAAGACCCGCCGGGCATCCGGATCAATCCGTTTGGACAGTTCTATATCGCTTATGCGCGCGATTTGGATGGAAATAAAATCTGTGCTTTGTACGGACCGCTAACCGAAGAGGAGAAAGAATAATGTTCAGTCACGTTATGCTGGGGGCCGACGATATCGACGCTTCCAAGAAATTCTACGATGCATGTTTCAAAGCGCTGGGCGGGCGCGAAGGGTCGGTCGATCCGAAGGGCCGCGTGCTTTACATGCATAGCGGCGGTATCTTCCTGCTTTCCAAACCGATCGACGGCGGCAAGGCTTGTGGCGCAAATGGCGGTACGGTCGGCTTCGCGGTCGAAAGCGAGGAACAGGGACAGGCATGGCACGATGCCGGCGTCGCCAATGGCGGTACTGCGATTGAAGATCCGCCGGGCATTCGCGAAAGCGATCTTGGCAATTTGTATCTTGCCTATCTGCGCGATCCTTCAGGAAATAAAATTTGCGTTATGAAACGCATGGGCTGAAGCATTGCCGATGAAAACCATCAGCGAAAACAAGGCGTTCGGCGGAGTGCAGGGGGTGTATTCCCATGCCTCCGCCGTGACGCAATGCGACATGACGTTTGCGGTGTATGTGCCTGAACACGAGCCGGGCGCGAAACTACCGGTGCTGTGGTATCTCAGCGGCCTGACCTGCACCCATGCCAACGTCATGGAAAAGGGCGAATATCGCGCCGCCTGCGCGAAGGCTGGTATCATCTTCATCGCTCCCGACACATCGCCGCGCGGCGACGACGTGCCGGACGATGCGGATGCCT
The DNA here is from genome assembly GCA_049682975.1 of Pontixanthobacter sp. Lineage (GTDB taxonomy): Bacteria > Pseudomonadota > Alphaproteobacteria > Sphingomonadales > Sphingomonadaceae > Pontixanthobacter. Next base: position 4,871 of record JBAUIN010000015.1, on the reverse strand, counting down.
ATGATTTTGGCAAAGGTGCCGGGTTCTATGTCGATGCGACACGGCCGCCATGGTCGAAGAACTACCAGATGCGGAGCTATATCGAAGAGGAGCTGCCCAGCCTGATCGCCGAAAGCTTCCCCGCCGATATGGATCGGCAATCGATCATGGGGCACTCGATGGGCGGACACGGTGCGCTGACCATCGGCCTCAGAAACGCAAGTAGATTCCGGTCGATCAGCGCGCTGGCCCCGATCACCAATCCGGTTGCCGTGCCTTGGGGGCAAAAGGCGCTGTCCCGCTACCTCGGCGACGACGAGAAGGAATGGACGCAATATGATGCCGTGAAACTGATCGAGAACGGTGCGCGGCACGATCATCTTCTGGTCGATCAGGGCACGGCGGACGAGTTCAAGGACGAACATCTCAAACCTGGCCACCTCGCGCTTGCCTGCAAGAAGGCGGGTATGCATGCGCGCGTACGGATGCAGGATGGCTACGACCATTCCTATTATTTTATCTCCACTTTCATGGACGATCATATCGCCTTTCATGCGGAGCATCTGCGATAGAAGATCCACTTTCCGGCAACGAGACGGATGGTGCGAACCATCAGTTGAGCGATGTGCTGGACAAATTGCAGGACGTGCTGGACGGTGAAAAAACCACTGTTCGCGAGGTTGTGGAACATCTGGGCGATAAGAGCTTCGCGTCGTTGATGCTGATCTTTTCGCTGATCGCGGCATCACCGGCCAGCGCGATACCGGGCATCACCGCGATCGTGGCGGCGCTGGTGTTCATGCTGGTCGTCCAGATCATAATCGGGCGGGAGCATCTGTGGTTGCCCCAATTCATCCTCGACCGGCGAATGTCCTCGGCAACCTTGCGCAAAGGTACTGACTGGCTGCGCAAGCCGGTGAAATTCGTGGAGCGGTTTCTGAAGCCCCGGCTGCGGTTCTTGCTGCATCCGCCTTGGGAATATGTGTCGCTGATACTCGTGTTGGCGCTGACGGTGTTCATGCCGTTCATGGAGGTCGTACCGACATCGGGATCGATCGCCGCGGCGATCATCGCGCTATATGCCATCGGGCGACTGACTGGCGATGGCGCCTTTGTTCTGGCGGCGACCATGCTGCTGTCGGCGGTGCCCTTCGCCTTGTATTATTTCGGTTTTTTCTAAGCGATCGGTCCGAACTTTCCTACATTCCCGGTGCGCGGTATGGATCGGTCGTATTACGCTTCGCCAAATACAATCGCCCCCGGGGGGGCCAGGCACGGTCACCCGAAGCGGAAATGCCATAAATTATTGTTTTGTATGTAATTATTGAGTTTGAATGAAGGCGACACGGTGTCGCGTTCGTCACCCTTTCGTCACTTCGAACAGCGCATATTCCGCGCGCCAATTCGCGCCGATCGCGCTGACTTCACGTTCTTGCGTAAAGAACCAGCGCCGCGCGATCCGCATGTCGAGATCGTTTGTCAGAGCCTCAAAATCGCGGATGGTGACGTGGTGGATATTCTGCGTTTCGTACCAGGTTACCGGCAGATGCCGCGTCACCGGCATGCGCCCTTGCCGCATCAGCGCCCAGCGCATCCGCCAATAAGCGAAATTGGGAAAGCTGACGAAGGCACTGCGGCCCACCCGCAGCAATTCGCGCAGCATACGATCCGGACGTTCGGCGGTCTGCAGCGTCTGGCTGAGGATGGCATGGTCGAACGCGCCATCGGGATAGAATGTAAGATCGCGATCCGCATCGCCCTGCACCACGGCCAACCCCTGTGCCACGCAGCGTTCGACGCAGCTTCCGTCGATCTCGATACCGCGGGCATCCACGCCTTTTTCATCGCGCAGGGCCGCCATCAGCCTGCCATCGCCGCAACCGACATCCAGAATACGCACGCCGGGCACAATCTGTCGCGCGATGACCGCTAGGTCGGGGCGTAGCGCATCAGTCATTGAGGAAGCCCGTTACCACCCGGTCGAGTGCCGGATTGGGCAGCAGGAAACTGTCATGGCCATAGGGGGCGGACAATTCGACGAAACTGACCGGTGCGCCCGCCGCATTCAGCGCATGCACGATATGGCGGCTTTCCGCTGTGGAATACAGCCAGTCGCTGTCGAAACTGACGAGGCAGAACCGCGCAGGATTGCCAGCAAACGCATCCGCCAACCGGGTGCCGCGCCCATCCGCCGCCGCCTCTTCGGCCAGATCGAAATAATCCATCGCGCGCGTGATGTAGAGGTAGCTGTTGGCATCGAACCGCTGGGTAAAGCCGCTGCCCTGATACCGCAGATAGCTTTCGATCTGAAAATCCGCGTCGAAACCGAATGTCTTCTCGCCTGCGCTGCCATCGGGCCGATCCTGCAACCGGCGGCCGAATTTCTGCGTCAGCCCTTCTTCGGAAAGATAGGTGATATGCGCCGCCATCCGTGCGACGGCCAAGCCATTGGACGGGGTTTCGCCCCCGTAATACTTGCCATCCCGCCACGCAGCGTCGGCCATGATCGCCTGTCGGCCAAGTTCGTGAAAGGCGATATTCTGCGCCGAATGGCGACTGGTCGCGGCGATCGCCAGAACGCGCTGCGTACGTTCCGGCCAGTTTGCTGCAAAGCTCAACGCCTGCATCCCACCCATCGAACCGCCGATCACCGCATGCAGCTTCGCAATCCCCATCGCGTCGAGCAGTCCGACAAGGCCGCGCACCATATCGCGAATGGTGATGACCGGAAATCGCATCGCGTAGGGTTCGCCATCCTGCGCCGTCGACGCCGGGCCGGTCGATCCCATGCAGCTACCGATGACATTGGCGCAGACGACATGGAACCGGTCGGTGTCGATCGGTTTGCCCGGGCCGACCATCGTGCCCCACCAGCCGGGCTTACCAGTAACAGGATGCGCGCTGGCGACATATTGGTCCCCCGTCAGCGCGTGGCATAGCAAAATGGCATTGCTGCGATCCCCGTTCAACGTGCCGTATGCTTCATATGCGATGCGGGCGTCGATCAACGCCTCCCCACTGTCGAGCGGGAGCGGCTGGGTCAATCGGATGGCGTTGGCTGCGGTAGGTGCGGGCAATTCGAAACCAAGATGGCGGCGGGTCGCACGGCCCTAACCCGTTGCCGCGCAATTGTCGAAGGGGCGTATTCCCTTTTGCCTCTTTCGCACCCTGCGTTAAAGGCACCGCCCATGACCGACGCACCGAAACCCAAACCCTGGATCGCCGACATCCACGCCTATGTGCCGGGGAAGGCGCGAAGCGATGACGGGCGCGAGCTGGTGAAACTGTCGGCGAACGAAAACCCGCTCGGATGCTCGCCCATGGCAATCGCCGCCCTCGCCCGGCAGTCGGCGTATTCGCCTGCAACCTACCCCGATCCCGATGCGACCGAACTGCGCGCAGCGATCGGAGCAGTGCATGATATCGACCCAGCGCGGATCGTTTGCGGCACCGGGTCGGACGAATTGCTGAACCTCGCGGCGCAAGCCTATGCCGGGGCGGGCGACGAGGTGCTGTTTTCGCGATACAGCTTCGCGGTTTACGACATTGCCGCCCGCCGGTGTGGAGCCACCCCGGTCGTCGCCCCCGATCGGGATTACGGCGCGGATGTCGATGCGCTGATTGCGCATGTCACCGACCGTACCCGCGTGGTCTTTCTGGCCAATCCGAACAATCCGACGGGCTCCTATCTTTCAGCGGATGAAGTGTCCCGGTTGCATGCCGCCTTGTCGAGCAACGTGCTGTTGGTGCTGGATCAGGCGTATGCCGAATATCTCGACGGCGACGACGACGATGGCGGGCTGGTGCTCAGCGCGCGCGCAGCCAACGTGCTGGTTACGCGCACGTTCTCCAAGATTTACGGGCTAGCGGGGGAGCGGATCGGATGGGCAACCGGGCATCCCGACCTGATTGCCGATCTCAACCGTATTCGCGGCCCCTTCAACGTGACCGCCCATGGGCAGACCGCAGCGACGGCGGCGGTTCGCGATCAGGCGTTCGTGGCACAATCCCGCGTGCAGAACGCGGAACAGTTGCGTGCCTTTACGCAAGAGATCGACAGTCTTGGCAATCACGGATTGCGCGCGGTGCCGAGCCAGGCGAATTTCCTTCTTATCCTGTTCGAAGGCACATTGACGGCCGAAGCAGCCCATCAAGCATTGGCGAATGGCGGCTATGCAACGCGCTGGCTTCCAGGGCAGGGATTGCCGCAGGGCCTGCGCATCACCATCGGCACCGAACCGCAAATGCAGGACATCGTCCGCATTCTGCGCGATGCGACAGGCGCGGCGTAGTGCCCTTCGAACGGGTAACAATCATCGGCCTCGGACTGCTGGGCGGTTCCATCGGGCTGGCGGCGCGAAAACATCGTCCCGACATCCGGACCAGCGGATATGACAGCGACCCGAACACCCGCGATCAGGCGCGCGATCTGGGTTTGGTGGACGAGGTTTGCGATAATCCCGCTACCGCAGTCGAACACGCCGATCTGGTCGTTCTATGCGTGCCGGTGGGGGCAATGGGCTACGCCGCAGACGCCATTCGCGCGCATCTGCCCGACACGGCGATCGTAAGCGATGTCGGATCGTCCAAACAGGGTGTGCTGGATGTTTTGCGCGCCGCCCTGCCCGATCACAGCGTCATTCCAGCCCATCCGGTCGCCGGCACCGAAAGAAGCGGACCCGCCGCCGGTTTCGCCGAATTGTTCGAACATCGCTGGTGCATCCTCACTCCGCCCGAAGACGCGCCGGATGATGCCACGCAGGCTTTGGCGGCGTTCTGGGAAAGTCTTGGCTCGCGTGTCGAGATTATGGACGCGAACCATCACGATCTGGTCCTAGCCGTGACCAGCCACATCCCCCATCTGATCGCCTACACCATCGTCGGCACCGCAT
>JBAUIN010000014.1:0-8554 GCA_049682975.1 Pontixanthobacter sp. | reverse complement strand
CCGCCGTGGATACGGAGCCGGTCACGTATAGCGCGCTTAAGAATTCGCACTGCCGCCAAATCGACCAACCGTCGCGACGTGCACGGATCGGAACCGGGTGGAAAAACAGCGGCTTGCGCCGTTTGCGATGAGCGGGGGTGGAGGTGGAACGTGCCATTCGCAAAGCATGAGCCATATCCGGCGGATGTAGGACAGCGATTTGGTGGGCCGTAAGCGTTAGCCGGGCAAGAGAACGCGCCTCAAACCATCGTCATTTGTCGGGTCATTCATGTCGATCGGCTTTTCATCGGCATTGTGCCGCGCTGCAATCGCATAGGTCGGAAGCGCCAGCAGGCTTAGTACATATCCCAGCACTGCCGCGCCTGAATAGCCGACAACTGGCGTCGGATAATTCCCAACCATCGCCATCAATATCATGACGAACCAAACGACGGCGAATATCAAACCGACGTTCCTGTCCTTCGGTTTGTGTCGCAACACCGCAAGGAACGGAACGAGAAGCAGAACCGTGCCGACGACAACCGCAATACCGGCAGACAGGCCGATTTCAAACGCGGTGTAATAAATTCGATCGACGTAAGGCACTGCCGGCAGAGAGTCCGCGCGGAGCAAAGTCACGACGAGTGCGGCGAAAGCCACTGCAGCAGGTACTACGATTACACGATCGCGATATAGGAAAGCTTGCACCGCCAGACCTGCAAATAGAGCGGCGGCCATGGCACGATCGGGCTGCAGGGCCATCGCCAGTGCAGCGACCAACATCGCCGACATTGTGGTGCGATTGCGTCTCCGCATGAAACCGATCACCATCACGGGAAGGACGATCAGACTGGGCTGAACGAACAGGCCCCCGACCGCGAACCAGCGAGATGCTCCTTCCGCCGCTTCGCCGAATAACGATGTCGCCAGCAAAACCATCGCGGCAGCCAGCATGGCCCCGTCGATCATCGAACAGGCGGTCCGTTCCGACAACAATTCGTAAAGACGCCTTCCGATGAAAATCAATACGAGACCGATTGCCAGTGAGCCAAAATTGACCGCAAGCATCGGCGGCGGCGCATCTGCCATAAGCAGATAGGCCAGGCCGAACATCGTGGACAGTATGGCGCATAATACGCCTAAGAATTGCGGGTCTGTTTGCATGAATGATCGGCCTGCCATTCTTATTTCCCCCAAACTGTGCTACCTGCTCTACCTATTCGATTATGCACCGGGGGGATAGCATCGATTATGGCCTGTATTGATTGCCGATGTGTCAGCGACAAGACATTGATTTTGCGGCGAAACCGCGCCTTCAATTCGATCTACACAATAACTCCTTAAATCGCCGCCTGCATCGTGGAAAACTCCGTCTACTTCATTTTGTTGCCCGCGTTTCATGCCGCGTTCGGGCTGATATTCTATGGCGTATGGCGGGTCGAAAAACTGCCTTCGGCCGGATGGGCGGCGGTATGTTTCGGATTGGGGACGATCGCCATTCCGATCGATCTGCTGCGTGAACCGCCGCTGTCCTATGGTTTTCTGCTCGCGGTCCCGCTGCATTGGATCATGATTTGGTGCGTGGTGAATGCGTATCTGGCCCGGCATGGCGATATGATGGCGAAGCGGCAGATTGCCGGTATCGTCGCAGTCGGTACGTTGGCGATCCTGTTCGCGACCTGGCCGCTGGGCAGCAGTTTCATTCGTATCACAATGGTTACGCTTGTAGCGATGACGATCGCCGGGCTCGGTGTGCTGCGCCTGTATCCCTATCGCGATACCCGCATCGATCGCGTGGTATGGTGGATATTGGTGATCGGATTTCTAAGCTATCTGATGCGCGGCGTGATCTTCCCGATGATGCATTTCGACACCGGGTTGTCGCGTCATCCCACCTTTTCCAGCTACTGGAACTTGTTCTACATGATCGTCGCGCTGCTCAGCCTGTTCCACGGGTTGGTGCTGACGGTACTGACCACGCTGGATCTGGCGAAGCGGCATTTCGAAACGAATGCGCGCGATGCGTTGACCGGGGTCGGCAACCGGCGCGCGCTCGCCAATATGAACCCTTCTCAGATCGGTGCCGTGCTGATGGTCGATCTCGATCATTTCAAGCAAGTAAACGATATTTACGGGCATGCAGCCGGTGATGCGGTGCTGCGCGCGGCGGCAAGTGCGATTGCCGATGTATGCCCGGATTGCACGATCGCCCGTTTGGGCGGTGAGGAATTCGCGGTCGTCATCCCGCCCGATATCGATCCGGCCGCCCTGGCAGAGGCCGTTCGCGCCAAAATTGCGACAATGGAAGTATGGCACGATGATCGAACCATCACGGTGACGACCAGCGTCGGCTTCGCGGCGCGATCGGCAATGGAGCGTGACGCCGAACGGGATCAAAGCGGCACCAAAACCGTCGAACGCCTTTTACGTTGGGCGGATCGCGGCCTATATACCGCCAAACGATCGGGGCGGAACCGCATTGCGGCGGGGATTGCAACGCCGCCTTCCGCATCCCCAGATGCCTAGACGCAATTTCACGCGCGCAGGCTTTCCATACGTTTCAGATAGCGCGCGAGTACGTCGATCTCCAGATTGACTTCATTCCCGTCGGCCAAATTACCCAGGGTCGTAACCCCGCCGGTATGGGGAATGATGTTCAGGGCAAAAACGCAATTGCCATTGGGCTCGTCTACTACCTCGTTCACCGTCAGCGATACGCCCTGCACCGTAATCGACCCCTTGGGGGCGATGAAGGGCGCTAGCGCCCGCGAGGTGCGGATGCGCAACCGGATGGAGCCGCCCGCTTCCTTGGCGCTTTCGACTGTACCGATTTCATCGACATGGCCGGTAACGATATGGCCGCCCAGCTCGTCACCCAATTTGAGTGCGGTTTCCAGATTGAGGGCCTGCCCCTGCGCCCACATACCGCGGGCGGTTTTGGTCGTGCTTTCGTCGGACACGTCCACATCGAACCACGCATCGCCTTTCGTCCCGCCGCGATCGACCACGGTCATACAAGCACCGGAACAGGCGATGGATGCGCCGATCGCCATATCCGCAGGATCGAACGGGCAACCGATCCGCACGCGCAGATCGCTCCCGGTACCGTTCGGTCGGGCGCTGGATTGCACATGGCCGATGGCGGCGACTATTCCGGTGAACATGCGAACTCCTGCGCTGGTATGGGGCGGTTGCGATCATAGGCGGCGTAATGATCGCTGCCAAGCATCCGGCTTTCGGTGCAACGCCAGCGACCATGCGCATCATCGAGCCGGGTCAGCCCCACATCGGCGAGCGCGGAAATGCCACGGCCCAGAAGAATAGGTGCGCGGTACAAATCGATGCGATCGACTAGATCGGCGCGCAGAAAAGCTGCAGCAGTCTGTGCGCCGCCTTCGACATATAGATATTGCACCGCGTCCAATGTGGTAATGTCGGCGGGTGCATGAATGGTACGAACGCCGCCGCCAATTTCACTGCGTGACAGGATGATGGGGCGTGGGCTGCTATTTTCCAACCCGGGAAGGCGCACATCGAGGCGGGGATCGTCCTTTCGCCAGGTACCGCCACCGACCAATATCGCATCCGCCATGGCGCGCCGCGAATGAACGTGTGAGCGCGCAGCGTCTCCCGTGATCCAGCGGCTTTCCCCATCGGGACGCGCGATGAACCCATCGAGCGACATCGCCAGTTTCAGCGTTACGTGCGGGCGACCAGCATTTGCGAGCGTAAGATACCCTTTTAGCCCTGCGTGGCAGGTGGGGCTGTCCAACCGCGTCACCTGAACCCCTGCATCTTCAAGGGACCGGGCCCCTTCCCCCGCCGTACGCGGATCGGGATCGGTCACGCCATAGACGACCCGCCCAATTCCGGCGTCGGCGATCAGGCGGCTGCAGGTCGGCCCGCGCAAGGAGGGATGCGCACAGGGTTCGAGCGCGGTGTAAAGCGTCGCGCCGCGCGCATGGGTACCAGCCTCGGCCAGAGCCATCGCTTCGCCATGCGGACGCCCGCCGGGCTGGGTCCAACCGCGTCCGATTACGCGCCCATCCTTGATTACGATAGCGCCGACCGCCGGGTTGGGCGCGCTGAACGGGCGACCGCGCAAACCCAGATTCGCCGCGGCGGTCAGCCAGCGTGCATCATCTGCGTTATGCGCCGCCGTGCCGCTCATCGTGTGGTGTCGGATTGAGTTCCATCCGTTTGGGCCTCACCAGTTTGGGCCCCACCAGTTTGGGCCGTACCAATTTGCCGTCCATCAACCGAATATTGGTCGCTCAGACGCTCGCGCTCGCGGGCAGCTTCGTCCTCCACACGCGCGGCGTCTTCCGCAGCCTCGCGTTCGATCTTTTCGACATCCATGCCGGCGGCGCGACCAAGAGCGCGGTACAGTTCCTTCTTACGTTCCTCGCGTTCGGCCAGGATGCGCTCCAGCTCGTCTTTGCGGCGCTGGTTCGCAAGGTTTTCCTGCCGAATTTCTTCAGGCGAGCGCCCATCGCGGAAGGTGGTGATATATTCCACCTCGTATGGGACGGGCGGGCCCACCGCGCTGTCTTTGGTGAAGAACAGCATCAGGCTGCTGGTTATCAATATCGACACGGCTAAAATCGGCCAGCGATAGGGGTTGGGGCGACGAAACTCGCTCCAGAAATCGGTAATGCCTTCTTTGGGGTTCAGTCGGTTCAACAGGCTCATATTCGAAGAGATAAGCGTTCCACCCGCGCTTCGCCAGACCCCACCCGCATCACATTCTAGCCGCAGGGCACGTAGAGATCGCGGCCGTGCGCCTTCAGCCAGCGATTGGCACGCGCCAAGTCGCTTTCGTAAATGTCGGCGAGCAGGGCGTGGAAGGCGGGGCTGTGATCGAAATGCACGAGATGCGCGACCTCATGCGCGACCACCGATCGGCGGACAGGGTCGGGGGCCATGATCAGCCGCCAGTTGATACGCAATGTTCCGTTACTGGAACAGCTACCCCACCGACGCTTGGCGCGCGACAATGCGAGGGCAGGGATGGGCAATGCGGCGCGAGCGCAATAGTCGCGCAGATCGTTGTGCATGGCTTCCTCGGCGCGCGTCCTGAGCCATGTTTCGACGCGCGTGAATATGCCCGTTTCGGGCCCGCCAAGCATCAATATCGTATCGGTCAAGTCAGGTGCGCGGGGGCGGTCCTGCGACCATGCAATACGGAGTGTCCGGCCGCGATAGGGCAGGGGCGAACCATCGCGCAAAATTCGGCGGGGCCGGGCCGATGCCAGTTGGCGTTCGAGCCAGGGCAGACGGGATTGGGCAAAGGCGGTCGCTTCGCGCGATTGCGCCCAACGGGGCATCGTCACCCGTATTTCGCTACCATCCGGGGCCACGCGCATCGTCAGCCGCTTGGCTGTCGCATGGCGTTTGACGGCGATGGGTACCGTGCGTCCGGCGACCGTAACCTCCGGCGTGCGGCTGAAGGAATTGAGCCAGTCCATTTGGGTCAGGCGCGCTTACGGTTAAGGGTTTCGGTATCGGACCAGTCGACGACATGATGGTCGAGCGGGCCAGCATCCACTTCGCTGATAACCCGTTTCGCCGCCGAAACACCCGCGTGCATTACCGCCTCGCGGTCGTTCGAGCGCAGATAGTGCCATTCGGGCAAAGGCTCCCCATCTGCGCGCAGGCGATAGGCACAGGTCGATGGGAGCCATGCGACATTCTGCACCAGTTTCAGCGTCAGTCGCATGCAATCGGGCACGTAAGCGCGGCGGTTGCGGTAATCGGTGCAGCGCGCCGTATCGGTGTCGAGCAATTTGCAGGCGACATTCGTATCTTCTATCGCGCCGGTATTTTCGTCCTGCAATTTATGCAGGCAGCAACGCCCACATCCATCGCACAACGCCTCCCACTCAGCGCGGTCGAGCGCTTCGATGGGCAATTCCCAGAATCTATCCCGCATCGTGCCCTCTCATCGAACCCACTGCGCCAGTTCCGCTGCGACCGCTTCCGGCCCCATATCGGTCGGCAATGTAGCGATCGGCTGGCCATCCGGGCCGAACAGATAGGTGACGGTGGAATGATCCATCAGATAGGCACCGTTTTCACCCTCTTCCCCCTTCGAAAACTGGACGAAGAAATTGGCGGCGGCATCGTCCAGCTGCTCCGGCGTGCCGGTCAGGCCGATCAGTTCGGGATCGAATGCATCGGTGAATTCGCGCAGTTTTTCGGGCGTATCGCGTTCGGGATCGACACTGACGAACAGGGGCTGGATCTGCGCCGCCAGATCGGGATTTTCTTCGGCGAACAACGCCAGTCCTTTGGAAAAGCGAGCCACATCCGTCGGGCAGAAATCCGGGCAATAGGCGTATCCGAAATAGATGATGCGGTATTTGCCCGCAAAGTCGGTCCAGTTGGACGGTTCGCCATTTTCGTCCGTCAGCTGAAAACCACCCTTGATTGCGGATCCATATAACGGTGCCTGATCGAGCGGAGGCTGCTGCGTTCCGGAATTGCAGGCGGCTAGCGTCATCGACAGGGCGATGGCCGCGGCGAGTTTGGCTTTGAGGGTCATGGTGTTACAGTTCATCGTCTGCTAATTGCTGCAGTGTCAGGGGGCGGCTTCGTTCGTCACGTAATGGTTTTTATGGAGAAAGAGAATGGCAACTGCCGTTTTCCGCGCAATTTGTTCGGTCGCCGTAATGGGAAGTATGGCTTTGGCGGCTCCGGTTTCGGCGCAATATCAATCGGAAGGATACAAGTTTCTAGAAGCGGTGGAGGAACGCGACGGCTCGGTCGTCACCGATTTTCTGAAACAGCCGGGCAGCGTAGTCGTCAACACGCGCGACATCACTTCGGGTGAAACGGCGCTGCATATTGTCGCTCGGCGGCGCGATGCCGTGTGGATACGGTTCCTGACACAGAACGGCGCAAACCCGAATGTGCGCGACAAGAATGGCGAAACGCCGCTACAGATCGCCACCGTCGTCGGGCCTCTGGAATCGATCAGCGCATTGCTGGATGCAGGCGCGATGATCGACGAAACGAACGCCGCCGGCGAAACGCCGCTGATCGCCGCCGTCCATCGCCGCGACGTTCCGATGGTCCGCCTGCTGCTGGCGGAAGGGGCGAACCCCGACCGCAACGACAATTCCGGCCGTTCAGCCCGCGATTACGTCCAATTGCAATCGTCCAACGGATTGCTGCTGGGCGAATTTACGAAAGCGGATGAAGCGCGCACGCAGGGGCAGGAAACAAAAACCTACGGTCCCACGTTCTGATCGCATGATATCCGAGAGCGCGCCCGATACGACCCCCGATCTGTCCGATTTGACGCTGGACGAGCTGCGCGTCGCGCTTGCGCCGATGGTCGCGGATTCGGCCATATTCGACGGTTGGACATACGATGCCGTGGAAGCGGCGGCGGAGATGGAAGGTGTGGACACCGATGTCGCGCGGCTGGCCTTTCCGGGCGGGGCGATGGACATGATCGGTGCCTGGATCGAGGCGGTGGATGCGCAAATGGCGCTGGAATGCCCGCGCGACCGATTAGGGCAAATGCCGATCCGCGAGCGTATCCGCGTGCTGGTGCAATGCAGGCTCGATGCGATCGACGGCTTGGAGGAGGCTTTGAAACGCGCGACCGCGATCATGGCGATGCCGCAGAATCTACCCGCCACAGCCCGCCGATCATGGAAAAGCGCCGATCTGATGTGGCGGTTGACGGGCGATACGGCGACCGATTACAATCACTATACCAAGCGTACGATCCTGGGCGGAATATACGCCGCCACGCTGGCCATTTTCGCCGACGATACGAGCGAAGGCAAAGCGCGCACGAAAGAATTTCTGGATCGTCGCATCGAAGGTGTGATGAAATTCGAAAAGACCAAGGCCAAATGGCTGAATTCCGATCGGGAAAGTTTCAGTGTGACCCGGTTCCTTGGCCGATTGCGGTATCCAGCGCGCTAAAAGCCTAATGATAATCAGTTGCAAATAGGGCGGGCCTCTGGCAGCGCCCTGTTCATGCAGTCGCCCCATACCTTGGACATGACGGAACGCGGCGTACCCGTCCGCATCGTCGCGGTTGCGTGGGATACGCTGGCACCCGAAGAGGGCAAACGGCTACGCGCGCTGGGTATCGATGAGGGTGCCGAAATTTCCGTGGCGCATCGCGGCGTATTCGGTGCGCGCGACCCACTCGCCGTGCGTATCGGGCGAATGACGATCGCCGTGCGTAAAATCCACGCAAGCGCCATGCAGGTCGAGCCGCGATGAACGTTGTTACCGCGCCAGCTCCCATGGCGGCACAGGCAACCAAACTGCGCCGCATCGCATTGGTTGGGAACCCCAATTGCGGTAAAAGCGCATTGTTCAATGCCCTTACCGGCGCACGCCAGAAAATTGCCAATTATGCGGGCGTCACGGTGGAGCGCAAAGCTGGCCGGTTGGCGCTTCCCGAAGGTGGCAGTGCCGAGCTGCTCGATCTGCCGGGCAGCTATTCGCTCGACACCACCAGCCCGGATGAAGAAGTCACCCGCCAAGTGGTGATGGGCGAATTCGATGCGGAGGCGCAGCCGGATACGCTGATCATAGTGCTGGACGC
>JBAUIN010000013.1:0-7510 GCA_049682975.1 Pontixanthobacter sp. | reverse complement strand
GTCGAATTGCCGGATGCAGTGGCGGATATGCCCAAGCTCGGCTTCTTTCCCGGATCGACTATCGGCAACATGGTGCCGTTCACGTCCGTCGATCTGCTGCGCACCATGCGCGATACTTTGGGAACCGGATCGCATCTTTTGATCGGTATGGATTTGATCAAAGATGCCGACATTCTGGAAGCGGCCTATGACGATGCGGGCGGGGTGACAGGTGATTTCAATCTCAATCTGGCGCGCCGTATCAATCGTGAACTCGGTGGAACGATCGATATCGACAATTTGCGGCATGTGGCACGCTGGAACGACGATTTCGCACGCGTCGAAATGCATCTGGAAGCACAGCGGGCGATGGAGTTTACCGTTTCCGGCAAACAATTCGCGATGAACGCCACGGAAACCATTCATACTGAGAACAGCCACAAGTTCAGCAAGCGCAGCAGCTACACCTTGTTACTCGCCGGTGGCTGGACACCGGTAAAACGCTGGCGCGATGCGGAGAAGCGGTTCTCGCTTATTCTCGCCGAAGCCAGTATTGCACGAACGGCGCCCTAATGACGCAGGACCACGACGCGTCGCCACGCATCGCCATTATCGGTGCGGGTATGGCGGGTCTGACATGCGCCATCGCCCTTCGCGAACGTGGCCACACGGCTACGCTTTTCGATAAGGGGCGGGGGGCCGGCGGGCGTATGTCGACACGGCGCGTGACTGTAGAAGATGAGGAAATAACCTTCGACCACGGCGCGCAATATTTCACGGCGCGCGATCCCGGTTTCGTCGAAGTGGTAGAAGGATGGGAGGCGAAAGGTGTCGCGGCCCGATGGCCCGCTGCCGGGAACGACGCCTTCGTCGGAACGCCGGGAATGAACGGGCCGCTCAAACACATGGCATACGATATGGACGTCCGCTGGAGCACCCGAGTGGAGGCGTTCGCCCGTACGGCGAATGCATGGTCCTTGCTGATCGGCGGGGCGGAACAACTTTACGACGTCGTGATCATCGCCGTTCCGGCAGAACAGGCGGCCAATCTACTGAAGGGTGCCGGGCATTCCTTCGCCGACATAGCGTCGTGCTCGCACTCGGCGCCCTGTTGGGCCACGATGGCGTCTTTCGAGGCGCGTCTGCCGATCACGGTGGATTGCCGGAAAGAAAAAAATGCGCGTATTTCATGGGCGGCGCGCAATTCGGCCAAACCTGCGCGGATGGACCGGGAATGTTGGGTGCTGCACGCTTCGCCCGATTTCTCTCGTGAAATGCTCGATCTGCCCAAAGCGGCCGTTGCCCAAAAAATGCTGTCGACCTTCTTCGAAGAGAACGCTTGCGATCCGCGCATCCCGACATATTCCGATGCCCATCGCTGGCTGTACGCGATGGCCGAGCCGTCGGGTGACCAGTCATATCTATGGGATGCGGAGGCGGGATTGGGCGTATGCGGCGATTGGTGCGTGGCCCCACGCGTCGAGGGGGCGTGGCAATCCGGCAATGCGATGGCGCGGGCGATCGTTGCGGCACCTGTCTGACGATCTGCGAAGCCCCCTTATTTCGTTCATGGAAGAGTAGCGCCGCACCACCTATATAACGGTAATGCAAGACCCCGCTCTTTTATCCGATATTGTCACAAGCGCGGCGGAGACGATTCGGGCCATACCCCGGTCGGGTCTGCTGGTGATGACCGTGTCGGCGTTGGTCGTCGGCTGGATCGGCGGTTTGATGATCCGCAATCAGGTGCCGACTGGGCGGTTGGTACGCGGCATTGGTACAATCGCATTGGTCGGTATATTATTGACGGTGGTGCTACAGTTGTCGCGGTTCGATCCGCGCCTCGATATGGCGATGCCCGACATCGGATTGCCCAAACAGGTGGTGGAAGGCGGGGAAACGCGTATCCCGATTGCGCCGGACGGGCATTTCTGGCTGACGGCGGATGTGAACGGTGTGCCGGTGGACTTCATGATCGATACCGGTGCGACATTGACCGCCGTATCGTCGAATGCGGCGGGGCGTGCCGGTCTGGAGCCGCGGACCGGGGGCCTTCCGGTGCGGCTGAATACGGCGAACGGTACGATCATGGCGGACCTCACCGCGATCGAGGAATTGCGGTTCGGCAATATCGCCGCACGCGGGCTGGATGCGGTAATTGCCCCGAATTTGGGCGAAACCAGCGTAATCGGCATGAACCTTTTGTCCCGATTGAAGGGCTGGCGGGTGGAGGATAATGTCCTGATCCTTACGCCGAACAATCCACAACCGGTCGTCACCCCCGGCGCATCGGAGTAACCGGTACCACCGGACGACCGGCTTGCGGCTTGTCGTAGGCTGGTGCATTGCGGGTGACATGAAATTCCTCCGCATTCTGCCGCGCATTGCGCTGGCGCTCGCCATCCTGCTCATTATCTGGTTTCTGGTCGCGCTGTTCGGTGCGAAATTGGGTATGATCGACAAGCTGACGGCATTCGGCACGATGACCGTGGGCATCGGCGCGAGCGCGGCGATGGTGGTGGCGGCGATTGCAGCCGTCGCGCTGATCGTCTCCTTCATCGTCAAACCGCGTGCCGGATGGGGCAAGGCACTGGTTGCACTGATCATTCCCTTGGCGGTGCTGGCTGGGTTCAATCAATTACGCGCCACGGCAGAATCGGTACCATTCATCTACGATGTCACCACCGATCCGGCCGAGGCACCACAATTCTCGGCTGACATGGTCCGTTTGCGCGAGCAGCAAGATGCGAACCCACTCATGGAGTTCGACCGTCCATTAGGTACGTACGAGAAGTGGGAAGGGAATGCCGATCTTGCGGACGTGACATCGGCGCAGCTTATCGCGGAAGAATACCCCACGCTCGAGCCGCTACAAACGCAGAACACGATGGCGGAAACGATGGCGGCAGTCGAAGCGGCGATGGATGATGCCGGAATTACCAACCTTACTGTCGATCAAGCGGCCGGTACTGTCGAGGGGACCGCGATCGTATTTTGGTATGGTTTCGAAGACGATGTGATCGCTCGCATCCGGCAAACACCCGCGGGATCGCAGGTGGATTTTCGTTCAACATCCCGGCTTGGGACGAGCGATCTGGGTGTGAATGCACAGCGCATCGCCGAATTACGCGAGGATGTGGCTGCGCGACTGGATTAGGGTCGCGGCAAACCCGGATCAGGTAATGACGTCCGGCTTCGTGCGACCGGTATATTCGGCGATTTTCAGTAGTTTCTGCGCCGCAGCCGTCAAATTGGACAAGGCAGCACCACGCTCCATCGTCAAATCACCTTCGGGTGCCTCGTATCGGTCCAGATAGACACGCAGGGTGGCACCCGACGTGCCGGTACCCGACAATCGCACGACGATACGATCGCCGCCGCGCAAAAAGATGCGCAACCCCTGATCGGCAGAGTGCGACCCATCGACCGGATCGGTGTAGGAGAAATTGTCCGCCCGCTCGATTACGCAACAGCCGATTTGTTTCTCCGGCAGTTCCGGCAGGCGCGTGGCTAGATCCGCGATCAACGCATCGGCGCGTTCGCTATCGATCCCTTCATAGTCATGGCGTGCGTAATAGTTGCGCCCGAATTGTTGCCAGTGATCCGCCATGACTGCGGCGACCGACATCTTACGGACCGCCAATATGTTGAGCCACAACAGCACCGCCCAGATGCCATCCTTCTCCCGCACATGATCGGATCCGGTACCGGCGCTTTCCTCTCCGCAGATCGTCACTTTTTCGGCATCGAGCAGACTGCCGAAAAACTTCCAGCCGGTTGGCGTTTCGTGGCAGGCAATATCACGTGCCGCCGCGACGCGATCGGCGGCTGCGCTCGTCGGCATGGATCGGGCGATACCGACTATGCCGCCTGTGTAGGCAGGTGCGTGATGTGCATTCGCCGACAGCACGGCGAGGGAATCCGAAGGAGTCACGAAACATTCGCGGCCGATGATGAGATTGCGATCGCCGTCGCCATCCGATGCCGCCCCGATTTCCGGTGCATCGCTGCGCATCATGCGGTCGTATAGCGCCTTTGCGTGGACCAGATTGGGGTCGGGATGCAGTCCGCCGAAATCTTCCAGAGGTTCGCCGCGCAATACCGTGCCTTTTGCAAAGCCAAGGCGGTTCTCGAAAATCTCGGTGGCATACGGACCGGTAATTGCATGCATCGCGTCGAATGCCAGTGTCAGCCCATCGCCAACTGCGCCGCGGATCGCGTCGAAATCGAACAATTCAGCCATCAGTTCGGCATAATCGGCCACCGGATCGACGATTTCGATCGTCATTCCCGCGAACGATTGCGCGCCGATGCAATCGATGTCGCACTCGGTTTCGTCCTCGATACGATAACGATCGATTTCCAACGTTCGGGCATAGATGGCCTGCGTCACATCTTCAGTCGCCGGGCCGCCATTCGCACCATTGTATTTGATGCCGAAATCCGCATCGGGCCCGCCGGGATTGTGGCTGGCCGACAGGATGATCCCGCCCGACGCCCCATATTTCCTGATAAGATGACTAACAGCCGGAGTGGATAACAGCCCGCCTTGTCCGATTATCAAACGCGCATAGCCGTTCGCGGCGGCCATACGGATGATGATACGAATGGCATTCCTATTATAATAACGCCCATCGCCACCCAGAACCAAGGTCGCTTCCGCAGGCCGTTCGACTACATCGAAAATCGCCTGCACGAAGTTTTCCAGATAATGCGGCTGCTGAAATTCGCGGACCTTCTTGCGTAGACCGGACGTACCCGGTTTCTGATCGGGAATAGGCGTGGTTTCGATAAGCGAGAGCATGAAAGTCCTTGGGAGATAACACGGAAGATTGTGTACCGAATGCCTATCGGAACATGGTGGTTCCGTTATCGGCCGGCAGTGCGCCGGCAGTGCGCCGGCAGTCAGGCGGCCTGATCAAGATATTCAAGCGCCGTTTGTGCGATCCGTTCCGCCTCCATCGGTTTTCCGATGTGATAGCCTTGCGCCAGATCGCATTCGATTTCGCGAAGGAAGTCCAGGCATTCTTCATCCTCCACCCCTTCCGCCACAACCTGCAAACCCAGCGAATGCGCCAGCTGCACGGTCGAGCGAACGAGCAGTCCATCATTATGGTCGCGGTGGGCAAACTGCACGAAGCTGCGATCGATCTTCAATTCCGATAGAGGCAGATTGCGCAGATAGGTGAGCGAAGATTGCCCGGTGCCGTAATCATCCATCGAAATTGCGATACCCAGCGCGCGGAAGCGGTCGAGGGCTTTCACCGCCGCTTCGGGGTCGTTCATGGTTGCGGATTCGGTGACTTCGAAGATCAGTCTTTCGCGCGGCACACCGGTTTGCTGGAGTATATTCTCCGCCGCAGCAATGAAGCTGGGCGAGGATACCAGACGTGCCGAAATGTTGACCGCTGCCTTCAATGTAAGCCCTTGCGCGCACCACGCTTTCAAATCCTCGATCGTCTGTTTCAGAACATATAGCGTCAGATCGGCGATCCGGTCGCTTTGTTCGGCAAGCGGGATGAAACTGTCGGGACGCAGGAAGCCGCGTTCGGGGTGGTGCCAGCGTATGAGTGCCTCGACGCTCGTAACCCGATTGGTGGGAAGATGCAGTTTGGGCTGGAACAGAACCTGCAATTCATCCTGCGCGATGGCTTGATCCAATTCCCCCATCAACGACAATTGCTGTTCCAGCGCCGCGCGTTCGGCGACTTCGTTATACTGCCATGATGCGCCCTGATCATGCGCGAGGCTGGCCGCATGCGATGCGTGCGCCAGCGCGCCGCTTTCGGCGACGCCGCAGTTCAGATTGATATCGAAATGGCGACCGGCAATCTCGATCGGGCTGCGCATGATTGCATTGAGGCCTGACAGTGCATCCTGCAGTTCGTAATGTTCCAGCCTGCTGTTCCAGGCCAGTGTCCGGTCGCTGGTCCGGTGGATGGCGGCACCGCCGGACACGGTACGCAGACGGTCCGCAACGCGATTGATAAGGAAGCCGGTATTGTTGGCCCCCACCACCGACAAAAGGCCATCGAAATTCTCGATCCGTGCGACAACGGTGTAGGTCTGGCCGTTAGTGCCCGCATCGTGGGTCAGGGCAAGCGCATTGGGCAGTCTGCTTTCGTCGTCGATCAGGCGCCGTATTTTGGCGGCGTCCCTTATCAGAAGAAGCGTTTGTACGATTGCGCAAATGGCAATCATCGCCAGGGCCGGGGCGATCTGAAGAATGACGTAAAACGATGCGACGGTCAGCATATGCGTGCCGATCACGATTGTCGCAGCGATTGCGGCGATCGCTGCAACGGTCTGCCGCGTGCGCGCAACCATCAACAGGGCGGAAAGGAATGCGGCAAGAACCAACAGGGGCAGCCAGCCACCATCCTGGGGAATGCCGCGATACAACGTCTCGCTTGCAAGCGCTTGCACGATGACGCCCGGAAGGATGCCATGTGTCGGGACGGTGTATCGGTCCCCCATTTCAATCGCCGTTGCGCCGATCAACACGTCTTTCCCGCGTATGGCATCGGCATCGAACCGGCCGTTCGCCACAGCAATGAAACTGTGGCGCGGAATGGATCGCGGATCGATGGTATAGTCTATCGGAAATTGCTGTCCGGCCCGACCCGATCGCTGGGCGATCTTGGCCGAAAGCGAGGGGCGGGGGGTGCCCTGCGTCACCGTACCCAGCAGCATGTTGCGCACGAGCCCATCAGAATCCGGTCGAACCGAAACCGATCCCAACATCGCATGTTCGCGCAGCATCGAAATCGGCAGTGAATCCAGTTCGCGGCGATTGTCGAAACCGGCAATTTGCGCGAAGGTGGGAAGGATTACGTTCGCATCGGACCGTGCGATGGCATCGGCGAAGGCGCGATCCTCCGCCGGTTCGGAGGCAGAGGAAAAATCCACATCGAACACGATCGTGCGCGCACCGGCTGCATTCAAGCGTTCGACAAGTTTTGCGTAATTGCTACGGGGCCACGGCCAACGATCGATCGCGCCCACACTGGCGGCATCCATTTCCACTACGTGCAACTGGCCGCTGGCCGCTCGGCTTTGCAGGGCGAAAGCAGTGCTTTGGATACCACGTTCCAGCGCGCGGAACCCGTCGGTCCAGGCGATTGCGAACACCGCCGACAGAACGATCGCAACGGCCGCCACCGCCCGCGTCTTATACTGTCGGGTGTTCATCGATGCGCGCCTGTATTCCTAAATGGAGACTGGCCGGGTTTTGTGGTCACGATCAATCATCATCGTCGTCATCGTCGCGATCATCATCGTCACGATCATCATCTTCATCGTCGCGATCATCATCGTCATGATCATCATCATCATCGCGGTCCCGATCACGATCACGACCGTTTCCACGATCATCATTGTTGTCGCGATCCCGATCTTTGTCGCGACCATTGCCGTTCCCACGACCAGGATTGTCGCCATCATCCCCATCGTCGTCGTTTCCATGACCGCGATTGCCGTCATCGTCGTCGTCACGATCGTCATCGTCGTCACGGCCATCGTCATCACGATC
>JBAUIN010000012.1:0-2159 GCA_049682975.1 Pontixanthobacter sp. | reverse complement strand
GCGAAGTGAAGCGCGCTCTGGCGCAGGAAGCGGCCGACAACGCGCCGGTCGATGGGCATCTTGAAGGCGTGATGCCGCTGGGCAAGGGGACCGCGTTGCGCCTCTCCAGCCCCGGAATGATCGCGGTGTGGCAAAATCTCGCGGACCGGTTCCACGGCCTGCTGATCCCGCAGGATCTGCACAAACCGCGGCTGCATGTGACCATTCAGAACAAGGTATCGCCCGCCGATGCGAAAGCGTTGCAGGTCGAACTGGAGCCGGAAATCAAGCCGCGTCCGTTTCGGTTCAAGGGGCTGTCGCTCCATATCTATCGCGGCGGCCCGTGGGAATTCGTGCGGACCTACCCGTTTCGCGGTTGACGATTTTTAGTCTCCGCCGTAAACGCGCGCCACCCAGCGATGGAGCCTTGGGGCGGAGTAGCTCAGCCGGTTAGAGCAGCGGAATCATAATCCGCGTGTCGGGGGTTCGAGTCCCTCCTCCGCTACCATATTCATCGAGTATTCCGCTGTTCAATTCAGTATTCTTACAATCGTTGATATTAGAGACAAATCGCTGGACTGATGTAATTTTATCATTGCATAATAGTCGAATTAACGTTCTCGTTTACAGTATTTAGGCTTGGGTTACTTGGAATTTTTGGGGGGCTGACTACATGGCTACGTTAACATTACGCCAACTGGTAAAAAAAGGCTTTGCATTTACGCCTTATGAAATTGTTCGTAAGCGGAAGGTCGATCAGAACTTCGATGCTGTGGCCCACAACACTCTTTTTAACGTTGATAAACTGTTTGGGGACCAGAAGTTTCTTGCGAATTACAATAATCCGACCCGTACAAAATTCCACTTTGATACAAAAGAACTTGTTTTAGACGCGGTCGATCCGTCCATGGTTCAGACTATTGGAGATTTTGGTTGCGGAACTGGGGATTTTTTTTCCGTTCTCATGCCAGAATTTGAGCATTGCGAGCTTCACGGCTATGACTTTGCCAATGCAACTTTGGCAGCTGCGCGAATACGAAACCCACGAGCAATTTATCATCAGCATGATTTGTATGAGGGAGCAGACCGTCGACATGATCTTGTAATCTGTTCGCAGACTATTGAACACCTTCTCGAACCCCAAATGGCTTTGAAAACTCTTATCGATGCAACGGCTCCCGGCGGTTTGCTTGTCCTCACCGTACCTGATGGTCGCTCTGATACGTTCAAAGGACACTTACAGTTTTGGAGCCCGGAAAGTTGGGCTTCCTGGATCGGACGTCATGTCAAAGCGCCGCACGAGATCGTGGTCATGGCCAACGGGACGATGGGCGGATCAAATCTCGCTGCCATTATAAGACCGTAAGAGATATTTCGTCGAAACTTATGTCATGATGAAAACTTCCGTATCCCTTCACTATACGCAAACAGCCTGGCATGTATGGGGTGGAGATAGGATTGATGAATATTATCTCGCTTGATGGCGTTCACAATTTTCGCGATTACGGCGGTTATGCGGTCGAGGGCGGCGGGCATGTCAAGACCGGGCTGCTCTATCGCTCCGGGCAGCATGTCGATGCGAGCGATGGCGATCTGACGGCGATCGACGCGCTGGACATTCGCCATGTGATCGACATGCGCGGTGCGAGCGAACGGCGCAGCTATCCCTGCCGCCGCAGCGAAGATTTCGATGGCGAGGTAGTGTTCTTCGACGGCGAAACCGCCGCGCTAGCTCCGCATGTGGAGGCGGCGGGCGGCGTGATGGACGAAGATGCGGTGCATGCGCGCATGACGAAGCTGTATCGCGATCTGCCCGAACGCGAGCCCGTACTGTGGGTCATGCGGCGCTATTTCGACATTCTTTCCAAGGGGGAGGGTGTTAGTCTGGTCCATTGTCTGGCCGGGAAGGATCGCACCGGCATGGCGGTGGCGCTGCTGCATCATGCGCTGGGCGTCCATCCCGACGATGCAATGGCGGATTTTCTGCTGACCAACACTGCGGGCAACGTGGATTCGCGGGTGGAAGCGGGCGCCGCCACCATTCGCGAAAAGTGGGGCGATCTTACCGACGACACGATCCGCGTGCTGATGGGTGTGGATGAACGATACCTCCTCGCCATGCGCCGATCGGTGACGGAGCGCTACGGCTCGATCGACGCTTTCCTGCGCGATGCGCTGGA
>JBAUIN010000011.1:0-6847 GCA_049682975.1 Pontixanthobacter sp. | reverse complement strand
CAAATGGCGGTCAGCGTGCAGGGCTATCTCGCGCTCGATCTGGTCAAGAAGAACAATGTGGAATTGGTAAAGGGCGTCGATCGCGCCAGCACCACCACCGTCGGCGCGCTGCGTACGGCCGTTACGGTGAGCGAGGCGATGACCAATCAGCGCCTTGTGCTGGGGCAGATAACCGCGCTCAACGAAACGACGGCGGGGATCATCGACAGCACATCGACCCTTCTGCGCGAACAGACCGGCAAAATCCACGAACAGGCCGCGGCCAGCACCATTCCGCTGGAAACGCTGCAGCGCGCCTTCCAGAACATCTACGACACGATGGACGAGGTCGACACGTTCAAATTGCGCGCACTCGACAGCATGAAGCAGACGGTCGATGCGCTGTCCGGTGAAGTTGAAAAATCCAAAGGCTACATCGCGCGGGTCGAAGGGCAGGCGCAGGCGCAGAATCAGCTCGAGAGTTCCAGCATTCTGACGATCGAAGATTAGGACCGTTGCGATGGGCGATTTGACCACCGACAGCGACCGTCTGATTACCGAAGGACGGCGGTTGCGCGACGACAACCGTTCCGGCGGGCGTCACCGGCGGGCCGGACCGGCCATCGGTCAGGGGTCAGCCGCGATCCGATCGAAGCATCTGATCCGCAAACTCGTTCAGATCGCGATCGGTGTCGTGAGCATATTCATCGCGGCTGGTGTCGCCGGCGCGATCCTGAACGGCATCGGCTTCTGGGGCGTGATGTTGACCGTGCTTGCGCTGGCGGCGCTGGTTCTGGTCGTCGCCACGCGCAAGGTTGCGGTGCCCAAACGCGCGGAACTGACGAAAGGCGATGTGCGCCAGATGGTCGGAAAAACCGAATTGTGGCTGGAACATCAGCGCCCCGCCCTTCCCCCTCCCGCCGCGAATATTCTGGGCGATATGGGCGTGCAGTTGGATGCACTGGGGCTGCAGCTGGAAACCGTCGATCAGACCCACCCCGCCACGCGCGAGGTGCGCAAGCTAGTGGGCGAGGTGCTCCCCGAAACCGTCGAATCCTATCGTAAGATCCCGGCCCATTTGCGCTCCGAAGCGCGCAGCGGTTCCTCGCCCGATCAACAACTCACTGAAAGCCTTGGCAAGATTAGCAAGGAAATCGACAGCGTGACCCGGCAATTGGCCGAAGGTTCGCTGGACGATCTGGCGATCAAGACCCGCTATCTCGAATATCGTTATGGCGAGCAGGACGAAACCAAACCACTGGAGCAAAATTGATGCGTGTCGCCGTTCCCCATGATCTGCCTAAAGCCGAAGTGCAGCGCCGGATGCGCGGCAGCACGGATCAGATCGCCGATCATATTCCCGACGGCATCGCGCAGGTCAAAACCGACTGGGCGAGCGAGGATTGCATGAACATCATGGTTACCGCCATGGGGCAGGAATTGCGCGGTACGGTAACGATCGAAGACCGTCAGATGGTGGTGGAAATGGCGCTGCCGTTGGCCCTGTCCTTCGTCGAACCCATGGTGGCGGGTGCGATACGGCAGCAAAGCGAAAAGATGCTGGAAGGCCCCGCGCCGAAGCAGGGCTGATCGTTACCAACTAGATGTTCCGATCCAGTTCCAAATAGGTTTCGGGAATACGCAAAGCGGCGGAGGCATGCTGTGTTTCGCGCAGAAACATCAGCAACCCCGCCATCATCAATCCGACCGCCATAATGAATGCGCCACCGATCATCGCGTCCAGCTTGGTGCCGGTAAAGCCCGCGACGAACAGCAGGATAACGGTAACACCGATCGTGACGCCGCAGAGAACGAGCATCAGGATCGCGCGGTTGGTCAATTCGATGCGCCGCGCCAGAATGCGGATATCCGCTACAATATGATCGTGTTCGCTTCCCTGGGTGGTCCCATGCAGTTCCAGCAGCGTCCGCGAACGATCGACGATGCGGGCGAGCCGCGCCGCCAGGACGTTCAGAATGCTGGCGATGGCCACCAGCACGAATACGGGCGTCAACGCCGTCTGGATCGTTTCGGCGATCATCGCCCCTGTTGCGTCGCGCCCTTGAGCGTGCCGACTTTTTGCGCACCGTCCGCTGTGGTGACCAGCACATCGTCGCCATCGACCACGATAATTACATTGTCGAGGCCGATTGCGGATACGCGCGGACCATCGCTTTCGACCATCACATTACGGCAATCGATCAATTCCGCCTTGCCGACAATCGTATTGCCCGCATCGTCGCGCTTGCGCGTTTCGCGCAGCGCGTCCCAATTGCCGATATCGGACCAGCCCATTTTTACAGGCACCATCGCCGCGCGATCGGTATTCTCCATCAGCGCATAATCGACGGATTCGCCTTTGACCTCGCTGAAAATGGCGGCGTCGGGGTGGAACACGTCGTGCTCTCCGGTACCCTTTTGCACCGCCCGACGCAGCCGATCGACCATTTGCGGGCGGTGGTTTTCCAACGCGCTAAGAAAGGTTTCGGCGCGGAAGGCGAAGATACCGCCGTTCCAGCTATATTTACCGTCCGCGACGAATTGTTCCGCCGTTTCGGCATCGGGTTTTTCCACGAACCGGTCCACGATATATCCGCCCCCCAGATCATCGCCACGCTTGATGTAGCCATAGCCCGTTTCCGGCTTGGTCGCCGCAATGCCGAACGCCACCAGCCATTTCTGCTGCGCCAGATTGGCAGCCATTTCGGCCGCCGCCTTGAACGCCGTTTCGTCCTCGATATGATGGTCGCTGGGGCATACCAGCATGGTCGCGTTTTCGGGCAGACCGATCGCGGCGAGGGCAATGGCGGGTGCGGTATTCTTCCCTTCCGGCTCCACGATAATGCGCACATCGCCGACGCGGCTGGCCTGTTTCTGCACATATTCCAGATGGTCCGCACCGGTCACGATGGTCGGCGCTTCGAAAATCTGGCGATCCTTCACCCGGTCCAGCGTTTTTTCGAACAAGCTGCGGCGTCCGGTCAGCGCCAGAAACGGCTTGGGCTTCGACGCGCGGCTGCGGGGCCAAAGGCGCGTGCCGCTTCCCCCGCAAAGAATGACCGGATGAATCATTTATCTAAAACCCTTTTCATTAATTCGGCAAAGCGCTTCGAAGCGCGCAGATATTTTCAATTGGCGGCGGTGAAATCGACGCGGTAGCCATATCGCGCCTCTACCGGATCGCCACTGCGCGTCGTGGCCGGATTGAACCGGATCTTGCGAATAACCAGTCCGCATACGAGCGAGGCAGTTGCCGCATCCACGCTGGAGCGTGCCACCGAACAATTCTTCGCCCGCCCGTCGGTTCCCACAGTAAGAGCCACCGTCACCGATTTGCCGAACCGGGCGGCGCGCCCGCCCTCTGGAACGGGAAAATCGGATGCGGTGTTGAGTTCGCCCGCCGCGACGGAGGGTTTGGTTGCGATCGCATTGCCATTGCCGTTGCCCGTACCGCCCCGGCCGCTACCGGTGCCGAGCCCCTGCCCCGCCGCGCCCGTACCGTCACCCCGATCGCGCACGCCCGAACTATTCTGCGTTCCGGTCGAAGGTGTTTTCGGGGCAGGCTTGTCCTTCTTGAGCGGGATCGCGACTTCGGGTGTGGCGACATTGCGCGCCACAGCCTCGCGCCCCGGATCGCCTTGCGCGCCCTCATCCGGCATCGGTTCGGCTGGCGGAGGCGGCGGATCGGGCGGCGGCGTGACATCGATGCTGAACGTCGTCAGCACATCGCGCTCCACCCCTTGGGTAAATTCCGGGGCGAACGCGCGGGCGAGGCCATACACCGCAGCAATATGCAGCAGCACGATCAGTACCAACGTCGCCGGTTTGGGCTTGCGCCGAATGGAAGAATATTTGCCGTTTTTTGTCGCCATATCGCCCGTTATTAGCGACCCCGAACGCCGAACTCACGCTCAAAACGAAAACGGCGACCCCGATGAGGGTCGCCGCTTCAATTTCTATGTCACCTTCGATCAGAATTCGTAACGAACGCCGACCTGGATGCGCCAGATGGATGCGGTGGTAGTGATGGTGTTCACATCATCGGGGTTGAACCCGCCGATCGCATAGCGCCCTTGGCTATCCACGCCACCGACGACCAGACGATCATCCGGATTGTCGCTGTCGGGATCATCGATATTGATGCCTGCATCCACCAGATCGACAAAATCACCGCGCGAGCGCACGATATTGGCGCTATCGTCGATGAAGTTCAGGAAATTGTCGAAATCGGCGAACAGTTCCAGCTTGTCCTGCGCTATGCCCGTCAGGCTGCCGATGAATGGCAGTTCCTGGCTGAAACGCAGATCGAGATCGTAGCTCCAATCGTTCTGGCAGGTGTTGCGCAGGATCGACCGACCGCTTTCGAAATCGCAATCTTCGCCCACTTCGCTGTTGGCCAGATAGTCGCCGAGCGAACCTACCGCGTCGTTTTGGACATCTTGCAACGCCGCGAGCTGCGTATCGGAGAAACCCTGACCGCTAAAGTCGGAAAGGTTCGCATCACCGGTGCCGGTTGGAATGTACAACAGAGCGTTGTCGTTGCCGGACGAGCTGTCGTTGAATACGCCGCCGCCATCGAATGTCAGGCTGTAAGGCCTACCCGACCGAGCACGGAAGAAAATGCCGAAAGTTGTGTCGTAACCATCGAAAAACTCCTCACGTAAGCTGGTTGCGACCGTGAAGTTGTGCCGCGTTTCGTAGTTCGAGGCCGAAACCGCCGGATCCTGGCGATCGAACGCCGCGGTCACATCGAAGCTTGAGGTCGCGGTGGAGGAGCCGACGTTCCGGTTGTTGTTCGAATCGGTGAAGGCATAGCCCAGACGAAGGCCGAAACCGCCATTCTCGGTCAGCAATCCACCACGGAAATCCTTGGAGACGAGAACCGATGCGACGTGGCTCTCATAGCTCGGGCCATTGGTCAGCTGGATTTCGTCATCGCGGCGCGTGTTGAAACAGGCCGGGCTTACATTGGTATATACTGGCGGGGTTCCGCCCGTGCCCTGCAATACCGCACCACAATCATCGGCTGTCGGATCGATTGCCGCATAGATCGGGCGACCATCGACGGTAAAACCGTTATTCGTGCGGATGTCCGGCGTCTGCGCCAGATCGACGAAGTTCAGCGTGTCGTTGAAACGCGAATAGATATAATCGAGGTTCAACTTCCAATCGCTGCCGAAGCCGCTTTCCGTACCAAACGTGGTCTGGAAGCTGGCATTGGCACGAACCACCGTCGGCACGTCGAAATCGGGATCGACCGATTGGGTGTCCGACAAACCGGCTGCCGCTTCCTGCGATGCGGCGGTTATCGCGCATTGCGGGAAGCCAGTGAACTGACCATCTTCGACCACGGTGATCGAACCATCGTCATTGGTGATGTCATCGCAGGGGCCGAACGTGTCTTCCTGCCCGGTTGAGAAGCCATTGTTGGAAAATGCGTTGGAGAAATACACCACCGGATCGCCGCCCGAGAATATACCGACACCGGCGGTAAGGCGCGAGTTCGACAGAAAGCCGCTATTGTCGAATTCATACGTGGCGGAAAAACGCGGCAGGAATACCGGGTCGAGCTTCCCGAAGCTGTTTGCGTTGGTGAAACCGTATCGATCGCGGAACGTAGGGTTCGCGCGCGGTGCATCACCGGAATATAGCTGGGCGCGCAGACCGGCGATCAGGCTCAACTGATCGGTCGCCTGCCATTCGTCCTGCGCGTAGACGCTGTAGATCGTGCGTCCGAAAGTGGCTGCCGCTTCGTTGATGTCACCCGACGGGGTCGCGGAAATGTCGCCGCCGCCGAGAAACTGGCCACGGTCGTTGCCGGTTAGGACATCGCTCGGTCCGCTGTTAAATACTGATGAGAAATCACCCGGCGCCACACGACCTGCGGCAAAATCGTCAAGACCGCGGAAGAAGAGTGTACCCGTCGCGTTAATTGCGAACAGATTGAACACTTCCAGATCGTTGATTTCTGCACCAATCTTGAACACATGGCCGCTACCGGCATCTATATTCATTTGGAACTTGGCCTGATCGACCTTCGTATCCAATTGATTGGCCGAACGAAAAATGCCGGGGCCGGTTGATAAGAAGCCCGGCTGAGTGGTTTGGCCGCCGATCGCAGGCACTGCCACCACGAGCCGCACTGTCGGATTGTCCGACTGCGCTTCGCCGAAGCCGACTGGCCCCTGCACGTCGGTTACTTCTGCACGGCTGAGGCGCAGTTCAGTCGAAACAGTGTCACTCCAATCGGAATAGAGGCGGGCCGAATAATAATCCGAAATCGTGCCTTCGTCTTCGAAGGAGTTGAAGCCGGTCAGTTCCTGTCCGCCGACATCAGCCTCGACATTGGTTTCTTCCAGGCGTTGATAGGTGCCTTCCAGACGATGCTCGTCGGTGATGTAGGCGTCGACCCGCCCGAAATACCGGACCGAGGATTCAGCAAGGGTTACTGGAAATCCGCCGACATCCTGGCCATACACTTCGTTCGCGATCTGCGCGAAGCGGTCGAACTGTGCCTGCGTTACGAAGTTCGCTTCGTTCGCGAAGCCGCCACCGGCGGGTCCGAATTCATTGGCGTTCCCGAGATCGGTTTCTTCGTAGCCGGCGTAGAAAAACAGGCGATCGGGAATGATCGGACCGCCCAGCGTCGCGCCCCAGCGCTTTTCTTCGAACGGAGACGTAATATTGTCGACCCCGTCGAGCGAATCGCCGCGCAATTCGTCGCCGCGGAAGGTAAAGAATGCCGAACCGTGAAACTTGTTCTCGCCCGATTTGGTGACGACATTCACCAGACAGCCGGTGAAGTCCGAATATTCGACATCCATCGGCGCGAACTCGACCGACGTTTCGCGGATGACGTCGAACGGCA
>JBAUIN010000010.1:0-3232 GCA_049682975.1 Pontixanthobacter sp. | reverse complement strand
TGCGCGCGCTGACCGAAGAAGATTTCGTGCGGATATTGGGCGAAACCCGTGCCAATCTGGTCGCGCAGTACAAGGCGCTACTTGGTACCGAAGGCGTGACGGTCGAGATCGGCGAAGATGCCATCCGCGAAGTCGCTCGCATCGCCGCGCAGGTTAACGAAAGCGTCGAAAACATCGGTGCCCGCCGCTTGCAGACGGTCATGGAAAAGATGCTGGAGGAATTGAGCTTCGAAGCGGAGGAACATGGCGGCGAAACCATCGTAATCGATGCCCATTATGTGCAGGGCAGGCTGACTGATCTGGCTCGCGATACGGACTTGAGTAAGTACATCCTATAGGCCGCTCAATTGTAGAAACCTCGCCCCCCGGACTCGTTCCGGGCTTACCTACTTACCCCGCAACCAGTTCCGCATCCTGCTGCCTGAACCACATTTCCGCATAGAGGCCGTCGCGCTTCAGCAGCGCGCTATGCGTTCCGCGTTCCGCCAGCTTGCCCTGATCCAGCACCAAGATTTCATGCGCATCGGCGATGGTCGAAAGACGATGCGCAATCGACAGGGTCGTGCGGTCGCGCGATATGCGGGCGAGGGTGGTCAGAATGTCCTGCTCCGTTCGCGTGTCCAGCGCGCTGGTCGCTTCGTCCAGCATCAGGATCGGTGGGTCTTTCACCAGGGTACGCGCAATGGCCACGCGCTGCTTCTCGCCACCGGACAATTTCAGGCCGCGCTCGCCGACCATCGTGTCGAAACCTTCCGGCTGGCGCTCGATAAATGGCAGGATCGCGGCGTCGCGCGCGGCTTTCAACACCGTTTCCCGCTCCGTGCCGCCTTTGCCATAGGCGATGTTGTAGCCGATCGTATCGTTGAACAGCACGCTGTCCTGCGGGACGATGCCGATCGCTTCGCGAACCGAATCCTGCGTGACCTGCGCGATGTCCTGCCCGTCGATCAGCACACGGCCGCTCCACGGATCGTAGAACCGGAACAGCAATCGCGCGATGGTCGATTTGCCCGCGCCGGAGGGTCCGACGATCGCGATGTTCCGGCCCGCGGGCACCTCGAAGCTCAATCCATGCAGGATGGTGCGTTCTTCGTCGTAACCGAAGATCACGCCGTCGAATGCGACGGTCGGCTGGCGGACCATCAGCGCGGGCGCACCCGGTGCGTCCTTCACTTCCACTTCGGTATCGATCAGTTTGAACATATTGCCCATGTCGACCAGCCCCTGCCGGATCGTGCGATAGACCCAGCCGAGCATGTCGAGCGGGCGGAACAGTTGCATCAGATACGTGTTCACCAGCACCAGATCGCCTACGGTGAACCGCCCCGTGCTCCATCCCCATACGGTAAACGCCATCGCGCCCGCCATCAACGCATTGGTGATGAAAGCCTGTGTAATGTTAAGAAACCCAAGCGAGTTTTCGCTCTTCAGCGCGGCCTTGGCATAGGCATCGGTCGCGCGGGCATAACGTTCTTCTTCGCGCGATTCGGCGTTGAAATATTTTACCGTCTCGTAATTCAGCATCGCGTCGACCGCCCGATCGAGCGCGTGCCCATCCAGATCGTTCATCTCACGCCGCAATTGCGTACGCCATTCGGTGATCCAACGGGTGACGGCGATGTAGGTAACAACGGTAAAGGCGGTGGCGGCCACCAGCTCCCACCCGAAATTGATCCAGAAGATCACGCCGACCGCGACCAGCTCGATGAGCGTCGGCGCGATGTTGAACAGCAGGAAATAGAGCATGGAATCGATGCTCTTGGTTCCGCGCTCGATCACTTTGGTGACTTCGCCCGTGCGGCGAGACAGATGGAAGCGCAGGCTCAATCGGTGAAGGCGGTGGAACACATCCTCCGCCAATTGCCGAGTCGCATCCTGCCCGACTCGTTCGAAAGTGATGTTGCGCAAATTGTCGAAGGCGACGCTGGTGAACCGTCCTACTGCGTAAACCACTACTAGCGACATCGCTAACAGGAACGCCTCGTTGTCCGGCGTCGTCATCCGGTCGACCGCGCCCTTATATGCGAAGGGAAGCGACAGGATCGTAGCCTTGGCCAGCAATACGAATACGAACGCCCCAATGATTCGCCGCTTCAGTGACCAATTCCCCTTTGGCCATAGATAAGGGAGAAAACGCCGAAGCGTACCCCAACTGTCATGATCGGCGGGCGTGGCGGTGGCGGGATCGGGCGGCATGACGGATCATGTGGGATGGCACGTTGTATTAGGCAATGGCGGAAAGCCGCGCGGCGGCGGCCAGCAAAAGCGGTTACTGCTCGAGGCGAATTCGGAAAACGAGGCCACAAAGTTCGGGTGGGGGTTGAATGCGCCGAGGCCTATACCATCTCTGGCCAAGAGAATGGTCCCATACGGCGAAATTCTGCGGCTCTCAGAGCGATTTGGTTTCTTTTGAAATAAAATTGCAAAAAGGGTTTGACGGAATCACAGACCGCCCGTAGAAGCCATCTCACCGACACGGAGCGGACGGTTTAACCGCCCTTTCGAGTTGGTCGCCAACATATATAGGACAACCGGCCCCCGGTTCTAAATCGGGGAACCATAGTTGTCCGCTTCTGTATGTTGGTCGGCTCTTTGACATTGTTAGTTTTTGATGAAGGGACATGTGGGCGACGGCGCCAGGTCCAAGGGCTTTTAGGCCTTGGTAACCTGTTAAATCTAAGTCGATGCCTAATCTTGGTACACGCCAAGACTAAACATGTCTCAGATGTATCCATAAAATACGTTTGAATGCAGGTATCGGCTCCTAAAATTCGGGCTACTTGGTTAGCGATCTTCGGATCGTGCCAATTGGTTCGTGACACAAACTTGAGAGTTTGATCCTGGCTCAGAACGAACGCTGGCGGCATGCCTAACACATGCAAGTCGAACGAACCCTTCGGGGTGAGTGGCGCACGGGTGCGTAACGCGTGGGAACCTGCCTTTAGGTTCGGAATAACAGTTAGAAATGACTGCTAATACCGAATAATGTCTTCGGACCAAAGATTTATCGCCTTTAGATGGGCCCGCGTTGGATTAGTTAGTTGGTGGGGTAACGGCCTACCAAGACGACGATCCATAGCTGGTCTGAGAGGATGATCAGCCACACTGGGACTGAGACACGGCCCAGACTCCTACGGGAGGCAGCAGTGGGGAATATTGGACAATGCGGGAAACCGTGATCCAGCAATGCCGCGTGAGTGATGAAGGCCTTAGGGTTGTAAAGCTCTTTTAC
>JBAUIN010000009.1:0-1829 GCA_049682975.1 Pontixanthobacter sp. | reverse complement strand
ACGAGGACGCAAGCGGGGCGGATGCACCGCGCCCGCAGGGACTTAAAACAAAATCAACTTTCAGGCTCTTCGTCGTCGCCTTTGCCTTTCGATACGGCCATGTCTTCATTGTCGTCGCCCAGATCGACGTCCGAATCCGGACGGTTCTCTTCCTCGTCGACATCGGACAGATCGTCGTCATCGGCCAGATCGCTATCCGCTTCGCCGCTTTTCTTCTTGGTGTCTTCTTCGAACGGGATCGGCTGTTTCGTCTTCAGCACGGGTTCGGGCGTCCATTCCTCGCCGCATTCGATGCAGGTGACGGGATCTTCTTTGCCCAAATCGTAAAAGCGCGTGCCGCATTTCGGGCAGCTGCGTTTGGTGCCCCATTCTGGCTTGACCATCGGTAATCCTTAATGTCGGTCCGGCGGCAAGGGGGCCGGAGCGGTAAAAACATGACTGCAAAGTGGGATCG
Organism: Pontixanthobacter sp.; assembly: GCA_049682975.1. Classification (GTDB taxonomy): domain Bacteria; phylum Pseudomonadota; class Alphaproteobacteria; order Sphingomonadales; family Sphingomonadaceae; genus Pontixanthobacter. The sequence goes on along the minus strand of JBAUIN010000009.1, from coordinate 1,375 downwards.
GCACTCGCGCGTCGCAAGGCCTGAATCAGTGCGCGAGCCCATTGCCATAGGGTATGCCCGGTGTCAAAGCCCCGCACATGGACGATGCCGCGCCCGATACCCCGCTATCCAGAACATTCACCGCCGCCGGGCCTTTACGCGGCACTATCCGCGTGCCGGGCGACAAGTCGATCAGTCACCGCGCGCTGATGTTCGGTGCGTTGGCGGTTGGGGAAACGCGGATCGAAGGGTTGTTGGAGGGGCACGACGTTCTCGCCACGGCCAATGCTTTGCGGGCAATGGGTGCAACGATCGAACGGCACGGGCCGGGCGAATGGTCGGTATATGGAGTGGGGGTCGGCGGGCTGCTGCAACCGGAGCAGGCGCTGGACATGGGCAATAGCGGCACCTCCACCCGTCTGCTGATGGGCCTGATCGCCAGTCATGGCATTACCGCGACGTTTATCGGCGACGGTAGCCTCTCGCAGCGTCCGATGGGCCGGGTGATCGAGCCGCTATCGCAAATGGGCGCGAGTTTCGAAGGAAGCGTGGATGACACGCTGCCGCTGACCCTACGCGGTTCGCTGCCGGCCGTGCCGATCACCTATCGCCTGCCGATGCCCTCCGCTCAGGTGAAAAGCGCCGTTCTACTGGCGGGACTGAACACGCCGGGAATTACTACGGTCGTCGAACCGGTGCCGACGCGCGATCATACCGAGCGGATGTTGCAGGGGTTCGGCGCGGATTTGTCGGTGGACGAGGCGAACGGGGAGCGCTCAATCCGCATTCGCGGCCAAGTCGATCTGGCGCCGCAAAATATCGTCGTGCCGGGTGACCCTTCTTCCGCCGCGTTCTTTATCGTTGCCGCGCTGATGGTACCCGAAAGCGATCTCATCATCGCGAATGTTGGCATCAACGAAACACGCGCCGGGTTGATAGTTGTGTTGCAACAGATGGGCGGTTCGATCGAATTGCTGAACCGCCGCGAGGTCGGTGGAGAGCCGGTGGCCGATCTACGCGTTCGGCATTCGCAGCTGACAGGCATAACCGTCGATCCCGCGATTGCGCCCAGCATGATCGATGAGTTTCCCGTCCTGTTCGTAGCCGCCGCGTCGGCTTCGGGCAAAACGGTCACGAGTGGATTGGGGGAATTGCGCGTGAAGGAAAGCGACCGGCTGGCAACCATGGCGCACGCGCTTTCGCTGATCGGCGTTCGTGTGGATGAACATGATGATGGGCTGACCATTCATGGTAGTGACGACGCTATGCTGCGCGGGACCGACGGCACCGCGATCGCAACGCGGCTCGATCATCGCATTGCCATGAGCATGGCGGTGGCGGGATTGGTCAGCAGCGACGGCGTTGAACTGGACGACACACGATCGATCGCAACGAG
>JBAUIN010000008.1:0-3003 GCA_049682975.1 Pontixanthobacter sp. | reverse complement strand
CAGCAAATTGTCCCAACCACCGGTAATTCCGCCGCAGTGCCGCTCGATCAATTCGCGGAACGGGATACTCATTTCCTCTTCCACGACGCAGGGTTGTTCGACATGGCCGCTGATCTGGAACAACTTGGTCCCGTGATTGCCTTCGTTACCGAAGCTCTTGAACCATGCCGCACCGCGTCGCAGGATGGTGGGCACGACCGCAATACTCTCGACATTGTTTACGGTCGTAGGGCAACCATAAAGCCCTGCGCCCGCCGGAAATGGCGGTTTGAGACGGGGCTGCCCCTTTTTGCCTTCGAGGCTTTCGATCATCGCGGTTTCTTCACCGCAAATGTAAGCACCAGCACCGCGATGCATGAACACATCGAAATCATACCCGGATTTCGCCGCATTCTTGCCGAGCAATCCTGCACCATAGGCTTCGTCGATCGCAGCCTGCAGCGTTTCGGCTTCCCGAATATACTCGCCGCGAATATAAATGTAGGCCGCACGTGCGCGCATCGCGAAACCGGCAACCAGCGCACCTTCGATCAATTTGTGTGGATCGTGACGAATGATTTCCCGGTCCTTGCAACTACCAGGTTCGGACTCATCGGCGTTGATGACCAGGAAGGATGGTCGACCGTCCTTGCTTTCTTTCGGCATGAACGACCATTTGAGACCGGTCGGAAATCCGGCCCCGCCCCGACCACGCAAACCGGATTCTTTCATTTCACCAATGATCGAATCCTGCCCCATTGCAATCAGGTTCTTCGTCTTATCCCAATCGCCACGCTTCTTGGCAGCTTTCAAGCCCCAATCCTGAAACCCGTATAGATTGGTGAAGATACGATCCTTGTCCTGCAGCATCAGCCCAGTCCTCCGGTCGATAGGAAATAAATCGCGGCGATAACGATCACGGCGATCGCGCCGAACTTAACGATGCCCATCAGCACTTTCCAAGCGATAAACACCAGAATGAGGGCAATGATGATGGTTGCAATGTCCATCACCAGTCGCTCCGGTAGTCATGATTTGCATCGACCATTTCTTTTAGAGTCGTCGGGCCGCCGACCGGTTCGGAACTTCGCCTTCCAGGTTCCTGCGTCCCCGACTTCGGTGCTTCACCGGCCGCCAGAGCATCAAGCACCTTATCGAGCCGTTCCGGTGTCAGATCCTCATAATTGTCGTCGTTGATCTGCACCATGGGTGCGGTTGCGCAATTTCCCATACATTCGACTTCAGTCAACGTCCAAAGCCCATCTTCCGATACTGCACCCTTCCGCATTCCGCGCGCCTTGCACGCCGCCATAATGTCGTCGGAGCCCCGAAGCATGCACGGCGTCGTGCCGCACACCTGCACGTGGAATTTTCCGACCGGCGCAAGATTGTACATCATGTAGAAACTGGCGACCTCCAGCGCACGGATTGCTGGCATTCCAAGATAGTCAGCCACGTATTCGATTACCGGCAGCGGCAGCCACCCTTGCGTGTCGGTTTCCGCTCCAACTTGACGCTGCGCCAAATCGAGCAATGGCATCACCGCCGAACGCTGGCGGCCATCAGGGTATTTGGCGATATGCCGATCCGCGACAATTTTATTGTCATTCGTCCATGCGAAGGAGCCCCACCGCTTGCGCAACTCGGGTGTGTCGGGGGATGGCGCGCGATCAGCCATTTTCTTCGCCTTTTGGGTTCCGATGAGCACACATCGTTTGGGTCACCGGTCACTCTCCCCGAACACCACATCAATTGCACCAAGAATGGCCGTTGCATCGGGAAGCATGTGGCCTTTGCACATGAAATCCATCGCTTGCAAATGCGCGAATGCTGTCGGGCGGATCTTGCATCGATACGGCTTGTTCGATCCGTCGCTCACCAAATAAACACCGAATTCGCCTTTGGGACTTTCCGTGGCGACATAGACCTCACCGGCGGGAACGTGAAAGCCTTCCGTATAGAGTTTGAAATGATGGATCAGGGCCTCCATCGATTGCTTCATTTCGCCGCGTTTCGGCGGTACGACCTTGCGATCGTCGCTGGCAATCGGGCCTTCGGGCATTTCGGCAATACACTGGCGAATGATCTTCGCGCTCTGATACACTTCGTTCACACGCACCATGAACCGATCGTAGCAATCGGAGTTGGTGCCGACGGGAATCTCGAAATCCATCCGATCGTACACATCGTAAGGCTGCGATTTGCGGATATCCCAAGGGATACCCGCCGCACGGATCATGGGGCCGGAGAAACCGCGTGCCAGCGCGTCTTCCTTACTCACATGTGCGATATCGACGTTCCGCTGTTTGAATATACGGTTGTCCGTGACCAAGCTCATCGCATCGCCGAACAGTTCGGGGAGGCGGTTATCGATCCAATCGCCGATATCGGTCAGCAGTTTCAGCGGCACATCCTGATGCACGCCGCCCGGCCGGAAATATGCACTATGCATGCGGGCACCCGATGCACGCTCGAAAAAGTTCATGCAATCTTCGCGTATCTCAAACACCCACAGGTTCGGCGTCATCGCACCGACATCCATGACGTGCGCGCCGATGTTGAGCATATGGTTCGAAATGCGCGTCAATTCCGCGAACAGAACCCGCAGATATTGCGCGCGTTCGGGGACCTCGATATTCATTAGCTTCTCGATCGCGAGAACGTAGCTGTGCTCCATACAAAGCGGGCTACAGTAATCGAGCCGATCGAAATACGGCAGCGCCTGTAGATACGTCTTATGCTCGATCAGCTTTTCGGTACCGCGATGCAGCAGGCCGATATGCGGATCGACACGTTCGATGATTTCGCCGTCCAGCTCCATGACCATGCGCAGAACGCCATGTGCTGCCGGATGCTGGGGACCGAAATTGATCGTATAATTCGATACGACTTCACCATCGGTGGTCGGCGATTGTTCGAGTTGCATGCTCATACCTTGTCGCCTTTCTTACCTACTGGCTCGGTCGCTGCTTTTGTATCGGTCGTTTCACCGGCACGCGCACGTTTGCCAGCACGGTCTTCGGT
>JBAUIN010000007.1:0-3636 GCA_049682975.1 Pontixanthobacter sp. | reverse complement strand
AAATTCGCCCGGGGAAGCGGCGGCGCGCCAACACCCACGCCAAGCCATAGGCGATGGGTAGCGTTGCCAGAACGGCCACCAATGTCACGCGCAGGGATAAAGCGACAATCGCCCATTCCGCCTGCGACAAGGGTGCGATCACGGACGCCCGAAGCCATGTGCCGCGAATATGGCGCGCGCGCGTTCGTCGCCCAAGGCCGCCAGAAAATTGCCGGCTGCGGGATGCGCGCTGCTCGGTAAGATGACGGCGTTGTAAACGATCGGCGCATGCGCGGTTTCGGGAAAATTATAGATCACACCCAGATCATCCCGACTGCGCGCATCGCTGGCGTACAGAATGCCCAGATCGGCCTCGCCCAGCAATACAAGCTTCAACGCGGCGGCGGAGGATGCGGCCGGCACAATCCGCGAAGCCGCACGCTCCCAGACACCTAAATTCTTCAGCGCTTCCTCGGCATATCGGCCAAGCGGGACGGTCGCGGGATCGCCGGTCGCGATGCTGCGCGCTTCGTTCAACGCGTCCATTCCCGCTTCCTGACCCGTTTGACCGAGACTGCGCTCGCGGATGGATCGGGCTAGGACCAGCGTATTGGATGCGACCGGCCGTACCGCGCTATCGGACAGGCGGCCGACTGTAACGATGTATTCGGTCCATTGCGCGTTGGCGGAAATGAAAATATCGGCGGGCGATCCATTCTCGATCTGCCGCGCCAAAGCGGCGGAGGATGCGAAAGAGAATACGGGGGGATCGTTGCCGGCGGCGGCCCATTCTTCGGCGAAGGCTTCCAACGGTTTTTGCAGGCTGGACGCGGCAAATATCACCGGGCCGTTTGGGCCACCCGGAGCGCATCCGTGTAGCAGGATCAGCGCGGCGAGCGCCAACATCCAGTTCGTAAGAAACTTGCCCGAAATCATGGCAACCAGCGATGGGACAACCGTCGCCGGCATTCAAGCTCGCAAATGAAAACGGCCCGCCGATCGGGCGAGCCGTTTTGCAATTCGCATGCCGATTTAGCGGACCCGCGGGCCGCCGAATGGAAGCGGTGGTGGGGGTCTGCGCGCACCGCGGGGCAATTGCGCCTGAAAAGCGCGGCCGCAATGTTCGACGCAATAGGGGAAGCCGGGATTGACCTCCGTTCCGCAGAAATGGAAGTCCGGTTCGCCCGGATGCCCCATGGGCCATCGGCAAACCTTGTCCGATAGATCCAGCAGGCTGGTCTTGTCGGCGATTTCCTCGCTCGGCTTTGCGGGCACCAAACGGCGGGGCGGTGCGGGCGGAATGGGTGGTTGCTGGTCGCCGGGACCCTGGCGCAGAAAACCACCGGGGCCGACCGAAACGATCTTTTGTAGATCGCCCGATTTGTTCGGCAGAGGCTGCGATGGAATGGTTGCGCCGGCCGCGCGTGCCGCCTGTTCCACCGCGTTGCTAGCGGGGCGGGGTGGCGATGGTTTCGGCGTTGCGCGCACGGCAACGGTTCTCTTGACGGCGGGCTTTGCCGCGGGCTTCGCTTTCGGCGCTGCCTTTTTCTCATTTACCTTGACCGGCGATGGGCGCGATTTCAGCCCGAGACGGTGCGCTTTACCGATTACAGCGTTGCGGCTGACCCCGCCAAGCTCTTCCGCAATCTGGCTCGCGGTCGATCCGCCTTCCCACATTTTCTGCAATGTGGCGATCCGTTCGTCTGTCCAACTCATGCGATATTTTTCCAATTATTCATTTGCGGCGAACCGTGCCGTACTGCGACGCTTGCCTGTAAAAACCATGTCCCCTAGGCGCGGACGCATGCCCGATCAAGCAAACCCCGCCGCGAAAGCCAGCCCCCGAGAACCGCGACAATTCGCCGAACGTGGGCAACCGATCATCACCGGCATAAACCGCATTGGCCTGTGGAGCCTTTATATTAAGGAGGTTCGCCGGTTTCTCAAGGTGCAGACGCAGACTGTGTGGGCGCCGGCGGTCACGACGTTGCTGTTCCTGGTCATATTCAGCGTCGCCTTGGGGCGTTCGGGGCGTGAGGTGCTGGGAGTTCCCTTCGCCAGCTTCGTCGCACCCGGTTTGATCGTCATGGGTATGATGCAGAACGCCTTTGCCAATTCCAGCTTCTCGCTCCTCGCCGGGAAGATACAGGGCACCATCATCGATTTGCTGATGCCACCATTGTCGGAAGGCGAATTGATGACCGGTATCATCGCCGCCGCCATCACCCGTGCGATCATGGTCGGGGGCGCGGTAACGCTGGCCATGGCGCTGTGGCCGGGCGTGGAATTGAACGTAGCGTACTTATGGGCAATCGTGTGGTTCGGCCTGATGGGCGCGGTCATGCTGGCCCTGTTCGGGCTGGTGACGTCGATCTGGGCGGAGAAATTCGATCATAATGCCGCCGTCACCAATTTCATCGTCGCCCCGCTCGCGCTGCTGTCCGGCACGTTCTACGTAATCAGCAATCTGGCCGACGTGTTTCAGGCGATCAGCCGATTGAACCCGTTCTTCTACGTCATTTCCGGCTTCCGCTATGGCTTCCTGGGGCAAAGCGATATCGGCGACGGGCATATGGCGGTCGTTCAGGCGGCGATCGGCCTCGGCGTATTCAACCTTATTCTCGCGATCATCACCTACCGCGTCCTGAAGTCCGGCTGGAAGCTAAAGGACTGAAGCACGCTTCCTGTGATCAATGCGTCAGCGTATTGCGCATCTTGTAACGGCCGTCGGCAAACTGGTTGAACAATTCACCGACATTAGGATGATCCACCGGCCCCGCATCGGCATCCGCCACCAAATTTTGCTGGCTGACATAGGCGGTGTAGGACGAATCATCATTCTCCGCGAGAAGATGGTAATAGGGTTGTTCGCGGTCGGGCCGAATATGTTCGGGAATGGATTCGTACCATTCCTCGCTATTGGCGAAGACCGGATCGACATCGAAGATCACTCCGCGAAAATCGAACATCTTATGGCGCACAACGTCGCCTATGCCGAAGCGCGCTTTTGCATGGCGCGGAACGTCGATCGTGCGACCGGCGGAGGGCGAGAAAAATTGAATACGGTCCATGCTCGGGAATATAGGCGGTTGATGATGGGACACAAGCGGGCGGGCATTTCATGGACGGACGCGATCAGCGAAGTCGCCAGCCGAACTTGCGACAATTCGGGACTTGGCAATCCGGCACCCATCCGCTAACCGCGCGGTCCCAGACCCGACGAGGCATGCCCGGTACGCCGGTCGCGCCACAGTCCCGTGCGGAGAGATGCCGGAGTGGTCGAACGGGGTAGTCTCGAAAACTACTGTGCGGGCAACCGTACCCAGGGTTCGAATCCCTGTCTCTCCGCCACCTTGCCATCTCGTAAAGTCGCAATTGTTCATAAAGCGACCGCGAATTCGTGTGCAGGTATAAGGTCTTTTACTGTAAGATCCTGCCTGCCTCTATACGAACGATGCGATCGCAGCGCTCCAATGTACTTTTTCGATGCGCTACGAAAAGGATCGTCATTTTTGGAAACTCTTCTGCAATCGCGTCGATAATTCGGGTTTCGCTTGCCTCGTCGAGCGCGCTTGTCGCTTCGTCCAGTACCAAAAGTTGTGGTTTACGATAAAGCGCTCGTGCGATGCCCAGCCGCTGGCGTTGGCCTCCGGATAA
>JBAUIN010000006.1:0-2867 GCA_049682975.1 Pontixanthobacter sp. | reverse complement strand
CGGTGGTGGCCGAATACGGCGCGCAGATCGCCGCCGTGTTCATTCGCGCGGCAGGCGACCATCTTTCGCCCGAAGAGGAAGCAGCCGTGACCACGATCGAAAGCGCCGACGTTCCCCTATGGCGCGGCCCCGATTATTCGACCGGACGCGCGTTCCTGACCGAAAGCGGCCTGATGGGCGACGTTGACGCTGCGCAGATCGTCGAAGCGAAGCGGCAAAGGTGATGGCAGTGCGATGACCGCAAAGGGAAAACGGCGCAGGTGGTGGCTATTGGCAGCTATCCTTCTGATCGTGATCGTCGCGTGGCTCGCGCTGCACTCGGCGATCGCGCGCAATGGACCCGCCGTGCTCGACACCGTCGATCGAATAACGGGCGGTTCGCGCGACGTGGAGCTGGTTCATCGTGCCAGCACCGGCGACAGTCCGTTCCAAAAGCTGCGTGTCTATCGGGGCGAGAGCGGTGGCAATTCGAAACCGGTCATCATCTTCGCGCATGGTGGCAGCTGGCGCAGCGGCGACCCCGACGATTACGGATTCGTCGCCCGCGCTTTTGTGCCGGAGGGGTTCGTCGTGGTTCTGGTGGGATATCGGCTGGGCGAAGGGGGCGAATTTCCGAACATGCTGCGCGATATGGCAAACGCCGTCAGCTGGACGAAGGCCAATATCGCCGAATATGGCGGCGACCCCGATGCGATCTTCGTAAGCGGCCATTCCGCCGGTGCCTACAACGCCGCGATGGTGGCCCTCGACCCGCAATGGCTGGACGATGAGGGTGTAGGCACGGATAGTATTGCAGGTGTGATCGGTCTGGCCGGACCCTATGATTTCTACCCGTTCGACAGCGACTCGACGAAAGCCGCATTCGGTGACGCTCCCCATCCCGAAGCCACACAGCCGATTAATTTTGCAGCACGCGATGCACCGCCCATGCTGCTGATGACCGGCCTGAAAGACACGACCGTAGAACCCCGCAACAGTCGCGCAATGGCCGCCGTATTACAGGCGGCGGGCAACCGTGCTGTATTGGAAACCTATCCCGAATTCGATCATACCGGCATGCTGACAGCGCTGGCCAGCCCATGGCGGAGGGATAGCACAGTCATTGATCGTATCATTGCCTTCACCCGCGAAACGCACGGCGATAGGAACAATGCAAACACCCCTTCAGTCCCCGTTCAGGCCGAAAACCGCTAGCCCAACGATATGCGCGCCGCCCCCAATCTGTTCGCCCGCCTTTGTGCCTTCTTCGCGATCGTCGCGATGGCGGCTCAGCCGGTTGCGGCGCAATCGATTTTGCGCGATGCCGAAACCGAGGCACTGCTGCGCGACATGGCCGAACCGTTGGTGGAGGTCTCCGGCCTCGATCCGCAGAATGTCGATATCGTGCTGGTCAATGACCCGTCGATCAACGCCTTCGTTGCGGGCGGTCAGGTGGTCTATATTCACACCGGCCTGATCGAAGCTGCCGATACGGCGGAGGAAGTACAGGGCGTAATTGCCCATGAACTCGGTCATATTACGGGCGGCCACATCAACCGCTACAGCGACGGGATCGGGGATGCGGCGAACATTTCCATTCTGTCCATGCTGCTGGGCGCGGCGGCGGTTCTGGCCGGAGCGGGAGAAGCCGGTATGGGCATACTCGCCGCCGGGCAGCAGGCGGCGCAGGGCAAGTTCCTGTCCTTTTCGCGCGTGCAGGAGGCTTCCGCCGATGCCGCCGGGGCGCAGTTTCTGTCGGATGCCGATATGTCGGGGCGCGGTTCGCTCAATTTTTTCAAAAAGCTGCAAAGTCAGGAATTTCGTTACGGCGTGAGCCAGAACGACGATGCGGCGTTCGGCCGAACACACCCATTGTCCGGCGATCGCATTGCGCGTTTGCGAGAGACATATACCGCCGATGCAGCGTGGGAGAACCCTGCCGATCCAGCGATGCAGAACCGGTTCGAACGGGTGAAGGCCAAACTGTTCGGATATCAGGCACGGCCCGGCAAAACCCTGCTTCGCTATCCCGAAACGCGGCAGGACATTCCGGCCCGTTACGCCCGCGCCTATGCCTATCACAAAAACGCTTTGATCGACGAGGCTTTGGAAGAGGCCGACGCGCTGATTACGATCGATCCGGCGGACCCCTATTTCTTGGAACTGAAGGGGCAGGTGCTCCTGGAATCCGGCCGACCGACCGATGCGCTGGAGCCGTTGCGCAAGGCAAGCGCGCTGACCCGCAACGAACCCCTGATCGCCTCCATGTTCGGTCACGCTCTGATTGCGACGGAAGACAAAACGCATTTCGAAGAAGCGGAGCAGGTTTTGCGCGCGGCAGTGGCGCGCGACCGCTACAATCCGTTCGCATGGTATCAGTTGGGCGTGGTCTATGCCGCCCGGGGCGATATGCCCCGCGCCCGTTTGGCCAGTGCGGAGCAACAAGTGATGAGCCGCCAATACGCGCAGGCTTTGCGTAGCGCGCGTTTCGCCGAGAACGGGCTTCCCAAGGGGTCGCCCGATTGGATCCGTGCGCAGGATATCGGCCTGCAGGCGCGCGCCGAACTTGAACGCATGAAAGAGGACCGCTAGCCGCGATCTTCATGGAAAAACCTGTAATGCGTTCTCATCTTATTACTGCCATCGTCGCGCTGATCGCCGGTTTCGGCGGGGCAGCGTTGTGGTCTTATTCGGGTTTGGGACACGACAACACGCGCGGCTATCTGTTGGATAACCCGGATATCCTTCCGGAAATGGCAGCGAATTACGAAAAGTCGCTGGCAGCGGAACGATTGGCGGAGGCTGGCGGCGCGGTGCAGCAGCCCTTTCCCGGCGCAGTACTGGGCAATCCCGAAGGCAGCGTGACGCTGGTCGAATTTACCGATTAT
>JBAUIN010000005.1:0-5217 GCA_049682975.1 Pontixanthobacter sp. | reverse complement strand
AATTGCTGTCGGTGCTGTTCAACACGAGCGGGGCGGGTATTGCGATCGGGGGCACCAGTGGCAAATCGACCGTAACCGGAATGCTCGGCTGGATCATGCACGCGACCGGCCGCGACCCCACGATCATGAACGGCGCGGTGATGAAGAATTTCGTGTCCGACGACCGCCCCTTCGCCAGCGCGATAGTCGGCGGACCCGGTGCGTTCGTGAGTGAAGTCGATGAAAGCGATGGTTCGATTGCGTTGTATCGACCCGCCGTGGGCATGCTGCTGAATGTCAGCCTCGATCATAAAAGCATGGACGAATTGCGGGCATTGTTCGGCGATTTTCTTGGGCGTAGCGGCGTCGCGGTTATCAATGCCGATAATGCGGAGGCGCTTGCGCTGTTGCCGCACGCGAAACAGGCGCTGACATTCGGGATCGATCAGGAAAAAGCGCAGATCGGCATCGTTCCCGGGAGCATTGCCGACGGACCGGTACGTCAGGCGGCAACGGTGGTCGATCGCCACGACGGCAGCGAACATGCGTTGGTGCTGAATATGCCGGGGCGACACAATCTGTCGAACGCATTGGCGGCGATTGCAGGAGCAGTGGCGGCAGGGGTTCCTATTGCCGATGCAGTTACGGCAATGGCCGGGTTTGCCGGGTTGGCGCGGCGGTTCGACATCATCGGTACGAGCGACGGCGGCATTACCGTAATCGACGATTTCGCGCACAATCCGGAAAAATGCGCGGCTACGCTGCGAACATTGAAAGCCCATCCGGGGCGGGTGATCGCGTTTTTCCAGCCGCATGGATTCGGTCCGCTAAAACAGATGGGTCACGAACTCGCCGAAACATTCGCGCGCGAGTTGGGGGCGGATGACGTGACGATTCTGTGCGACCCGGTTTATTTCGGCGGCACTGTCGATCGCAGCGTCGGTAGCGAGCGGATCGTGTCTTTGATCGAAGAAGCAGGCGGTCTGGCGGATTACATGCCCGGGCGTGAGGATTGCGGGAAGTTGATAGTATCAATGGCCAAACCGGGGGATCGGGTCGTCGTTATGGGTGCGCGCGACGATACTTTGACGACGTTTGCCGAGGGACTGCTCGAGCGGTTGGGTTGATTTGTTGCACGCGAAGACACGAAGATGTCGTGCCTGTGGCGAAGCCGCTCTGTGAACGTGATGGCGGTGCCTGGATCATCTCGTAAGCTCATTCACCTTCGGTGAGGGAATGCAGTACATCTTCGTGTCTTTGCGTGAGATACAAGCTTCAATGCGCCTCACCCGAATGCCCGATCCGCAGTACCTTATGTAATATAAACACCAACACCGCGCCCACGATCAATCCAACGATCGCTGAAATAGTCGCATAGGTCAGCCAGCCGAGAAAGCCGCCAAGCCCTCCGGTCAATTCCTCGACCCCGTGCTGCAAACCATGGCTAAAGTCGGACAGATCATGCAGTCCAATCTCATGCAATCCATGGATCAGAATACCGCCACCGACCCAAAGCATTGCGATGGTGCCGATGAAGGAAAGCGCCTTCAGCAGTAGCGGCATTCCTTTGAGCATCATCCGACCCAGCTTCTTTGCGAACTCCGACGGCTTTTGCGTCAAATGCAGGCCGACATCGTCCATCTTTACGATCAGCGCCACGGCCCCGTAAACTACGACGGTCACGGCGATCATGACCATCGCCAGCGCGATTGCGCGTTCCCACCAAGTGGCAAGATCGGTCAATTCGTTCAACGTAATCGCCATGATTTCCGCCGAGAGGATCAGATCGGTTCGGATCGCCCCGGAGATACGCTCTTTCTCAAACGCGACCGGGTCTTCGATCACATCCTCGACCGTCTTGCCGTGTTTCGCACCGCCCAGCTTCTCAAGCACCTTTTCCGCGCCTTCGTAGGATAGATACAGGCCACCCAGCATCAGGATGAATACGATCGCGGCAGGCAGGAACTCGCTCAACAGAATGGCACCGGGCAACAGCAGCAGCAGCTTGTTCTTGAAGCTGCCTTTGGTGATGCTCCAGATGATCGGCAATTCGCGCGCCGGGCTGAGGCCGGTGACATAGGATGGCGTCACCGCCGCATCGTCGATCACCACGCCCGCTGTCTTGGTCCCTGCCCGGCTTGCGGCCACGCCGATATCGTCGATCGAGGCGGCGGCGGTGCGCGCGATTATCGAAACATCGTCCAACAGGGCGACAAGACCGGTGGGCATGTATGGCACTCCTTAGCGTTGCCGCGCGCTTAGCGGCCCCGGCATGATCATGGCAAGTGCGACCATGGCACATGCGATCCGGCCTTGCGTTCGCGGGCCATTTCGCTATGTGCGCCTCTTCCGGTTTAGGCCGGGAACGTGAAGAAAGCCGGAGGGGCCCCGCAATACCGCGGATCAGCCAGCGATCGGCATTGCAAATGAAGGAATAGCGGGATGGCTCTATACGAGCATATCTTTCTCGCGCGGCAGGATTTGAGCCAGGCTCAGATCGATGCCCTGGCGACTACCGCCACCGAGATTATCGAAAAGAACGACGGTAAGGTCTTGAAGACCGAAACCTGGGGCCTGAAAAACCTGGCCTACAAGATCGACCGTAACCGCAAGGCGCATTTCGTCATGCTCCATATCGATGGCCCCGGCGCTGTCGTATCGGAACTCGAACGCCAGACGCGTATCAACGAAGATGTCATTCGTTACATGACCATCAAGGTCGACGAACATGAAGACGGCCCATCCGTCATGATGCGCAAGAACGATCGCGACAAAAAACGTCGCTCCGATCGGGAGGACCGCAACTGATGGCACGCCCATTTTTCCGCCGCCGCAAGAGCTGCCCGTTCTCGGGTGAGAATGCACCCAAGATCGACTACAAGGACGTTCGTCTGCTGCAGGGCTTCATGTCCGAACGCGGCAAGATCGTGCCTAGTCGCATCACCGCCGTATCCGCCAAGAAACAGCGCGAGCTGGCCAAGGCGATCAAGCGCGCACGCCATATCGGCCTGCTGCCTTACATCGTGAAATAGGGAGAAAGACCATGGATATCATTCTCCTGGAACGCGTGGCCAATCTCGGATCGATCGGCGATGTGGTCGCCGTGAAAGATGGGTATGCCCGCAATTTCCTCCTGCCGAACAAAAAAGCCCTTCGCGCCAACGACGCCAATAAAAAGGTGTTCGAGGCGAACCGCGAACGACTGGAGCAGGAAAACGCCGACAAGCGTACCGATGCGGAAAAGTCCGGCAAGAATGTGGACGGAACGGAGATTGTATTGATCCGTGCATCGTCCAATTCCGGCCAACTTTACGGTTCGGTTTCGGTTCGCGACATTCACAACGGCTTGACCGAAAAAGGTCATGACGTGGATAAGAAGCAGATCATTCTGGGCGCGCCGATCAAGACCATCGGCATGTTCGATGTGACCGTCCGCCTGCACCCCGAAGTCGAAGTCATCGTGAAGGCCAACGTGGCCCGCAGCGACGATGAGGCGCAATTGCAGAGCGAAGGCATCGACGTGCTCGCCCAAATGTTCGAAGAAGAGCAACGCGAGATCGAAGAGGCCGCTGCGGCGAACGCTCCGAACCGCGATCCAAGCCTGGAACCGGGTGAAATTCCCGCCGACATGCTGGAGGACGGCGTAAGCAAGCCTGAAGACGTAACGACAACCGAAGCGTTAATCGAAGCGACCGATCCGGAAACGGACGAAAGCTAAGGCTGGGTCGAACCCGAAGATAAGGGGCGCGCATCCGAAAGGGTTCGCGCCCCTTTTTTGTTTGGCCCGCTTCTCATGCGCTACGGAGCCAAGATTTCAACACCCTCCCCCGCCCCTGATCGGTTTTGTGTGCGTGGATGCTTTGCATGATACATACTCCGGTCTATCGCCGACCCCATGCAATCGACCGACACGATCCTCACCGAACTTGAACGCCTTTACGCATCCTCCGTCGAGCGGTTGCGTAGCGATGTCATCGCTTTTGCCCGCGATGGGTCTTTGCCGTCCGAAGCGCGGCGAAAAGACGGCAGCTACGCCTATCCCGAACTGGTCATGCGCTTCATGGGCGGCGATCAGCCCGCCGATCGCAGCCGTGCCTTCGGACGGTTGAATGCCCCGGGCACCTACGCCACGACCGTTACGCGTCCCGGCATGTTCGCCCCCTATCTTCGCGAGCAGCTGGAACTGATCGGCAGCGATTACGAAATCGAACTCGAAGCGCGCCTGTCGCAGCAGGAGATACCTTTCCCCTACGTGCTGGACGGACAGACGGCGGCGGAACTCGCCGGGATAAGCCCGCAGATGATCGCGCGCCATTTCCCCTCGACCGAACTGGCCGACATCGGTGACGAACTGGCGGACGGGATCGAGATCGACGAATCCAGCGACACCATCCCCCTGTCGCTGTTCGACGGACTGCGCACCGATTTCTCGCTCGCACGCCTTGCCCATTACACCGGCACCGACACCCAGCATTTCCAGCGGTTCGTGCTGTTCACCAATTATCACCGCTATGTCGATGAATTCGTCGATTGGGCGGGTAAGCAATTAGGGACGAACGGTTACACCGCATTGTCCGGCGCGGGCGGGCTGTATCTCGACCAGCCGACCGACAATGCCGCCAGTCAGCTGAACGACACCGCCTGGCGCAAGCATCAGATGCCCGCCTATCACCTGATTGGGGAGGATCGCGGCGGCATCACCCTCGTCAATATCGGCGTCGGCCCATCGAATGCAAAAACCATTTGCGACCACCTCGCCGTCCTGCGGCCGGAAGCGTGGTTGATGATTGGCCATTGCGGCGGTCTTCGTCCCACCCAGAAGATCGGCGATTACGTGCTGGCGCATGCCTATCTTCGCGACGATCATGTACTCGATCCGGTATTGCCCCCTGAAATCCCCCTGCCCGCGATCGCCGAGGTGCAGCAGGCCCTTGCCGGAGCGGCCGAGCAGGTCAGCGGCGAACACGGTGCGGACCTTAAAAAACGCATGCGCACCGGTACCGTGGTCACGACCGACGACCGCAATTGGGAACTGCGCTACACCAGCAGCGCCCGTCGTCTATCGCTCAGCCGCGCCGTGGGCATCGACATGGAAAGCGCGACCATCGCGGCGCAAGGATACAGGTTCCGCGTCCCTTACGGCACGCTCCTATGTGTCAGCGACAAACCCCTGCACGGCGAAATTAAGATGCCGGGGCAAGCCAACCAATTCTACGAAGAAGCCATCGCCGCCCATCT
>JBAUIN010000004.1:0-13103 GCA_049682975.1 Pontixanthobacter sp. | reverse complement strand
TGGCCGATAGCATCCTCCCACCATGCGATCCGACGATCGGCGATGAAAGCGGCGCCCAGCCATGCCCGGATCGCCGGGGCGTGCTGTTCGCAACGGTCATGGGATCAAGTCTGGCATTCGCTGTAGGATCGATCGTCAATGTAGCGCTGCCCGCCATGCAAGCCGATTTCGGCACCGATGCTGCGGGTGCGCAGTGGATTGTAAACGCTTATCTTCTGCCGCTGGGCGCGCTGGTGCTGGTCGGTGGTGCGCTTGGCGATTATCACGGGCGACGCCGAATTTTCCTGACCGGTATCGGTATCTTTTTCCTGGCGATCATCGCCTGCGCGTTGGCGCCAAACTTGCCGCTGCTTTATACCGCACGTGCAGTTCTGGGCATCGGTGCGGCATTGGTCGCGCCCAACAGCCTGTCGATCATCGCCGATGCGTTTTCCGGCCCGGACCGCGATAAGGCGATCGGGACATGGGCGGCGGTCGGGGCGATCGCAGGGTCTGTAGCGCCGGTCGCAGGCGGTTGGATCGTCGAAAATTTCGGCTGGAGATGGGCGTTCGGTATGGTGGTGCCAATCGCCGGGATCGCACTGGTGGTCGCGTGGCGCTCGATCCGAGAGAGCCGTGCGAAAGATCGCGACAACGCGCCAATCGACTGGTTGGGGGCGGGCTTGATATCGCTGGCGCTATTTATCGTCGTATGGACGCTGATCGCAGGGCCGCAGCGCGGTGCGGAGCCGATCGTGCTGGCAGGTGGGGCCACCGGGGCGGCACTGATCGCAATCTTTCTGTTTGTGGAGAAACGCAAGCGCGACCGGGCGATGGTGCCTCTTACATTATTTGCGGAGCGATCGTTTGCGGGCATCAATCTTCTGACTTTAGTTCTGTATGCAGCGCTGGGTGGATTGCTGCTGCTGTTACCCTATGTCCTCATCGAAGCATTCGATTACGGGGCCACAGCGGCGGGTGCGGCGATCCTTCCCTTTCCGCTAATAATGGGTTTGCTCTCACGATGGCTGGGCGGGACCGTTGCCGCCAAGTTCGGTGCGCGCACGATGCTGGTGGCAGGTTCCGCGACTGTGGCGGCGGGTATGGTCTATCTGGCGTTTCTGAGCGAAGATGCACCTGATTACTGGCGCCATATTCTGCCTGGACTGGTGCTGATAGCGATTGGCATGGCCGCGTCGGTTGCGCCGCTCACATCCGTGGTTTTGGCAAGCGCAGGCGACGATCGCGCGGGCGTGGCGTCGGGAATAAACAACGCGATTTCGCGTCTCGCCGGTCTGATCGCCATTGCTGCGCTGGGTCCGGTCCTGGCCAGCGGGGCGAAGATCGTAGCCAGTTTTACGATCGCGGCATGGGTCGGCGCGGGTCTGGCAGTCGCTGGTGCTGTCATCGGGTTTGCAAGTTTGCAGCATGATAAGACGCAGACCGCTTGAGATACGCACGCAACTAACTAAGTATTCGCCCCATTCGCCGCGCTCAATACCGCCCGCACGCTTGCCGTCGCGACGTCCTCGTCGATGCCGCAGCCCCAAATCGTGTTGCCGTTGGCATCCGCGCATTCGAGGTAGGCGGCGGCGCGGGCGTTACGGCCGGAGCCCAGGGCGTGTTCGGTGTAGTCCCGGACTTCCAGAGTGACGCCGAAGGCATCCTCGATCGTGGTCAGGACCGAGGAGATCAGACCGTTGCCGCGGCCCGATACACGCTGTTCCGTTCCGCCGACAGCGATCGTGCCGGTGAAGATGCGAGTGCCGTCTTCCGCGCGTGTTTCGTCGTAATCGACCAGCTGGAAGTGCTTTGCGTCGGTTTGTACGTAATACGCTTCGCGGAATGCCTGCCAAATATTGGAAGCGTCCAGTTCGCGCCCCAGTCCGTCGGCCATGCTTTGAACATGGCGACTGAAATCGGCCTGCATCGCTTTAGGCAGCTTGAGGCCCTGATCTTGTTCCAGCACCCAGGCGAAGCCACCCTTGCCGGATTGCGAATTGACGCGAATAACCGCCTCGTAATCACGACCTAGATCGGCGGGGTCGACGGGGAGGTAGGGCACGCGCCAGGTGTCATCGTTCTGAGTGCCGCGCGCTTCGAAGCCCTTTTTGATGGCGTCCTGATGGCTGCCGGAAAACGCTGTGTAGACCAATTCTCCTCCATAGGGGTGCCGCTGGTGTACGGGCAGTTCGTTGCAGAATTCAACGACTTCGATCACGCGGTCGATATCGGACAGGTCTATGCCGGGATCGATACCCTGAGTATAAAGATTGAGCGCCATCGTCACGAGGCAGCAATTGCCGGTCCGCTCGCCATTCCCGAACAGGCATCCCTCGACGCGGTCGGCGCCAGCCATCAATCCAAGCTCCGCAGCCGCGACGCCGGTGCCGCGATCGTTGTGCGTGTGCAGGCTGATCACGGCGCAATCGCGGTTCGGCAGGTTACGGCAGAAATATTCGATCTGATCGGCGTAGATATTGGGCGTCGACGCCTCGACCGTCGCGGGCAGATTGAGGATGATGGGTTTTTCTGGCGTAGGTTGCAGCACCTCCATCACCGCTTCGCAGACTGACAGGCTGAAATCGAGTTCGGCGGTGGAGAATGTCTCTGGCGAGTATTGAAAATGCCAATCGGTATCGGTGCGCGCAGCGGCTTCGTCCCGCATGATCTTCGCGCCAGTGACGGCAATATTGCGCACCTCGTCCTTAGTCATGCGAAACACGATGTCGCGCCACGCCGGGCTGACTGCATTGTAAAGATGCACGATTGCCGAATGCGCGCCATCAAGACTGGCGAAGGATGTGCGGATGAGATCTTCGCGCGATTGGGTGAGGACCTGCGGCATAGTGTCGTTCGGCACTTTGCCGGAACGAACGAGGTTTTGGATGAAGTCGAACTCCGTCGCGCCCGCGCTGGGGAAGCCCACCTCGATTTCCTTTACGCCGATCTCAATTAGCAGATCGAAAAAACGGTTTTTCTTTACCGAATCCATTGGATCGATGATCGATTGATTGCCATCGCGCAGATCGGTGCTGAGCCAGCGGGGCGGGGTGGTGATTGTGCGTCCTGGCCACTGCCGATCGGGAAGATCGATCGGCGGAAAGGCGCGATATTTCGCGGATGGGTTCTGAAGCATGGGCATGATGACGGCTCATAAAAACGGGAAACGGGGGCGGACTATCCCTTGAGCATCCCGCCGCGCGTCACGCGCCGCAGATCACGCTCAAGGGCGCGTTAGTCGCAGCAGGTCGGGCATAAATGTCATCATCGGCAGATGCATACGCACCTGCAAGGGAATGGCAAGCGCGCGTTCTTCAACCACAGCGCAGGTCGCGAATGATGCCGCCATCGTCGAGCATAACGTTGAGGCGGTTTGCGACATAGTCCTGCGTATAGCTTTCGCCCGGACGTTGCACTCGGATCGCTCCGCCTTCGGGCACGATATGCGCGATCGATTCGAACAGTTCGTCGGTAAAGGGTTCTCCAAGAAAGCTGGCGCCGCGCGTGGCCCCGCATGTGGAGGTGGCTGGATCGGTCATCGTGCCCGGTTCCATTGCACCGGGGGCCGCGCCGGAATTGGGCTGCGCGACTGTGGGTTCCGTCATCGGGCCGGGCGGGGCCGGGGCGTCGGCAGTGTTTCCTTCGCCACTAAGCTGGGAGTTATCCTCACTGCAGGCGGGGATTAGCGCACAAAGAGCGATTGGCAGTACAAAACGACTGAGGTTCATTACTGAAGGCTCCATAGGATTATTGCCGCACACGTTCGAACTTTATTGTGACGGTTTCGCGGCATCATCTCGATTGCACAGCTCGGTCGTAATGGGCAAATCGACCGCCAATATAACGGCTCTATCTTCGTATCCGACCGCTAATTGTCGTTGCGCGTTTCAGCATCGACAATCGAACAGCTTCAATTTTTGGATTTATCGACCAGCTGGTTCTTGCCGATCCACGGCATCATTGCGCGCAGTTTACCGCCGACCTGCTCGATCGGATGCGCTTCGGCAGCTTTGCGACTGGCCTTCAGCTCCGGCTGTCCGGCACGGTTGTCCAGCACGAAATCCCTGACGAAGCGACCCGCCTGAATGTCAGCCAGAACGCGCCTCATTTCCGCTTTCGTCTCATCCGTAATAATGCGTGGGCCGGTTTTGATATCGCCATATTCGGCCGTGTTGCTGATGGAATAGCGCATGTTGGCGATGCCGCCTTCATACAGCAGATCGACGATCAGTTTGGTTTCGTGGAGGCATTCGAAATACGCCATTTCCGGGGCGTAGCCGGCCTCCACCAGAGTTTCGAAGCCGGCTTGAATCAGATGCGATATCCCCCCACACAGCACAGCCTGTTCGCCGAATAGGTCGGTTTCGCACTCTTCCTTGAACGTCGTTTCGATGACGCCCGATCGCCCGCCGCCCATAGCACTGGCATAGGATAACGCCAGCGATTTGGCATAGCCGTTGCCGGTGTTGCCATCGGCTTCCTGATGAACCGCAATCAGGCACGGCACGCCGCCACCCCTGGTATATTCGCTGCGTACGGTGTGCCCCGGCCCCTTGGGCGCAATCATCACGACGTCGATGTCGGCAGGGGGCTCGATCAGGCCGAAATGCACGTTCAGTCCGTGGGCGAAAGCGAGTGCGCTGCCGGGCTTCATCCGGCCCATCATATCATCGGCCCAGATGTCCGCTTGATGCTCGTCCGGTGCGAGGATCATGACCAGATCGGCCCATTCGGCAGCTTCGGAATTCGTCATCACCGTGAATCCGGCATCTTCCGCTTTTGTCCGTGTGGCCGACCCTTCGCGCAAGGCAACGACGATGTCGTTCACGCCGCTATCGCGTAGGTTCTGCGCGTGAGCATGTCCTTGACTGCCGTAGCCGAGAATGGCGACCTTTTTGCCCTTGATAAGATCGGTATCGGCATCGGCGTCGTAATAGATTTTCATAATTACTTCCCACTAATCGAAAAAAATTGGTCATTCCTGCAAACTTAGAGAACTCAGAGTGACTTCATACCAGTCCGTTCCGGGTCCGCGCATTCGCGGAGATGACAAAATGTAGTTCTCGCTCACGCTCCGTCCGCACCACGCATCATACCGACAATACCGGTCCGCCCAACTTCGACCAACCCAAGCTCTCGCATCAGTGCGACGAAATTGTCGATCTTGTTCGGCGATCCAGTCAGTTCGAAGATGAAGCTGGAGATGGTCGTATCGACCACCTGCGCACGAAATACATCGGCGATCCGCAATGCCTCGACCCGCGCGTCGCCCGATCCGGCAACCTTTATCAAAGCCAGTTCGCGTTCGACATGTGGACCTGCTTCGGTGAGGTCGAGCACGCGATGGACGGGTACCAGCCGTTCCAGCTGTGCCTCGATCTGGTCGATTACCCGCGGCGGTCCCTTGGTGGCAATAGTGATCCGACTGATAGCGTGATCTTCGGCGATATCTGCCACCGTCAGACTGTCGATATTGTATCCACGGGCGGTGAAGAGCCCGGTAATCTTCGCGAGAATGCCGGGTTCGTTATCGACGGTTACGGCCAGCACGTGACGTTCGTTTTCGCCCTGCGCGCTATAGAGATCGTAAGCCATCAGACCAATGCCTTTGCCGCATCGTCCATGTTCCCCGCAACCTCATCGCCATACATCAGCATGTCGGTATGCGCCGCGCCGCTGGGGATCATGGGGTAGCAATTGGCGTCCTTCGACACATGACAATCGACCATCACCGGCCCATCATGGTCCAGCATGGCAGCGATACCGACTTCCAGCTCGCTTTCGTTATGAATCCGGATACCCTTCCATCCATACGCTTCCGCGAGCGTGACGAAATCGGGCAGGCTGTCGGAATAGGAATTGGAATAACGGCTTTCATAGGTCAGTTCCTGCCATTGCCGGACCATGCCCATATATTCGTTATTGAGGATGAAGACCTTCACCGGCAGGCGGAACTGGCTAGCAGTGCCCAGTTCCTGAATATTCATCTGAATACTCGCCTCGCCTGCAATGTCGATCACCAACGCATCCGGATTGCCCAACTGCGCGCCGATCGCGGCAGGCAAGCCGTAACCCATCGTCCCGAGACCGCCGCTGGTCAGCCATTTATTGGGATCGAAGAAGCGGAAATATTGTGCCGCCCACATCTGATGCTGCCCGACTTCTGTCGAAACGATCGGCTTGCGCTCCCGCGTCATTTCGAATAATTTCTGCACCGCTTTTTGCGGCATCAAAACGTCATCGGTTTCAGGAAAAGCCAGGCTTTCGCGTGCCCGCCACCCGGCGATACGCGCCTTCCATTCGCCCTGATCGCATGGTTCGCGGTTCCCCCATTCGATGATGATCTGTTTCAGTACCGTGGCACAATCGCCTACGATACCCAGTTCCACCGGCACCACCTTGTCGATCGAAGCGCGGTCGATATCGATATGAATCTTGCGCGCATCAGGCGCAAAAGCGTCCAACCGCCCCGTTACGCGATCGTCGAACCGCGCGCCGATGCACAGCATCACATCGCATTTGTTCATCGCCATGTTCGCTTCGTAGGTTCCGTGCATACCCAGCATGCCGAGCCAGTCCGGATCGTCTGCCGGAAAGGCGCCCAAACCCATGAGCGTCGATGTTACGGGCGCTTTCGTAAGCGCCTGCAATTCGCGCAGAAGCAGACTGGCTTCCGGCCCGGAATTGATAACGCCGCCCCCGGTATAGAAAACCGGACGTTTCGCCGCTGCGAGTATGGCCGCGGCTTGAGCGATCTTGTTCGCCTTACCCTCTATGCGGGGTTGATAGCGATGGGAGGCGCGTGGGGTTTCCGACTGTTCGTTCCAATCGGTCAGTGCAATCTGCACGTCTTTCGGAATGTCGACCAATACTGGCCCCGGGCGCCCTGTGGTGGCGATGCGGAATGCCTCTTCCATTGTGGCGCGCAAATCGGCGACATTTTTGACGAGGTAATTGTGCTTCGTGCAATGACGGGTGATGCCGATCGTGTCCGCTTCCTGAAAAGCATCGGTGCCGATGAGGGCGGTCGGAACCTGACCCGTGATGACAACGAGCGGGATGGAATCGAGATAAGCGTCGGCGATGCCCGTCACTGCGTTGGTTGCGCCCGGACCTGAGGTGACGAGGACGACGCCGGGCTTCCCCGTCGATCGCGCGTATCCCTCGGCCGCATGCGCTGCACCGGCTTCATGACGTACGAGAATATGCCGGATGCGATCGTCCCCGAATAATTCGTCGTAAATCGGCAGTACGGCGCCGCCGGGATAACCGAATACGAATTCCACATTCTGCCGTATCAGGCTCTCGACCAGTATGGATGCGCCGGTGCGCTCCTGCTTCGACATGTCACTTCCTCATTTGCCGGTGCGCAACCGGACCTTTTTCAACAATGCAGCCCGGCGCGTCACATCGCACCAAGCCGTCCGATAGCTTGCTCATTATGTAATTATAATATTGCGTCAACCATCATTTGAGTAATAATGTTTCAAACTCTTCGGTTAAAGACATTTCGCTAGGCTTCTTGCGTGCCCAGCTCATCGGCAACTGATTGCGAAACCATGTGAACTGTCTTTTGGCATATTGCCGTGTTGCCATTTGGCCCGCTTCTATCATGGCTTCTCGCTCAACGACGCCTTCATTTGCGGCAGCAATTTCGCGAACGCCAATGGCGCGCATAATCGGCAATTGCGGATCGAGATTGCGTTCCATCAGTCGCGCCACTTCTGCCTCCGCGCCGCACTCCAGCATTCGGATGAAACGGGCGTTGCAACGGTCGTACAATGCTTCGCGTTCGGGGATCAGAAGTAACGGGTGGAGATCGACGTCCGTGCTAATTCCACCTGTCTTTTTGCCAAAGTAATACGCCATCGGTTTGCCGGTCGATCGAACAACTTCCAATGCGCGCGCCGTTCGGGTGACGTCCGCCGGGGCAAGGCGTGCAGCCGCCTCGGCATCCTCACCCTCCAGCGCAATACGCGCCTCGCGCTGGTCCATAGCCCTGATGTCGGCGCGGATTGCGGGATCGATCGCCGGGATAGGCGATATGCCTTCCAGCAAAGTGCGAATGTACAGGCCGGTGCCGCCGACCAGGATGGGTACGACACCCGCCGCATGACATTTTGCAATGCGAATTTTCGCAGCCTTTGCCCATTCTGTGGTGGAACACGCTGTCGCTCCGTCCCATTCCCCGAACAGATGGTGCGGAATTCCCCGCATTTCTGCGGGTGAAGGGCGGGCACTCAATATCTGGAGATCGGAATAGACCTGCGCACTGTCGCAATTTACGATGGCCGCGTCTCGACCTTCGGCCCGCAATGCCAATGCCAGATCGACGGCCAGATCGCTCTTGCCGCTGGCAGTCGGTCCTGCAATGAGCGCAAGCGGCGGCTTGCCGGACAGTACCGTATCGGGAGAATTTCCAATGCTCATAGCGCGGCTGATAGCAGACACGGCGCAACTTGAAACGCGCCTGGCCGCAGCCAGCGATGCGTTGGCCACGCGCGGCATGCCGATCGCCGTCGCGCGGTTGCTGGAACATGGTGGCAACGTGCTGCAAATGAGCCTGCCGACCGGGGATGCCGACGTGCTACGCGAAGCGATCGAACGCCATCTACAGCCGACCGCGGCTCTTATCGCGGATCATGAACCGATCGTCCCCCAGCTATTCGTATCCGACATGGATTCCACCATTATTGAGCAGGAATGTATCGACGAATTGGCCGATTTCGCAGGATTGAAAGATACGATCGCTGAAATTACGGATCGGGCCATGCGTGGCGAGATCGCGTTCGAAGAAGCATTGCGAGAACGCGTTGCCATGCTCGCTGGACTAGAAGAGAGCGTGATCGCCACTTGTCTTGCCGAAAATATCACGCCGAACCCTGGCGCGAGTGTGTTGATTGCAACGTTAAAAGCGCGCGGTTGCAAAACCGTGCTGGTCACCGGCGGTTTCCATCATTTCGCGGATGCGATTGGCGACCGGCTCGGCTTCGAACAAGTGGTCGGCAACCGTCTTGCCGTACGAGACGGTATGTTGACGGGTGAATTGTCCGGCTCGATTGTCGACAGCGCTACCAAACGCCATGTTCTGAAAAACGAGATGGAGGCGTTGGGCGGGGGTGCCGTCAGCCTGGCGGCAGGTGACGGGGCGAACGATGTTCCGATGCTGGAGGCGGCCGATTACGGTGTTGCGTTTTACGCTAAACCAGCGGCGCGCGCGGCGGCAAATTGTTGGATCGACGATGGATCGCTGACCGATATTCTCAAATTGTTGAATATTTCGGAGCATGAATGGGTGGCCAAATGAGGTCGTTCATTTTATATTGACATCACTGTCAGTAAGGAAGGCGCGATGACGCAGCTAAATTCCATCGATGGAACCACGACAGAAACGGCGCGCGACGGTACGCTTTTTCGTCACCCCGACCGCCCGGTTCTGAAGAAGCGCCCGATGGAGGCATATCGGCATTTTCGCGAATTGCTGAAGGACAAAGAAGACACGACGCACGTCTTCAAGATTTTCGAAGCCTTTCCTTCGGCCAAATTCTTGCCTGCCGCCCGTGCATTCGCACTGAGCGAGCGGGGCGAGGCTATTCGTGCCAGCGAACCTTATCTGCCGACCATATTGGACGATCACGCCACCCTACGCCGCCTGCCGCGCGGTAGCGTTGCGCATGCCTATTGCGATTTTATGGAAAGCGAAGGACTGACCGCCGCTGGACTCGTCGCGGAAGAGGACAAGACCTGGGGCGAACGTCCGCAATATGACGATCTTGTCTCATGGTACGCGAACCGTCGCCGCGATACCCACGACATGCTGCATGTCCTGACCGGATATGGGCGCGATGCGTTGGGCGAACAATGTGTTCTGGCCTTTACCCATGGCCAGAATAGCGGTTTCGCGAATGTATTCATCGCATATCTCGGTGCGCTGAACATTCGTCAGACTACGCCGGGGAAAGCGCCCGTTCTTCGCGCCGTGCGGCAGGCGCAGAAAGCGGGCCGTGGCGCACCGCGCGTTGCCGATATGGCTTTGCGCGACCTTCTTGCCATGCCGCTCGATGATGCACGTGCGATGATGAAGATAGGCGACCCCAGCTGGTATCGGGCATGTCATGAATATTGGACGGCCGCCGGGATCGACCCTTACGATCTTCTGGGGAATGCCGGAGATAACACCCGGCACGAAGCTAAGGCCGCTTGAAAACTACAACCAGCTGCTGATCTGTTTCAGCGGCTTTTTCCGAACGGCATGATCCGGCACTGTTGCATCGTCGGCCGCATGGCCTGCCACCAAAATCATCAACGGTTTTTCGGTTGTCGGGCGCTTACAAATGTCGCGTAGAAAGTTCATCGGTGACGGCGTGTGTGTTAATGTTGCCAGTCCGGCCTCATGCAGGGTCGCGATCAGCATCCCACAGGCGATGCCCACGCTTTCATTGACGTAATAGTTCTGCGTTTCGCCATCGTCCTCTATCCCGCCCTTACGTTGTGCGAAGCAGACGATCAGCCATGGCGCGGTTTCTAGGAACGGTTTGCTGTCATCGGTTCCCAACGGCGCGAGCGCATCGAGCCAGGCGTCGCTCGCTTTGGCGGCGTCGCTATCAACGCCGTAAAAACGTCGTTCTTCGGCTTCGGCAGCCTCGCGAACCGCGCGCTTCTTTGCAGCCGATCCAATGACTGCAAAATGCCACGGTTGGTGGTTCGCGCCGTTGGGGGCGGTTCCGGCGGCGCGAATGGCGTATTCGATGATCTCGCGCGGAACCGCATTGTTTGAAAAGGAGCGGCAGCTACGCCTTTTTTTCAGCCGCTCGAATGCCGCACGAGCTCGAGCAATGCGCTCTTCATCCGTAAGCGAAGGCAATTGCGGGTATGGATAGTGCGTCTCGCTCATGCGTGTATCGTTATGGGCGCTGCGAAGCCAATCCAAAACAGATTTGTTCGCAGTGAAAACTTATCGAAGATCAATCTTCCATCCATTCGCGAAAAAACCGTTCATTCGCAGCAGTCATTTCCGCCACGGAAATGTCGAACAGGATTGCGTCTTCGTCGTCTTTCCACGAGAAGCTGTCGCCACCGGTAAAGCCGATCCAGTCCGCGCTTACGCCGGCCTCGTCGCATTCCGTCTTGAAAGCATCCCATTCCTCGCGTTCGGTAAGGCCCATGGTTACGATGTAGCGCGACTGATCTTCCCCGAACATGTCGAGCAGACTGTCGCCCAGCGTATGAATTGTCGCGCCGATACCGCTCGCCATCGCCATTTCAGCCAAAGCGATTACCGCACCGCCATCCGAAATATCGTGGACGGCAGAGCAGCGCGCGCTCTCGATGAGCTTGCGGACGAATTCGCCGACTTTGCGTTCCGTTGCCAGATCGGTCGGCGGAGGCGAGCCGTCTTCCAATCCGCGTATTTCGCGTAGCCAGGTCGATTGCCCCAGATGCGATCCGATTGCACCAATCGATCCCTCCGCGCGCATGGCGGACAGGTCGGGCGTTCCCGATTTGGCGTTCCACAATGCGTCGCCATTATCAGTGAAGCCGCCGAGTACGATTATCGCCTGTCCTTCGCCCTTGAATGCGATGGTTGTCATATCGTCCGAATCTTCGAGAATGCCGACACCGCCAATAGCCGGAGTTGGCAGGATTGCACTGCCGCCGCCGGTCGCTTTGCTTTCGTTGTAGAGCGATACATTGCCGCTTACGATCGGGAAATCGAGAGCGCGGCAGGCGTCGCCCATACCCTCCAGGCAGCCGACCAGTTGCGCCATGATCTCGGGCCGCTGAGGGTTCGCGAAGTTGAGGCAGTTGGTTACCGCCAGCGGGCGCGCGCCCACGGCGGTTAGATTGCGCCAAGCCTCGGCGACGGCTTGCTTGCCGCCTTCATACGGATCGGCGTAGCAATAGCGCGGGTTGCAATCGGTGGTCATCGCCAACGCTTTGGCGGTGCCATGCACACGCACAACGGCACTGTCTCCGCCGCTCATCTGCATCGTGTCTGCGCCGACCTGGCTGTCATATTGTTGCCAGATCCAGCGGCGGGAGGCGAGGGCGGGGGTGGCGAGCATGTGGAGGAGTTCCGCACCGATATCCTCGCTATCCGGAATTTTGGATAGCGACGGTATGCCCGCCCATGCCTTGTATTCGGCGGTCGAGATATAAGGGCGTTCATACTCCGGTGCATCGGCGGCAAGTGGACCCAATGGAATGTCGCAGACCACTTCGCCATCGAATTCCAGGATCATGTGCCCGCCATCTTCGTGCGTGTCGGTCACTTCGCCAATGACGGCAAAATCCAATTCCCATTTTTCGAAAATTGCGGCGGCTTCCGCCTCACGGCCGGGTTTAAGCACCATGAGCATCCGCTCCTGGCTTTCGGACAACATCATTTCATAAGGAGTCATGCCGTCTTCGCGGCAGGGCACCTTGTTCATATCGAGTCGAATGCCCGCTTTTCCGTTCGTCGCCATCTCCACGCTGGAGGAGGTCAGGCCGGCCGCGCCCATGTCCTGGATTGCCACAATCGCATCGGTCGCCATCAGCTCCAAACACGCCTCGATCAGCAATTTCTCCGTAAAGGGATCGCCGACCTGCACGGTCGGTCGCTTGGCCTCGGTATCTTCGCCGAAATCGGCGCTGGCCATGGTCGCACCGTGGATGCCGTCACGCCCGGTTTTCGACCCGACATAGACGATCGGATTGCCCACGCCCGTTGCCGCGCTGTAGAATATTTTGTCCGCATCGGCCACGCCCACGGTCATCGCATTGACCAGAATGTTCCCATCATAGGCCGGGTGAAAGTTCGTCTCACCGCCGACTGTCGGAACGCCGACGCAATTGCCATAGCCGCCAATGCCCGAAACCACCCCGCGCACAAGATGCTTCATCTTTGGGTGGTCGGGCGACCCGAAACGTAGGGCATTGAGGTTCGCGATAGGGCGCGCGCCCATCGTGAACACATCGCGCAGGATGCCACCGACGCCGGTTGCCGCACCTTGATAAGGTTCGATGTAGGATGGATGATTATGGCTCTCCATCTTGAAGATCGCGGCCTGCCGATTGCCTTTTCCATCATCGCCGATATCGATTACGCCCGCATTTTCGCCGGGTCCGCAAATTACCCA
>JBAUIN010000003.1:0-10633 GCA_049682975.1 Pontixanthobacter sp. | reverse complement strand
TCACCACCGCGCTGATCCCCGGTCGCGCTGCGCCGTTATTGGTGACCGATGCCCAGATCGCGACGATGAAAACCGGCAGCGTGATCTTCGATCTGGCAGTATCGCAAGGCGGCAACGTCGAAGGCAGCGTTGCGGACGAGGTGGTGGAACGACACGGGGTCAAGCTGATGGGATATTCCAACACACCCAGCCATTTGGCCGCCGATGCATCGGAACTATTTGCCCGCAACCTTTATAATTTTCTGGCGGCTTTTTGGGACGAAGAGGCGGGCAAGCCGGTGCTGGACGAAGAGATCGGCAACGCCGTGCGGCTGACGCGGAACGGTAAAGTCGTTCACGAAAGGCTGGCGCATTGATTATCGGCGGCGCGAGAATCGAGGGGATAATGCGATGGGATTGTTAAACGCCACAACAGCTTCACCGGACGAGTTCGTAGATAATCACGGCCACAGTCTGGTCGCTGACGAAGATGTTCTAATCGCTTTCAAGACCGTGCGCGACTGGATCGCTTTCACCAGCTGGCGGGTCATCTATGTCGATGTGCAGGGGTTGACCGGCAGCAAGAAGCAATATCTGTCGATCCCCTACCGATCGATCACTGCTTACGCGATCGAAAGCGCGGGAACTTTCGATCTGGATGCGGAGATCAAGATCTTTCTGTCCGGCCATTCGCCTATCGAATTCAAGATCGGAAAAAATTCGGATGTCGGTGGACTGCAACGCCTGATGGCCGACAAGCTGGATCGGAAATAGGATGGACTTCGTCGCAATCTTGTCCATCTTCGTGATGGCCTGTTTCGTCGGCTATTACGTCGTCTGGTCGGTTACGCCCGCGCTGCATACCCCGCTGATGGCGGTGACAAATGCGATTTCGAGCGTCATCATCGTCGGCGCGCTGATTGCGGCGGCGGAGGCGGGGAGTCCGGTCGCGAAGTGGCTGGGGCTGGCGGGCGTCGTGCTGGCGAGCATCAACATTTTCGGCGGCTTTGCGGTGACGGAGCGGATGCTGGCGATGTATAAGAAGAAGGAGCCGAAATGATACGGCTGACTTTTTCTCCGTCATCGCGAGCGAAGCGGAGCAATCCAGCATGGTGCCGTTTGGATCGCCACGTCGCTTCGCTCGTCGCGATGACGAGTGCATTTGTGGCCACCCCCGCCAATGCGGCGACGGGTGAGCCTGTAAGCCCTTGGGTCGCACTCGCCTACCTTGCGGCAGGCGTACTTTTCATTCTCGCATTGCGCGGACTGTCGTCGCCATCGACCAGCCGAACGGGCAACCGGATGGGCATGCTCGGTATGTTGATTGCCGTCGTGACGACTTTGGTTACGCACGACGTCGCGAATATGCTGGAGATCGGCATTGCGATCGTGATCGGCGGTCTCATTGGATTTACCATCGCGCGGCGTATCGCGATGACGGCCATGCCGGAACTGGTAGCCGCATTTCATTCGCTAGTGGGTCTGGCCGCCGTTCTGGTGGGGTGGGCAGCGTATCTCAATCCCGGTGCGTTCGGTCTGCTTGTCGGCGATAGCATAGGGTCGGTCAGCAAGGTCGAAATGGGTTTGGGCATCGCAATCGGAGCGATCACTTTTTCCGGCTCCGTAATTGCCTTTGCCAAATTGTCCGGACGGATGAGCGGATCGCCGATCCTTTTACCTGCTCGACACATTATCAATCTGGGTACGCTCGCCGCAATCGTGGTGCTGACCGCGCTGTTCGCGATGGCGACCGGACCGGCGGAGACACTGCCGTTCATCATCGGGCTAACCGTACTCGCCTTCATCATCGGCTTTCTGCTCATCATTCCCATCGGCGGGGCGGATATGCCGGTCGTGGTATCGATGCTCAACAGCTATTCCGGATGGGCGGCGGCGGCGATGGGCTTTACGCTCGGCAATACCGCGATGATTATCACCGGTGCGCTGGTTGGAGCGTCCGGGGCGATCCTCAGTTACATCATGTGCAAAGCGATGAACCGCAGTTTCCTGTCGGTGATCGCAGGTGGGTTCGGCGCGGATAGTTCCGGTGGCGAGAATGGCGAAGCGCGCGAGCAACGCCCTTACAAGCAAGGCAGCGCCGCCGACGCCGCATTCATGCTGGAACAGGCGGAGAAGGTCATTGTCATTCCCGGCTACGGCATGGCGGTCGCGCAGGCGCAGCATGCTTTGCGCGAAATGACCGACGTGCTGGAAGATAAGGGTGTGGAGGTGAAATTCGCGATCCATCCTGTTGCGGGCCGCATGCCGGGGCACATGAACGTGTTACTGGCCGAAGCATCGGTCGATTACGACAAAGTGTTCGAACTGGAGGATATCAACAGCGAATTCGCGCAGGCTGACGTCGCCTTCATCATCGGTGCGAACGACGTCGTGAACCCGGCGGCAAAGACGGACAAGGCCAGTCCGATATATGGCATGCCGGTATTCGATGTCGACAAGGCGCGGCAGGTGTTTTTCATCAAACGCAGCATGGGCGGCGTCGGTTATGCCGGGGTCGATAACGACGTGTTCTACATGGACCAGACCATGATGCTGCTGTCGGACGCGAAAAAGATGGTCGAAGAGATCGTCAAGAACCTCGATTGAACAATGAAAAAGCTGTTGATTATCATCCTGTCGATTGCGGCAGTCATCGGGGTCGCGATATTCGCGGGGTTAGGCGACCGGTTTGTCGAATACCGCCTACGAAGCGCGCTGGTTGAACATGGCGTGGGCGACGTGCAGGCGGAGTGTATGGCCACGCGAATGGTCGAGCGGCTGACGACCGAACAAATATTGAAGCTCCGCAATCTCGAACCGCAGGAAGGCGTGACTGAAACACCGATGGGCGTGCGCGACTTCTTGGATCGCGTCGGCCGGATCGATGATCGCGAAGTCGTGACGGTATCGCTGACCAGCGCCGGTTTGTGTGGCCTGGGTTTAGGTTAAACGTTCCACGGCGATCGAATCAGGCTTTGGTGAAGTTCACCGTTTTACAGAACAGCAGCACGCAGCCCTTGATTTTCAGCTTGTTGCCGACCTTTTGCACGTCCGCATTGAAATATTGGCCGTCTTCCGGGCTGTAGCCCTTGCCCTCATATTTGTTGCCATCGGGCGTCAGGTTCCAGAAGATGCGGATGTCTTTCAATTTGCGACCGCGACGTGACGATTTGGGATTTTCGGTATCGCGTGCGCCGCCGGTCGGCTCTGGAACCAGGAAGCGTGAAATCCGGGCACACATCGCATTGCCGCATTCGTAGAATTTGACGATCGCTTTGCCGTCATCCGTTTTCCAATCCCCGGCAATAGAGGCCGGTGCCGCCTGTGCAGGCGCGGCAAAAGCAAAGGCCATACAGGCCGCAATCAGCGGTGTTGCGCGTTTCATCATCATATTCCCCTGTTTTCCCTTATCTCGACCACCAACGAAAACCGAACCTTGGTTTTCCAACGATAATCGGACAATATCTTTCGTGATAGGAGAGAATAGGGTGATGAAGCTGAATACGATATGTCTTACTGGCCCGCCGGGTAGCCCTTTGAATGACTGAAGCGTCGGCATGAAATGGTTCGTGCGTATTGCGATCGGGCTGGCGGTCATTCTGGGCATCGCCTTCCTGCTGCTCCGCACACCCGACACGGATCGCGATGCCATGCGCGCGAAATATGGTGATGCTCCGTCGCAATTCGTCACTCTGCCGGATGGGCAGAGCATCCATTTGCGCGATGAGGGGCCACCCGATGCGCCCGCGATAATACTGCTGCACGGATCGAATGCGGATTTGCATACGTGGCACCCCTGGGTCGCCGCGCTGAGTCGTGATTATCGCATCATTCGTTACGATCAGATCGGCCATGGACTCACCGGTCCATCGAATGATGAAAAGTATGCGCTACCCGATTTTGTCGAAGACGTGGATCAGGTTGCGGACTATCTCGGGATCGACAGTTTCGTGCTCGGCGGTAATTCGATGGGTGGATGGGTCGCGGCGGGCTACGCCTTGTCGCATCCGAACCGACTCGATGGTCTTGTTTTGATCGATGCGAGCGGCGCCCCTATCCGCAGGCCGGAGGGGGAAGGCGGCAATCTTGGTTTCACCATCGCCGCGATACCGGGCGTGAACCGCCTGATGGAACACATCACCCCGCGTAGCCTGGTCGAGCGGAGTTTGCGACAAAGCGTGTCGAACCAGGCGATCGTTACACCGGAAGCGATCGATCGGTACTGGGAACTTCTGCGCTATCCCGGCAACCGCGCGGCGACCATTGCGCGTTTCAACACACCGCGCCAAACCTATATTCAGGATGAAATCGCAGCACTGAATGTGCCGACGTTGATTATTTGGGGTGCGCAAGATGCCCTTATTCCGGTCGAGGCCGCGCGTTGGTACGATGCGCATCTGATAAACAGCGATCTAATCGTACTGGACGGTATCGGACATCTTCCGATGGAAGAAGCCGCAGACGAAACCGCTGCGACCCTTGATGCATGGCTGCGCAAACTGCCAAGCCCCCACGACGAATGACTAATCCAATAGCGGTTAATTGCCGCCCCCCTGTTGGCCGGAACGCCCGCAGGCGCTAACACATATGTTTTCGACATTTGCCGGTGGTCCAAGGGTGCCACCTGGAGGGGAAGTTTTGCGCAAACTGGGTATTATCGGCGGTATGAGCTGGGTTACGACCCATGCCTATTACGAACGTATCAACACGTTGGTCCAGCGCCGCACGACTCCCCTGTCGAGTGCGCCGCTGTTGATCGAAAGCCTCGATTTTTCCCAATTGCACGGGCTCGACAGCAGCGAGGATTGGGAAGCCGCAAAGACCGTGTTGTCGGAAGCGGCCAAACGGTTGGAGCAGGGCGGCGCCGGGGCGCTGATTATTGCTGCCAATTCCATGCATAAGATCTACGATGATATTGCCGGTGCGGTATCCATCCCGATCCTGCATATCGCCGATTGCGTCGGTGCGCGTATGAAGGAAGAAGGCGCAACCAATGCCGCGTTGATCGGAACGCGTAACGTCATGACGGAAAATTTCTATCGTCGGCGACTGGTATCGCACGGCGTCGACTTGCTCGCGCCCGATATGAAGAATGTCGAAATGCTGCATTCGATCATTTACGATCAGCTGATGCTGGGCAAACGCACCCGCGATGCGGAACGGCAGTTGAAGACGCTGATAACCCGCAAGGCGCAGGACGGTGCAGAAGCGATTGTGCTGGCTTGTACCGAGCTGGAACTGGTGGTCGATGTGAGCGCCAATGTTCTGCCGATTTTCGATTCGTCGCGTATCCATTGCGATGCGGCAGCCGACTGGATCCTGGGCGACGACTGACGGCCGATAGGTTTTGGCGCGCCCGTGCGTCGATGTTGCCACATTGTTCACGTTGTTCGCTTGGGGAGAGCCGCGTAGTTCCCGTGGCATGACACGCGCCCCCTTCGCCGCTGATCCAGCCCATTCGCGCGGCCGGGAATTCGCAGGTGGCGAAGGCGGCACGCGCGGACCGCGCGGTGCCTTCCAGCGCGATCGCGACCGCATCGTACATTCCATCGCCTTCCGCCGGCTGCGCAGCAAGACGCAGGTGTTCATCGCCCCGGACGGCGACCATTACCGCACCCGATTGACCCACAGTCTGGAAGTCGCGCAGATCGGCCGGGTTATCGCGCGCTCGCTGGGGCTGGACGAGGATTTGACGGAGGCGCTATGTCTGGCGCACGATATCGGCCATCCGCCATTCGGCCATGCGGGCGAAAAGGCGTTGAGCCAGGCGATGGCCAAACATGGCGGCTTCGATCACAACGCGCAAACGCTGCGAACGCTGATGCGCATCGACAGCCCCTATTGCGACCATCCGGGTTTGAACCTCAGTTGGGAAGTGCTGGAAGGGCTGGCCAAACATAACGGACCGGTTGCCGATCCGCATTGGGCGCTGGCCGAGCTCGTGTCCGATTACCCGCTGGCTCTCGACCAACACGCATCGCTGGAAGCGCAAGTGGCAGCGGTGGCGGATGATATCGCTTACGACAATCACGATATCGACGATGGCCTGCGCGCAGGTTTTCTGAAACTGGACGATCTGCTTTCGCTGGATTTCGTGGCCGAACAGTGGCGATTGGTGGAGCGCACATTTCCCGATGCCCCGCATGACCGCCAATTGCGGGAACTCGTCCGCAATCAGATCGGCGTGATGGTCAACGATGTCATTGCGCAAACACGCATCAATATTCAGGGCTGCGGTTCCATCGCGGATATACGCGGCGCTGCGCATCCGTTGGCGGGCTTTTCACCGGCGCTGCAAAAGGAAGAACGGCAGCTTAAGGCGTTTATGTACGAGCATCTGTATTATCACCCCGACCAGATCGAAACGGCTGAAAAGGCGCGGGAAGTCGTCGCGAAACTCTATGCCGCTTACGAACAGGAACCATCCTTGATGGGTGAGGGGTGGGGCGACGATGCACCTGCGGAGGAACCCACGAAAAGCCGCCATATCGCCGATTATATTGCGGGCATGACCGATCGTTTCGCAATGGATCGATGCCTAGCGATCTATGGCTTCGTTCCCAACGGGCTGCGCAATGTCTGATCCTCTGCGCATCGCCTTGGTCGGCGCGACGGGATTGATCGGGCGTGCGCTGATCGAACAGGCAGTGGGGCGGGAGGATGTTCGCATTCTGGCGATAGCCCGGCGCGAAATGAAATTGCCCGGTGGTGCGCAAATGGAACTGATCGTGGCGGAACCTGCGGCATGGGGCGATGTATTGGACGCGGTTCAGGCCAATGTGCTGGTCAGCGCGCTCGGCACGACCTGGAAACAGGCGGGGAAAGACGAAGCTGCGTTTCGTGCTGTCGATCACGATTTGGTGCGTACGACGGCGCAGGCCGCGCTTCGGCACGGCGCAGCGCGGATGATCGCGGTCAGCAGTGTGGGCGCTCAGATCGGCTCGCGCAGTTTCTATCTGAGAGTGAAGGGTCAGGCCGAACGCGATCTGCGCAAGATCGGCTTCGACCGGCTGGATATTTTGCGACCGGGGCTGCTGCGCGGGACTCGAAAAGGCGACGCACGACCGGTGGAGCGAATGGGCATGCTCGCGGCGCCAATTACCGATCGCCTGTTGCACGGCCAGTGGCGGAAATATCGTTCGATCCGTGACCGCGATGTCGCGCGGGCGGCATTGGCGCTATCGATGCGCAAAGCGGGCGGAAAATTCGTGCATGAGCATGACAGTCTGATCCGCGCCGCGCGCAGTCTGCCCATCCCGGAATTGTAACGTGATGTGAGCGTCGAACCATGTGGGACACCATCTTCAACGCCGCCAATATGTTGGCACTGGTTGCATGGATTGCGTTGATCCTGCTACCGCGGAAACCTGCGCTTCTGGCAGGTATCATGTATTGCGGTATCGCGTTGTTGTGCCTGATTTACAGCGCAGGACTGGTCGCGGTTTTGACCGGCCTCGTTAGCAATGGCGGTGCTGGTGAAGAAGCCGGCTTTTCGTCGATCGCCGGGGTTCGGGCGATCTTTGCCAGCGATAGCGGCGTGACGATCGGCTGGGTTCATTATCTCGCATTCGATCTGTTCGTCGGGCTTTGGATCGCCCGGAATGCCGATGCCAAAGGGTTTGCGCGCTGGGTGCAGGCCCCGATTTTATCGGCGACGTTTCTGGCGGGGCCATTGGGGTTGTTCATTTGGCTTATCATTCGCGAGAAACGCGCACGTGTGGCAGCGAAAGCCTCGACCGCAGCATGAAGCGTCATGCCCCAGCGACTGCGCGAAACAGCGCCGCGATTGCGAAGGTTCTCGCCAAAGAATTGCCGGCGGCGGGTACGGTTCTGGAAATTGCCAGTGGCACCGGTGAACATGCGATCTTCATGGCCCGGCAATTTCCCGATCTGACTTGGCTTCCCAGCGATCACGATGCCGAAGCCCTTGCGTTCATTCGGGAATGGACCGCGGAAAGCGGAATACCGAACATCGCCGATCCAATCGTTCTCGACGCTTCGAACGCAATTTGGAACGCCCGGCAAACGGATGCGATCTTCTGCTGCAATATGATCCATATCGCCCCCTGGGATGCGGCCCAGGGATTGTTCGAAGGGGCGGGGCATTTGCTGAAAGACGGCGCGCCGCTTATTCTTTATGGCCCGTTTGTGGAACCGAATGTCGAAACCGCACCTTCCAACATCGTATTCGACCAAAACCTAAAGGAGCGCGACCCACGATGGGGTCTACGCTCTCTTATCGAGATCGACGATTGCGGTGCCAAACACGGCCTCGTGCGAACTCGTCGTTACGAAATGCCGGCCAACAATCTCATTCTGGTCTATCGTAAAACTGTTGTAGCTTAAATTTCGTCACCGACCTCGTCGGCTACGGATTCAACGTCGGCCTGGGCGCCGTCGATCGTGTTGCAGGCGGACATGCCCAATGCGGCGACGGAAAAAGTGGTGGCGATGAATATCTTGCGGATCATGTGTTGTTCCTTAGTTTAACTATCCGATCAATCGTTCGCAAAGGGGATGGTTCCGCGATCAACCGCCCGTTTCCACCGGTTTGGCGATTGTCGCCAAATGATGTTCGCGCCATGCGATGATTGAGCCGGCACCGATAATTAGCGGCGCACCGATCCAAAGATATGCGGTCGGCAGGCGATCGAAAAACCAGAAGCCGAACAGGGTCGCCCATAGGAGCGAACTGTAATCCATCACGATGACACTGGCGACGGCCCCATATTTCAGCGCCGCCGTAAGAAGGAATTGGCCGAGCAGGCCGAACAACGCCAGCCCACCCAACAAACCCCACTGATACAAATCGTGCGAAGTCGCGACGAACGGCAGAAACAGCGCGAGAACCGGAATGGTGAAGGCCGCGAAATAAAATACGATCGTCATCGGCGGTTCCGTCGTGGTCAGATCGCGGATTTGTATGGAAATGAGCGCGATCATGAACGGGGCGGCCAGCGCCACGGCCGCGCCGAACAGCGGGATGGTGCCACCACCCGGCTGGGCGATAACGATTACGCCCGCAAACCCCAGCATGACCGCACCCCAGCGATAGATGCCGACCTTTTCCTTCAGCAGCAGCGCCGAAAGAATGACCGCCCAGATTGCAGAGGTGAAGCCGAAGGTCGTCGCTTCCGCCAGCGGCAGCAGCGTGACCGCCCCGAAATTCAGGAACATGCCTGTCAGCCCGTAAGCGGCGCGTTGTCCGTGCTTACCCAACCGCGCGGTCCTGAGCGTATGTAGTTTACCCGCCAGCGCGAACCAGATCAGCAGGATGGGCACAGTTGGGATCTGCCGCCAGAACAATACCTCCGCCAGATGCACGCCGCTTTCATTGGCGAGTTTCACCAGCACCAGCATGACCGACAGCACGAATGCCGCGCCCAGCCGGATCAGCAGCGCAAATAACGGGCGTTGGGCAACAGCGTCGGTCACGCATTGGCTTTAGGCGCAGATGCTGCACGCGCAACATGGTGCGTCACCCGTTGCACGGTGAGGATGGTAATCCCATATGCGCGCGATGCAGGATGTGCGCACTTTCTGGACCTTCGCAAGCGAGGCGGAACTGGTCGGTCTGGCGGGTCTTGCGATGGTCGGCGTCGCACTGTTCGCGCTGTTCGCAGAGAAACGGCGCAACAAAATTGCCCGGTTCGACAAGGTCGGTTGGGTTCCGTGGACGCCGATTTTCATGGGCAGCGCCATGATCGCCGCCGGATTGATCGCGCTGGCATTCAAAGGGATCATGGCGGGCGAATAACGCCGCCATTGTGTTCGCGTATTTACAAGCAGGCTTCGAGATACGCCTGATCGAACCCGAACTGCCGCGCCTTTTCCAAGGTGTAGGGGCGCAGACCGCTGGGGCGGAATTCGCCGATGATCTTGCCGTCGTCATCCTCGTCCAGATATTCGAATTTGAACAGGTTCTGCGTCACGATCACATCGCCTTCCATCCCGATGACTTCGGTAATGTCGGTGGTGCGCCGGGAACCATCGCGCAGGCGTTTCACCTGTACGATGATGTCGACGGATTCGGCGATCTGGCGAGAGATCGCTTCTTTTGGGATCTTGATATCGCCCATCAGGATCATGTTCTCCATCCGCCCCAGACATTCCCGCGGGCTGTTGGCGTGAAGTGTACACATGGAACCATCGTGGCCCGTATTCATGGCGGCGAGAAGATCGAAACATTCCGCGCCGCGAATCTCACCCAAAATGATGCGATCGGGGCGCATACGCAGGGCGTTCTTGACTAGATCGCCGATGGTGATTGCGCCCTGCCCTTCGAGATTGGGCGGGCGCGTTTCTAGCGGCAGCCAATGCGGCTGTTGCAGGCGGAGTTCGGCAGCATCCTCGATCGTCAGAACACGTTCGCCCGGATCGATCATCTTGGACAAGGCGTTCAACATCGTCGTCTTACCCGAACCCGTACCGCCCGAAATCACGATGTTCATCCGGCAAGCGCCGCAGATTTTTAGCGCGGTCGCCATCTTGTCACTCATCGAACCGAAATCCTTGAGCATGTCGATCGTGATCGGTTTTTCGGAGAACTTACGAATGGAGATCGCCGTGCCTTTGAGCGACAGCGGCGGCACGATCACGTTGACACGCGACCCGTCCTTTAAACGAGCATCGGCCAGCGGCGTAGTCTGGTCGA
>JBAUIN010000002.1:0-11963 GCA_049682975.1 Pontixanthobacter sp. | reverse complement strand
GCCGCCGGGAATAGGGTGCGGCGGCAAACAGATCCTCGACGTTTGGGTCGAGCGCACCGCCCAGCCACCGGTTCGTCAGCGCGATCAGATCGGCGTGGCTATCGGACACATCGCGCAGATTATCGGCAATGAATGCGCCCAATTCGGTGGCGCATTGCGTACCCGATTTCGCACCGTCGCGATATTCCTGGCATAATATCGCGCCAAGCTCCTCGCATTCGCCGCCCAGCCAGTCGCATGCCGGATAGAGGCGGTTGGCATGCTCGTCTGCCGCCAGACCGGTAAGGGCAGTCCAGCCGAGTGGAGTCAGGACGGCTCCGATGGCGTGGAATGGGCCCGTCATTGCAAACGGCGCGGCCTGGCTGAACGGCGTCAGCAGATTGACTTCGTGCGAAAGGTCACGGCGACCATCGGTGAATTCCATGGCACCTCGCCCGCAAGGGAAGAGGGTCAAATGACCGACCGCCGCAGGCTGAATGTCGCGGATGACCGGTTCGTCGCAGCGGAAATGGTAGAAGGTGGTGACGTAGTCGGACAGATCGCCGGGCACGGGCAGATAATCGAGCGCGAATAGAGACGCGGGCGTAAGGCCCGCATCATTCGGCGCGGCACCCGACATATCCTGCCGGGAGTCGCGACCATTCGCCGCATTCTCCATTTCAGCGCCCCGATACCCCGTTGCGCGACCCGAATGCGGCGATACGCTTTTTTGCGATTCCCAGCAACCCGGTGGCGACTATCCCCCCAAGTCGGCACCTTCGGTTTTCGCCGCCGCGATATAGGCGTCCACATTCTCTTCCATGATCGACAGCGGGACCGGCCCGCTGGTCAGAATTGTGTCGTGGAAGGTACGAATGTCGAAATCGTCGCCCAATTGCGTCCGCGCACGATCGCGGAGTTCCATGATCTTCAGCTTGCCGATCATGTAAGCGGTCGCCTGTCCCGGATAGACGGCGTAGCGCTCGATCGCCTTGCGGATATCACCATTGGGGTTGGGGGTGTTGTCGCTCAGATACTGGATGGCCTTCTCGCGGCTCCAGCGTTTATGATGCAGTCCGGTATCGACCACCAGCCGCGCCGCACGCCACAATTCCATGCCCAACCGGCCGAAATCGGAATAAGGATCGGTATAGAAACCCATCTCTTTGGGCAGTTCCTCCGAATACAGGCCCCACCCTTCCGAATAGGCGGTCACTCCGCCGAACCGGCGGAAGGCTGGGACATCGCCCAACTGCGTCTGGATCGACAACTGCAGGTGGTGACCGGGCAACGCCTCGTGATAGGCGAGCGCTTCCAGCTCGTTCTTACTCATGTCTTTCAGATTGTAGAGATTGACATAATAGGTGCCCGGTCGCGAACCGTCGGGGGCGGGGCGCTGATAGAACGCCTTGCCTGCGCTTTTTTCCCGAAACGCCTCGACTGGTTTGATGACCATCGGATCGGTCGGCAAGACGCCGAAATATTCGGGCAGCTTCGTTTCGATCGCATCGATCTTCGCTTGCGCATCGGCAAGATATGCCTCGCGCGTGTCGTAATAGAAACGGTCGTCGGTGCGGGTGAATTCGAAGAAATCCTGCAGATCGCCTTCGAAATCGACCTGTTCCATGATTGCGCGCATTTCATCCTGAATGCGGGCGACTTCACGCAGGCCAATGGCGTGAACTTCGTCGGCCGAAAGGTCGGTCGTGGTGTAATTCGCGAGCAGCGCCTTGTAGTACTCGCCCCCGTTCTCGAACCGCCAGATACCGTCCTGCGTCGGCGCCGAGGTCTGCTGTCGCTGCATTTCGATAAGCAGACGCTGATAGGCCGGCCGCGCCGAAGTCGCCCATTCCTGCCCGGCCCGCTGCTTCAACGCTTCTTTCTCGGGGACCGGAATATCGAGCGCGTTCACCTTCCCCTCGAAGTCTTCCAGGACCGCATTGTCGCTTCCCGCCGATAGCAGATTTTCGACATCCGAAATGACATACGGATACACCCAGTCAGGTGGCATTATGCCCGCTTCCGCCCGTTCGCGCGATTCGGCGACCAGCGTGTCCATGACCGGGCCGAAGCCGCGAATGCGGCTGATGTAAGCCTCCGCCTCGTCTACATCGGACACGCGGTGAATATTGATGAGGAATGCCGGCAACTGGCTCTGCGCGCCGCGCATTTGGTCGAACACATAGCCGTAATCGCGATATTCGAACAGGCTCGCCTGCCGCTCTGCCATCGCATCGAACAAACGGTAGGACAGCGCATCTTCTGCCGAAAGTTCGTTCACATCGTAATTGTTTCGCATCGTTTGCGCGGTGGATTGCAGCAGTGCGTTTTCGACTACAGCGCCCGCATCGGAAAAATCGCCCCATCGCGCGTAATCCTCGTCCCGAATCCCGCGATAGGATTTGGATAGAGGCGACAGATCGAGCGATGCGGCGTCATACAGTTCGAACAACGTGCCGATATCGGCGGGAGCCGCCACTTCATAAGCCGCTTGCGCCGACGCTTGCCCCGATGCCTGGGTAACTACGGCTGGCTCCGCCATGTTCGATGCGCAGCCGGTGAGAGTAAGGCCCGCAAGGGCGGTGCCGAGGTATAGGTGAATACGCGACATGATGTGGCTCCTGAGAAAACTATGGCGCTTCGTATAGGTCGCAAAAAGGCGAATGTGCAAACTGCGTCGCATCGAGCGGGCTCGGACATTACCGAAAAAAGAAGGGCGGCACCGTTTCCGATACCGCCCTGTAAAGTTGAGAACTCGCAGCGATAAGCCGGAGCCCTTCGGGTCGCAGGACGGGCTGTAGCGGCGTTGACAGCTGCCGAATTGGATGGATTCGACAATTCGGTTCAAAAAGTTTCGAGCCGGGCGGATCGGGCGCGCAGCGGCTCGACAGGCAACATGGTGGGCGGCATAGCGACGCACCATGCTGTTTCGCCTGCTTCGCCCCGCCATCTTCGCCCTGGACCCAGAACGGGCGCATCGCCTGACGATCCGCGCCCTGAAAACCATGCCGAAAAGCCAGTTATCGTCTGCAAAGAACGACGCACTGGCGATCTATGTTGCCGGTATGCGCTTCCCCAACCCGATCGGAATGGCTGCGGGGTTCGACAAGGACGGTGAAGTGTCCGATGCGGTCCTGCGCTTGGGCTTCGGCTTTGCGGAGGTCGGTTCGATTACCCCCCGCCCCCAAATCGGCAACAACAAGCCGCGACTGTTCCGGTTGGTCGAGGATCGCGCGATTATCAACCGCATGGGCTTCAACAATGGCGGCGGGGAAGCGGCGGCGATCCGGTTGGCGCGCCGCGATCGCAATGCGGGAATCGTCGGGATCAATATCGGTGCCAACAAGGACTCGGCCAATCGGATCGCGGATTACGCCTTGATGACCGAACTTATGGCACCGATCGCAGATTATCTCGCGGTCAATATCAGTAGTCCCAATACACCCGGCCTGCGGGCGCTACAGGATGAGGGGGCGCTGATCGCATTGCTGGATGCGGTCTTTGAAAATGCAGGCGAGCCGGGTCCGCCGATTTTTCTAAAAGTCGCACCCGATCTGGAGCCGTCCGATGTCGATGCGATCGCCCGGATCGCAATGGATAAGGGGCTGGTGGGCCTGATCGTATCCAACACTACTATAAACCGCCCGCCGCTCGCCTCGCGGTATGCGCGCGAAACGGGCGGACTATCCGGCGCGCCCTTGAAGGAAGCGTCGCTGGCACGGTTGCGGGATTTTCGTTCGGCGACCGGCGGGGCGATACCGCTGATCGGGGTCGGCGGCATCGCCAGCGCGGAGGATGCGTGGGAACGCATTCGCGCAGGCGCCAGTCTGGTCCAGCTTTACAGTGCGCTTATCTATGAAGGGCCGGGCTTGGTTCGCAGGATCGTGCACGACCTTCCCGGTTTGATGGCGCGCGACGGATTTTCGACCATTGCCGAAGCGGTCGGCAGCGAATAGCGATAAGCCCATGTTTAAAACTTTCTTCGCATGCCTAACGGCGATTACTCTTGCCGGTTGTTCGACCATTCCAGCCGAACCGGCCCGGTCGGCCGCTACCGGCGCATCGAGCGCAGTCGATGTCGCTGGTTCCGTGTCCGCGGCGGACCCACGCGCACAGGCAGCGGGCGAAGCAATGCTAGCGAAGGGCGGCAGCGCAACCGATGCAGCCATTGCCGTCATGCTCGCGCTGACCGTGGTCGAACCGCAATCGAGCGGCATCGGCGGGGGCGGTTTTTTGGTGCGCGGAACGGCCAACGGCGAAGTTACGAGTTTCGATGGTCGCGAAAGTGCGCCTTTAGGTGCCGATCCGCAGTGGTTCGTTGGCGAAGACGGTGAATTGCGCCCCTATGCCGAGACGGTTCGCAGCGGCCTGAGCGTCGGAGTGCCTGGAAACCTTGCGATGGCAGCAATGGCGCATCGCGAACATGGCCGACTGCCATGGACCGATCTGTTCGACCCGGCACGACAGCTTGCGAAGGAAGGTTTCCTAATCAACCGGCGGCTGCATGAATCGTTGGATGGGTCGCTCGACCGCGCAGGTCTGACGCAGGCCGGGCGGGCGATGTTTTATACACCCGATGGACAGCCGAAACCGGTCGGCACGCGGATCACAAACCCTGCGCTGGACGACGTGTTCGCCGCGGTTGCCAAGATCGGACCCAACGCATTCTATCTTGTCCCGATGGCAGCTGAACTGGCCGGCACTGTGCGTCGTGCAACACCGCGTGAGGGCGGAATGGGTATCGCCGATGTCGTAGGATACGAGCCCAAGGAACGCCCAAGCGTATGCGGGTTCTATCGCCAATACAAAATTTGTGGGATGGGTCCGCCATCGTCGGGCGGCATCGCAGTGCTGCAGATATTGATGCAGCTGGAACGGTTCGATCTGGCGGCTTCGGGTGTCGATAATCCTGCAACCTGGCATTTGTTTCTGGAATCGCAGCGCCTGGCCTATGCCGACCGTGAATTGTATCTCGCCGACAGCGATTTCGTACCCG
Source organism: Pontixanthobacter sp. (assembly GCA_049682975.1). Lineage (GTDB taxonomy): Bacteria > Pseudomonadota > Alphaproteobacteria > Sphingomonadales > Sphingomonadaceae > Pontixanthobacter. Next base: position 6,988 of record JBAUIN010000002.1, on the reverse strand, counting down.
TTCCGGTCGGCGGCCTGATCGATCCCGCCTATGTCACGCGGCGTGGCCTGTTGATCGATCCCATGCGCGCACTGGACAGCGTCTCCGCCGGTTCGCCCATGGGCGCGGCGCAGACTTTGGCCGATGGAGACGAACCGGTCGAAAACGGAACGTCGCATTTCGCGATCGTCGACGCGCGCGGCACGATGGTCAGCTACACCTCCACCATCGAGGGGCCGTTCGGATCGGGTCTGATGTTCGGCGGGTTCTACCTTAACAACGAACTTACCGATTTCAGCCGGTCGCCCGAGGTGGACGGCGTACTTGTCGCCAACCGGGTCGAAGGTGGCAAACGACCGCGCAGCTCGATGGCTCCGACCGTGATCTACGCGCCGGATGGAACGCCCTTCGCCGCCATCGGCGCGGCCGGTGGATCGACCATACCGGTACAGACCGCGCGCAGCATCGTGGGCCTTATCGATTTCGGCCTGCCGATCGAGGAGGCGTTGGCGCTTCCGCTCATCATGGCATTCGGCGATAGAGTAGTGGTGGAAGAAGGCACCTGGATGGCGAACAGGACGGACGCTTTCGAGCAGTTCGGTCATACGCAGATCATCGCCCGCGCACCGCCGCTGAAAGCCGGGGCCGTATGGTGGAACGGCGAACGCTGGATTGCCGCACGCGACCCCCGGCTCGACGGGTTGCTGGAGTATGCGCCCGAATAACGTGCTGCTTGCCGGGTTCGCCACAGCACCCTAAATCCCGTCGCGAACCGCAACAGCGGACAGTAAATGAGGGAGACCAGGCTGTATGATCCAGCTGAACGATGTCGACAATGCCGGAAACCTGGTCGAATTGTTTCTGAAACGGGCGGACGAAGGCGGCGAGGCGCCTTTTCTGGGTGCGAAGCGCGATGGCGAATGGCGCACGATCAGCTGGCGCGACGTGGCGGATCGGGTCTGTCTGTTTGCGGAAAACCTGCGCAAGCTGGGGCTGGAGCGCGGCGATCGGGTCATGTTGGTATCGGAAAACCGGCCCGAATGGTGCATCGCCGATCTGGGGATCATGGCCGCAGGCTGCATCACCGTGCCCGCTTATGTGACCAATACCGAACGCGACCATGTCCACATCCTCGACAATTCGGGTGCGCGGGCGGTTATCGTGTCGAATGCCAAACTGGCCAAGCCGCTGCTGCCCGCCATCATGCGCACCGGCACCGCCGAATATCTAATCGCGTTGGAGGATTTACCCGATTATCAGGCGGGCGATCTCACCCGGCGCAACTGGCGCGCTATGCTGGAAGGCGATGCCGCCGCCGCCCGAACCGCCGTGACGGGTCGCCTCCAAGATATCACGCGGACCGATATCGCTTGTATCATCTATACCAGCGGAACCGGCGGTGCCCCGCGCGGGGTGAAGCAGCATCACGGCGCGATCCTGTGCAACGCCGCCGGTGCTGCGGAAATTCTTGGTAACGATTTCGGGTTGGACGCGGAGGAACGCTTCCTCAGCTTTCTCCCGTTGAGCCATGCCTATGAACATTCCGGGGGGCAGTATCTGCCGATCGCTGTCGGCGCGCAGATCTATTACGCCGAAGGGCTGGAGAAGCTCGCCAGCAACATTGAGGAGGTCCGCCCCACGATCATGGTGGTGGTTCCCCGCCTGTTCGAAGTGTTGCGCACCCGCATTCTCAAACAGATCGAAAAGCAGGGTAAAGCGGCAAATTACATGCTCGACCGTGCACAGGCGATCGCCGCACGCAAGGCGGATGGTGGGATGCCGTTCTGGGACCGGCCGATGGACTTAATCTTGGAAAAGATTTTCCGTCCGAAAATTCGCGCCAAGTTCGGTGGGCGGATGAAGGCGATGGTGTCGGGCGGCGCGCCGCTCAACCCGGAAGTGGGCATTTTCTTCGACGCGGTCGGGCTCACTATGCTGCAGGGTTACGGGCAAACGGAGGCGGGGCCAGTGGTCAGCTGCAATCGCCCGGCGGCGGGAATCGCGATGGATACGGTCGGTCCGCCGATGCGCGGGGTCGAAATCAAAATCGCGGACGATGGCGAAATTCTGGTGCGCGGTGAGTTGGTAATGCAAGGATATTGGCAGAACGATGCCGAAACCGCTCGCACGATCCGCGATGGCTGGCTGCATACGGGTGATATCGGCCATCTCGATCATCACGGACGCATCAAGATTACCGACCGCAAGAAAGACATGATCGTCAACGACAAGGGCGACAATGTCGCGCCGCAGAAGATCGAAGGTATGCTGACCCTGCAACCCGAGATTGCGCAGGCGATGGTCAGCGGCGATCAGCGGCCCTATGTCGTCGGGCTGATCGTGCCGGATGCCGAATGGGCGGTGGAATGGTGCCATGCGAACGGCAAAACATTCGACATGCCCGAATTGCAGAATCTACCGGAATTTCGCAGCGCGATCAGCGAAGCCATGGCCCGCGTAAATCGCGAATTGTCGGTCGTTGAAAAAGTCCGTCAGTTCGCCTTCGCCGACGAAGGGTTCACGATCGAAAACGAAGAAATGACGCCGAGCATGAAGATCAGGCGACATAAGATTCGCGACCGGTATCAGGACCGTATGGATCGACTGTACCGGCGTTAACGCACCGAAGCGGCGATTACCGTGCGAATTTACCGCCGAACAGTTCACGCGCGGTCGATCGCGGTGAAGCAAGGAATGCTTGAACCACCGCCTTCCCGATGCCGCGGCGAATGCCATGCCGCCGCAAAGTGCGCGCGTGTTCGATCAACATAACGGCATTCGCGGCGGGATGTGCCTTCAAAACGGCGCGATGTTTGCGGCGAAGCTGCCGGAACGACCGTTCGCGCATGCGGTCATCCGTGGATAGCCGGGGCCCGGCGTGGCGGAATTGCCGATAGCCGACCGTTTCGATCCCGAACAGCGATGCCACGCGGTTCAACCGCAGAAACATCTCCGATGTTCCGCGTGTCAGAAAGCTCTCGTCCCACCCGCCGATTTGTCGGAGAACGGCCGTTTCGATGAACAATGTCTGCTTGGCATTGAACGAGAACCGGGTGTCGACCTTTTCGAACGCGTAATCGCGGCCCTTCTCGAGCGTAGGGGGCACGCGCGTGTCGATCAATCGCCCCTCTTCGTCGATCACCTCCATCGCCGACAAAACCCCGATCGGTTGCGCCAAATCGCAAGTCTCGAACGCCGCCCGGGCGTCGCGAGCGAAATTCGGCAGCAATATGTCGTCGTCGTCGAGATAGGCGATGAAACGCCCCGTTGCTTCCCGTAATCCGATATTCCGGCTGCGCGAAATGCCCACATTGCGGTCCGAACGGATCAGGCGGATGCGGGGATCTTCCGGGATCGTCGCTGGGGGATCGGACGCATCGTCCACAACCACCACTTCCACATCGGTCTGCGCCAGTGCGCTACCTATACTACGTGCAAGCAGTTCGGGGCGATTATGTGTCGGGATGATGATGGAGACGACATCGTTCACAATCGATAGTCCTGATCGCAAAAGGGTAGGCGGACAGGATGGCTTGCTATGGAGTTTCCGGCGAAATTTCAAATAGGTTTGTGGCCCTGCCAACCCTACGCCGCTTCCTTCTCGATAAATTCCGGAAAGAAGCTCGGGCGCCGATTGCTCCAAGCGGGGGCCGTGGCGGCGGCCTCGCTTAAAGATTGCAATAGATCGCGGCGCCATTCGGGCCGTATCTGCGGAAGGGCGGCGGCGGCGCAGAAAGCGCTGGGCAGCCATGGACGCGCTTCGGCACCAAGCAGGCGTTCGTACAGAAAACGAAATGCGGAAAAGCAGTGTAGCCGTTCCAGTTCCAGATCATGCGCGGCCACGCGGGTGAGCTTGCCCATAAATGCCTCGACATCGCGGCTTGCCGCCTGATCGGGGATGGACAGCCGAAGCGCTTTCAATTCCTGATAAACGACATATTGGCGGCGAATACCCATATTTTCATACGCATCGCGAGCCCATACCTTGAACGCATCCTGCCGGCCTAAACCGATATCGAGACTTCGGCGGATATAACGCTGTTCGGCGGGGGCGAAATTGGCAAATTCGCGCATTTCGGCAATGATCGGTGATGCGATATTGGTAGTGGCCATAATCCGTTTCTCACAAGCTGCCCATGCGATGGGTCGAGAAACGTGTTTGGATCGTTATGGTTAATTTACCGTAACCAACCCAATACGATCAGATCCGATGATCAATCATACGCCGAATATAAAAAGGGCCGCGATTTCTCGCAGCCCTTTCAACTCGAATGACGAACGATCAAATATCATTGCCCATCTTGCCTTTGACTTCGCCTTTGGCCTGTTGGCCCTTACCTTTGGCTTCCTGGCCATGGCCTTCCGCGCGGGTTTCGGCATCGTCCGAATTCTGTTTGATCTTTCCAGCCGCTTCGTTTGCGTTGCCTTTGATCTTGTCTGTCAGTTCGCCCATGATTCTACTCCTGCTTTGAAATGGCCCGACAATAGTGAGGGGTCACCTTCGTCGGTAAGCCGCAGGAAGGCGGCTCGGTAAATCAACGGCTTAGAGACGTTTCGGTTCCGCCGCCCAATTTCGCATCCGCCCATTTGCAGTCAGATCAATCCCGCCAGTGGCGAACTTGGATCGGCATATTTGCGCGTGCCCATCCGCCCGGCAAGATACGCATCGCGGCCCGCCTGCACTGCCCGTTTCATCGCGCGCGCCATGCGGATTGGATCTTTCGCTTCGGCGATGGCCGTGTTCATCAACACGCCGTCGCAACCAAGCTCCATCGCCACTGCCGCTTCGGATGCCGTGCCTACGCCCGCATCGACCAGAACCGGAACGCTGGCCCCTTCCACGATGAGGCGGATCGTCACCTTGTTCTGTATGCCCAGCCCCGAACCGATTGGCGCACCCAAGGGCATCACCGCGACTGCGCCCGCGTTTTCCAGCTGCTTCGCGGCGATGGGATCGTCGACGCAATACACCATCGGTTTGAAGCCTTCCTTCGCTAGAATTTCGGTCGCTTTCAAGGTTTCGCGCATATCGGGATACAGCGTGCGCGCTTCGCCCAGAACCTCCAACTTGACCAGATCCCAACCCCCGGCTTCGCGCGCCAATCGCAAAGTACGGATCGCATCGTCGGCGGTAAAGCACCCGGCGGTGTTGGGAAGATAGGTGATTTTCGTAGGGTCGATATGATCCGTCAGCATCGGCTGGGAAGCGTCGGTCACATTCACGCGGCGAACCGCGACGGTCACGATTTGCGCACCGGAAGCTTCAAGCGCGGCGGCGTTCTGTTCGAAATCCTTATATTTGCCGGTGCCGACGATCAGGCGGGAGGTGAAACGGTGACCTGCGACTTCCCAGCTATCGTCGTTATCTGCCCCATGATCGCCACCGCCGACGAAGTGCACAATTTCCAGTACGTCGCCATCCTGCAACGATTGCTCCTGTAGGCTCGAGCGCGGGACGATCTCGCGGTTGCGTTCCACTGCGACTTTGGCAGGATCGAGCCCCAAAGACGCAACCAATTCCGCGATCGTCGTCGCGTTGCAAACTTGGCGTTCGCCATTGACGATAACGGACTTGCTTGGGGCTTGCTGAGGATCGGCTGATGTCATGCCAACCGAAATAGCGTTCAGCGCGTATCAGGCAAGTGGCCGCGCAGATTGAGCAAATGACCGATCGTCACCAGTGTCACACCGATTACCGTGAGCACGACCTCATACGGGCCATGCGGTACCGCTAGCCCGCCGCCCATGAAACTAAGCCCCATCATCGCAACGACGAATGGAACGGCGCGGCGATGCTGGATCGCGCCCCATCCGATCGCCACCGCCGCCACCACCAGCGCGATCGCCAGACCGATCCGGTGAATTTCCGGAGCCAACAAAAGTTCGCCCCCGATACCAAGCGAGGAAACGATAATAATCGAAAGAATACAATGCGCGGCGCATAGTCCCGAAAGGACTATACCCGCACGATCGAGCCGTGCGCGAATCAGGGGCATGACACTACGCATTCGCCGCTTATCTATGTAACATTGTAACATGACGCAAGGGGCTACTGTGTTTGGCGGGCACAAGTCGCAATTCCAGTTGCATATTATCGTCTTGCGCCAAACGATCGCGCGCAGCATTTGAACGGAATGTTTGCTCATACCGAATATCAGGCCATGGATCGCGCACCGTCGGGCACTGCGACCAATCCTGTTTGGTTGGCGCGGTGGCTTTTTGCGGTGGCCGCCGTGGTTGTCGTCATGGTGATCGTCGGCGGTATCACGCGGCTTACCGAATCGGGCCTATCGATTACCGAATGGAAACCGGTAACCGGTGCGATTCCCCCACTGAACGACGCGCAATGGCGGGCGGCATTCGCGGCCTACCAGCAAATCGGCGAGTATAAACAGGTCAGTGGCCCGGCCGGAATGACACTGGCGGATTACAAGTTCATCTATTTCTGGGAATGGTTCCACCGGTTGCTGGGCCGGTTCATCGGGTTGATTTACGCCGTGCCGCTCGCCTGGTTCTGGGTGAAGCAGGCGATTCCGAAGGGATACAAACCTCGCCTGCTCGCCTTGTTGGCGTTGGGTGCGCTGCAGGGGACGTTCGGGTGGTACATGGTCCGCTCCGGCCTATCGACGCAGGTGACCGATGTGAGCCATTTCTGGCTGTCGATCCATTTGCTGACGGCGCTATTCACTTTGGCCGGACTGGTTTGGACGGCACTCGATCTGCGGCGGCTGGTCGTCGATCCGAACGCACCAGCTGCGCGCATGACAGGGCTTGTGTGGGTCGTCGGCACGGTTCTGTTCGTGCAGCTTCTGCTCGGTGCCTGGGTGGCAGGGCTGAATGCGGGTCATGCTTCCGACAGCTGGCCGCTGATGCAGGGCAGTCTGTTCCCGACTGTCGATACCGAACGCGGATGGTTCTGGGCGCTGACGCATGACCCGTTCCTCCTCCATTTCCTGCACCGCTGGTGGGCATGGGTTGCGGTGGTGGCGTTGGTCGTCTTGGCGCGCAA
>JBAUIN010000001.1:0-5610 GCA_049682975.1 Pontixanthobacter sp. | reverse complement strand
GCGACCATCCGGCCGATCGCGCCTTCGCCGCCGGTCAGATGATCCTGCCCGATGACCTCATTAAGCGAGCGTGGTCGTAACCGGTCGGCCAAAGGCGCATCGTCCCGCGGCGATTGCGGTTGCGATTGCGGCAGATCGTCGGCGAAAAGGTCGGCCATCAGCTCGTATGCGCGGCGATTAGGCGGTGATAGGTGTCGAGGACGCTTCGATTGATGGCATCCCAAGAATAATCCTGGCTGCGCGTCTCGCCCGCGCGCCCATGCGCTTTGCGCAATTCCGGGTCGGTCAGATAGGACGCGATGGCATCCGCGAAGGAGGCCGGGGTGCCATCACCGACCAACCGGCCCGATACGCCGTCCTCCACCAAACTTCGGCTTCCGGTCGCGGCTGAGGCGACCACGGGGAGGCCGCACGCCATTGCCTCCAGCGTGACATTGCCGAACGTCTCGGTGACGGAGGGGTTGAAGAATACATCCCCGCTGGCGAGCACACGGCCCAGTTCCGGACCGGTCCGGAACCCCGCAAACACCGCATCGGGGAGGGCTTTTGCAAACCATTTGCGCGCAGGACCGTCGCCGATCACCAGCACCTTGTACGCATGGTCCCGTTTGCGAAGGAGGGAGATGGTATCGGCGAAGACGTCCAGCCCCTTTTCCATAACCAGCCGACCCAGAAAGACGATGGCGACATCATCATCGGCAATATCATGCGACCGCCGCCATCTCGCATCGCGTTTCTCGGACGCGAAGATCGACCGATCGACCCCGCGCGACCAGATCGACACATCTTCGTTCATGTCCTGATCGCGCAGGGTTTCGACCATGCTTTGCGACGGCGTGACCAGCGCATCGCAGCGTTGGTATAATTGGCGTATCCATGCCTCCAGCACCGGCTCCAAGAAACCCATCCGGTAATAGCGCGGATAGGTTTCGAAGCGGGTATGGACGGACGCCAATACCGGAATGCCGCGCGCTTTAGCCCAAGTGGTGGCAGCTCGTGCGCTGAAATCGGGGGAGGCAATATGCAGCATGTTGGGCGCGAATTTATTCAAATCGCGCTTCACCGCTGCAAACAGGCCCATCGGCAGGCGATACTCCGAACGGCCCGGTATGGCGATGGAGGGCAGGCTGACGAGATCGCCCTGCGGTTCGAACGCCGGGTCCGCCACCGTCGGCGAATAGACCCGTACCTGTGCGCCCTGTCGCAGCAGATATTCGACCAGCCGGTTGAGCGCCTTGTTCGCGCCGTCCAGGGTCATGTTGTAATTGCCGCTGAACAAGGCGATCCGCAAACCGGAACTTTCCGTTTCGGAAGGGCGGGGCGGGGCGCTGTCCATCGCCGGTGCCATAGAACGTCGGGTTCGTTTTTGCGAGCGGTCTAATCCACCTCGTTTCCGCGATGCGCATTGACACGATGTTGCACTGCACTATTGCCATCGGCGGGCCACGCGGTCCCAACGCCGCGCGAGCTCTCTGTAAGGAGAGAATACATGACTGATATACCTGCGCTCAAACCCGAGCGTCCTTTCTTCTCGTCCGGACCCACCGCCAAATTTCCCGGCTGGTCGGCGAGCAATCTTGAAACCAAGGCTCTTGGCCGTTCGCACCGTTCGGCGGTCGGTAAAGCGCGGCTGAAATACGCCATCGACCTGACCCGCGAATTGCTCGGCGTGCCGGATGACTACTTTGTGGGCATCATGCCCGGCTCCGACACAGGCGCGCTGGAATGCGCGATGTGGACGATGCTCGGCGCGCGCCCGGCGACTGTTGCGGCATGGGAAAGTTTCGGCAATGTCTGGATTCAGGATGCGGTCAAGCAACTGAAGCTGAACGATCTGACCGTGCTGGACGCGGATTACGGCGAAATACCCGATCTTGCGAGCATTCCCGATGGCGACGACGTGGTGTTCACCTGGAACGGCACGACCTCCGGCGCAAAAATTCGCAACAGTGACTGGCTGGCCGAAGGACGCGAAGGGCTGGCAATCAACGATGCGACCAGCGCCATCTTCGCACAGGAAATGGACTGGGCGAAGCTGGATGCGACGACGTTCAGCTGGCAGAAGGTCATGGGGTCGGAGGCGCAGCATGGTATGCTGATCTTGTCGCCCAAAGCCGTCGCGCGGATCGAAAGTTACGACCCTGCATGGCCGCTGCCCAAACTTTTCCGCATGAAAAAAGATGGCAAGATCAACCGCTCCATCTTCGAAGGCGCGACGATCAATACGCCCAGCCTTTTGGCGACCGAAGATTACATCATGGCGCTGGAATGGGCAAAATCCATCGGCGGACGGCGAGCCATGTTCGAACGGGCCGACGCGAATGCCAAGATCGTGACCGATTGGATCGAAGCTACGCCATGGCTGCGCAATATGGTGTCCGACCCGGCGCAGCGCACAAATACGGGCGTATGCTTCGTGTTTCAGGGCGACTATTACGATGGCTTGTCGGACGATGCGAAGGCCAATGTGCCCAAGAAAATCGCCGCGATGCTGGATGAACGCGATGTTGGCTACGATTTTAACGGCTATCGCGATGCTCCGCCGAGCTTACGCATCTGGTGCGGCGGTACGGTCGAGCAGGAGGATCTGAAACGCCTCCTCCCCTGGATCGAATGGGCTTACGCCGAGATCCAAGCGTCCTAATCTTCCCGTCATCCCGGCGAAAGCGGGGACCCAGACTATCGAGCAGCAATTGCCGATTTGGGTTCCCGCTTTCGTGGGAATGACGATCCTATAGGTATTTTAACATGACCAAACCGAAAGTCCTTATCTCCGACAAGATGGACCCGAATGCCGCGCGTATTTTCGAAGAACGCGGTTGCGATGTCGATGTCATTACTGGCGAAACCCCAGACGAACTGATCGCCCGCATCGGCAATTACGACGGGCTCGCAATCCGCAGTTCCACCACCGTTACGCCGGAAATTCTCGACGCGGCGGCCAATCTCAAGGTCATTGGCCGGGCGGGCATCGGGGTCGACAATGTCGATATTCCGTATGCCAGCGGGAAGGGTGTGGTCGTGATGAACACGCCGTTCGGCAATTCGATCACGACTGCCGAACACGCCATCGCGATGATTATGGCGCTGGCGAGGCAGATACCGGCCGCCGATACCCGGACACAAGCAGGCGAGTGGCCCAAAAGCGCGTTCATGGGCGTCGAGGTCACGGGAAAGACGCTCGGCCTCATCGGGGCGGGCAATATCGGCTCCATCGTCGCCAGCCGCGCGCTCGGCCTCAAAATGAAAGTAGTCGCTTTCGATCCGTTCCTGACGGAAGATCGTGCGATCGAAATCGGCGTCGAAAAGGTCGATCTGGACGGATTGCTGGAGCGCGCCGATTTCATCACCTTGCACACACCGCTGACCGATCAGACGCGCAACATCCTCAGCCGTGAAAACCTCGAAAAGATTAAGAAAGGCGTCCGTATCGTCAACTGTGCGCGCGGCGGTCTGATCGACGAGGCGGCGCTGAAGGACTTGCTGGAAAGCGGCCATGTCGCAGGCGCGGCGCTGGACGTTTTCGCGCAGGAACCGGCGAAGGAAAACCCGCTATTCGGTACGCCCAATTTCATCTGCACGCCCCATCTTGGCGCGTCCACGACCGAAGCGCAGGTCAATGTCGCGCTGCAGGTCGCCGAACAGATGGCCGATTATCTGGTCAATGGCGGTGTCGCCAATGCACTCAACATGCCGAGTCTGAGCGCGGAGGAAGCGCCGAAGCTCAAACCCTATATGAAGCTGGCGGAAAATTTGGGTTCGCTGGTCGGGCAGTTGGCGCATGGCAATCTGACCAAGATCAGCATCGAACGCGAAGGCACGGCGGCGGAATTGAACGGCAAACCGATCACCGGCGCGGTTCTGGCCGGCTTCATGCGCCAATATTCCGACACGGTGAATATGGTCAACGCGCCCTATCTCGCCAAGGAACGCGGCATGGAAGTGCGTGAAATCCGCAATGAGCGCGAGGGGGTGTATCACACGCTGCTGCGCGTGACGGTCGATACCGAACAGGGTTCGCGATCGGTGGCCGGAACGTTGTTCGGGGCGGAGGCGCCGCGTCTGGTCGAATTGTTCGGCGTGGGGATCGAAGCCGATCTGAAAGGCGACATGCTGTATATCGTTAACGAGGATGCGCCCGGTTTCATCGGCCGCATCGGTTCGCTTCTGGGCGAGAACGGTATCAATGTCGGGAATTTCAATTTGGGCCGACGGCAGGGCGGCGGAGAGGCGATATTGCTGCTGTCGGTCGACCAGCCGATCACGCGCGAATTGGTCGAAAAGGCATGCGATCTGGAAGGCGTCAAAATGGTCAAGCCGCTTGCCTTTTGACGTCGCTCGATTGCCGCTTTGCGGTCCGCGATCGATTGGCTAGGGGCAGGGGATGACCGAACGGATCGACAATTTGCTCCCCGAAGGCCTGGCGGACAGGCTCCCGCGCGAAGCGGCGATCGCCACGCAGGCCATGCGCGCGGCGCTCGATGTGATGCACATGCACGGCTACGATCGCGTGTCGCCGCCCCTCATCGAGTTCGAACATGCGCTGGCCGGGCGGCTGACCAGTTCGGGCGAGGGGGACAGCGCGCGGCGCATGTTTCGTTTCCTCGATCCCGTCAGCCTGCGCTCTCTGGCCATCCGGTCGGACATGACCGCACAGATCGGACGTATTGCAGCAACGTCGCTGGCCGATCATGCGCGTCCCCTGCGCCTGTGCTATGCAGGCGAAATCGCGCTGCTGACCGCCGACCAACTGGACCCGGCGCGGCAGCGCTTGCAAATGGGTGCCGAACTTATCGGAAACGATAGCGCCGCTGCCGCGTCGGAAATCGTGGCGCTGGCGATCAAGGCGTTGCAGGCGGCGGGAGCGAGTGGCATCTCGATCGACTTCACGCTGCCCGATCTGGTCGATGTTCTGGCCAAAAGCACCTTGCCCTTATCCCATGACGATGTCGCATTGGTGCGCCGCGAACTGGATACGAAAGACGCCGGCGGTTTGAAGGCCGCGGGGGGCGAGGCGTATCTGCCGCTGCTGTTTGCGACGGGAAGTTTCGAAGATGCGGTTGCGAAACTGGCATCCTTCGATGGAGGAAACGCGCTGACGACCCGGATTGAGGGATTGAAAGCCATCGCCGCACGTATCGATGGCAACATCCGGATCACCCTGGACCCGACCGAGCGGCATGGTTTCGAGTATCAGAGCTGGTTCGGCTTCACCATCTATGCCGATGGTGTGCGCGGCGCGGCCGGGCGCGGCGGAACCTATGAGATCGCCGGGACGCAGGAATGCGCCACCGGGTTTTCGCTTTATCTCGACAGATTGGCAGACGGCCTCGAACCGAGCCAGCGCCAACAACTCGTCTATTGTGAGCAAGGATGCGATTTCGCGACTGCCCAAAGGCTTCGCCAGGACGGCTGGCGCACGATCGACGCCCTCAGTCCAGCTGAAACGTCAAAAGCGCTCGGCTGCACGCACGTTTTGACCGGTAAAACGCTAACGCCCCTGATCGGCTGATCAGGCCGGGGGGCATCAAAGCATCAATCGTTGAACTTACCCGGTTCCGGGCCCATCCGCGCATCGGGATCGTCCAGATCGTCGATCGCTTTCATCTG